>CALUPY010000003.1 GCA_944322755.1 Candidatus Gastranaerophilales bacterium | reverse complement strand
TTTTGGCGGCTGTGGAGTCGAGCCCATAAGGGCGAGCGAACAGCCATGTGAGCAAGGTAGACGACGCGGGATTTGCGCAGCAAATCAAAGCGGAGTGCAAAACCTTGCGAACGTCAATAATCCAAGAGGCGGATTTTGGCGGCTGTGGAGTCGAGCCCATAAGGGCGAGCGAACAGCCATGTGAGCAAGGTAGACGACGCGGGATTTGCGCAGCAAATCAAAGCGGAGTGCAAAACCTTGCGAACGTCAATAATCCAAGAGGCGGATTTTGGCGGCTGTGGAGTCGAGCCCATAAGGGCGAGCGAACAGCCATGTGAGCAAGGTAGACGACGCGGGATTTGCGCAGCAAATCAAAGCGGAGTGCAAAACCTTGCGAACGTCAATAATCCAAGAGGCGGATTCGGGCGGGGCTGAGCGCAGCGAACGCCCGTTGTGGAGTCGGGCGATGGAATGGAGAAATTCGTAGAATTTCGTAATGGAATGCAAGACCGACGGAACGCCCGTAATCCAAGAGGCGGATTTTGGCGGGGCTGAGCGCAGCGAACGCCCGTTGTGAACTCCGCTTCACTCTCTTACCGGCTCGGGAGTGTTGCGTGATTTGGTGCGTTTAAAGATTCAGAACATACACGACTCATCTATGGATCTGACGAAAAGCATTCAGAATGACATCAGCATGTAGTTGGATTTTTCAGGGGTTTTAACTCCCTCTCCATAAATTTCTTAAGACTTTGTCATAATTTGTTTACTTCATAAAATTCTAAGGTTATGATGTATATAACTAGACTGGGTTAATTTTGTCCGCAAATACAAAAGTGACAAAAACCAGTTTATTGCCCGTATCCGGATGCCGGAATTAACAGACAATAGTACAAAAGGGAATTATATGAGGAATTTGTTGGAATATAAAGGGAGTGCAGTTTTTGCAAAGCGCGTAATTGCATCAGTTCTCGTGTTTATGCTTTTAAACTTTGAGGCTGTATTTGCGGATATTACACCTAACACCGGCAATTTTAATACAAATACAAACGTTTCCACAGACGGCAATATGACTAATATTACGGGCGGATATATAAACGGCGACACCGGATTTCACCATTTTTCTGAGTTTGATATTTCAAAAGGACATATTGTAAACCAGATTTTCGGAAACGCAAACAGATTCGTAAACCTAGTCGACAACAGAGTCCTCATCAACGGTATTTTTAACGCAATCAAAAACGGACAGATTAACGGCGATGTTGTGTTTGTGTCGCCTATGGGTATATTTGTCGGCGAATCCGGTATAATGAACGTCGGCAGCCTGCAGACTATTGCACCGACCCAACAGACATACCAGACTCTTATAAACGAAGGTCAGGCAGGAAGCCTGATATGGGACGGCAGCCGGTTCAATGCTCTTGAGCTTAACAAGGGAGATGACTACGAAGGTACACAAATTTCAGGTAAAATTTTTGCAAGAAACGGTGTGAACATAAGAGACGGAAAACTTGTCAATATCGACTCCAGAAATGAAGCCGACATAGTATCTGGCTTTAATGACAATGGTTTTGCAAAGACATCCGGCATTGCGTTTGCTGACGGAGATGTCATAAATCTCTCAGGCGTAGAGTTTGACCGTGATGAAATTATCAATGAGCAGGGTGTTGTTGACGCCCAGTTTATGGACAAATCCCAAACAGGTGCAATAAATATTTACGGACAGACTGTCACACCGGGCAGACGCCCCGGCGGTCTTATCCAGTCGACAGGTGATGTAAACATACGAGGCGTTGACCTGGGTGGAAGAATTGAAATTGCAAATAAAATTGATGCTGCAGGCAATGTCAATATAGGAAACGAATTTGGCGGTGATGACTCGGGAGCCAGTGCAAATGCATTTGTAGACAGCATAATAATCCATGACGATGTAAGCTCTGGAAAAAACGTTAATATTAAATCAACGCTTGTCATAGAACAAAAAGAAGGCTCTACAATCAGCGCCATGAATGACTCCACCGGAACCCCGACAGGTGATATTGCAATGGAAACAAGAAGCGTCTCTCTTGGCGGCAATGTGCAGGCAGGCGGCGGGATAAGCATGATTGCAGACGTAAAACAGAGTGCCGGTTCTGAAATATCCGCACAGGGCGGAACCGGTGATGGAAATATCGTTATTGTCGGCGATGCAGATCTCCAGAAAGTTCACAATGAAAAAGGGGATATAAGCATCACCGGTATAAATTCTATTGTATTGAATGATACGGTCAGCACAGGTGCTGAAAATACTTCTATTTCTCTTGCAGTGGCTGCGACTGGCGGCAGTATTTCTCAAAACGGGGATATTACAGCGATTTCTACACCGGGAAGTTTTGATGTAACCCTTGGTTCCGGCGTAACCCTTGGCTCTGTCGGACAGGCGATTAAAACAAACGTGGGCGGAAATATTTCAATTGAAGGGCCTGGCGTCGGATATGCCGGTGATGTATATCTTCACGGTGTTGAATCCGATATGAATCTGGGAAATATTATCGGCACGGGAGCATTGACTGTAACGGCAGATAAAGCATTAAATATAAACGGAGACATAGATGACTTAAGCGGAAATGTCTCGATTACAGCAGCAAACGGTATTACACAAGCAGAAGACAGCTATATTGAACTTTTTGACGATGCTGACAAACCGGGAAACATTTCTATCACCAACACAACCTCCGGAGATATTTCACTGCAGGAGGTGACTGCTGGTGCAGGCGATATAACTGTCACAAACTCGGCAGAAAATGGTAATGTTTCTTTGAATTCAGATGTGACAGCAAGCGGCACTGTTACTGTTTCCTCAGCTGGCGACATTGCCCAGACAGAGGGCGCAATTGAAACAGAAGCAGGTGTTTCAATGACTGCAGGAGGCAGTATTACACAGGGCGTAAACACAGGAATCGATGCCGGAACAAGCGTTTCAATGACAGCAGGTGAAAATATTACACAGGAAACCGGCGCGGAAATCATCGCGGGAACTACAGCAGACCTTAACGCAACCGGCACATTAAATACTCAGAATGTCGATTCACAGGGTAACATAACCCTCAGCGGCGAAAGTATTGCCATAAATGAACTTATAAGCACAGAATCCGGCTCAATCAGCGCAACCGCAACAAACGGAAGTATAACCCAGACAATTGCTGACAAAGCCCTTGATGCAGGCAGCGACATCACTCTAAGCGCAGCTAACGGCGACATCGGAGAGACTGACAATGCACTGCAGCTCAACTCCGGCGGCACTGTCACCATGACCGGTAACAATATTACCGTAGACAGCCCCGGTGCAGACGTAAGTTTCGGCACTATCACGGCAAACGGGGATGTAAAACTTTCAACAACCGCTCCGGTTCCGGCAAATATGACGGTCGGAAACATCACGGGCGCAAACTCTCTGAACATAAATTCCGCAGGAAGTCTCACTATGAACAACACTGCTGACAATCTTGTTCAAAATAATATTGATATCACAGCTGCAGACGGAATTACACAGAACGCAGGCTCCTCTTTAACAAGCGCTAACGGTGAAATAAATATTACAAACACAACATCAGGCGATGCCTCTTTGCAAAAAATAACCGCCCAAAACGGGCCTGTGACTATTGCAAACAGCGGCGGAAAAGTTATAGTCAACAACGCCATCTCCGCAAACCCGGACTATGATGTAAGAGTTACTGCAAAAGGCGACATATCCCAGACAAACTCAGGCATAAACGGCTTTACAGGCGGAAATATTTATCTTGAATCACAAGAAGGTGCAATCGGCTCAAAAGACAACTACATAACCTTTGAAAGAGGCGAGGGCAAAGACCTTTATGCAACTGCCCTGAACAACGAAAACGGCAGCGTGTTTTTAAGAGCATTGGATGGAGACCTTGAGCTTGACGGCAGCAAAATCAAGTTCAGCAAGGACATCGGGCTTGCGTCTGACTATTCTGTAATTTTAACGGGTGACTTGACTACACCCAACGGAGGAATCTATATTGACAGCGGCGAACAGTTTACGCTGGAGCACAACTTACAGGCAAATACAATCATTGACATAAAAACATCTGGCGGCTTCACGCAGGGTGAAAACGCAAATATCACCGCAGGCGAAATCTCGATTGCAAACGCCGAAACAGGCGACATTATCTTAAATTCACTTATTGCAAATACCGGCAATATCACTGTCTCAAACACTGCAACAGACACAGGCAATGTCAATTTCAACAAAGCAGTAATGGCAGCAGGCGATATAAGCGTTTCGGCCCAAAACGACGTGCTGCAAAATAACGAAAGCGCAATCCTGACAGCCGGAAACAATATAACCTTGAACTCAACTGCCGGTAACATAGGTGCTGACGGCAATGCAATGAGAGTAGACGCAAACGGCAAAGTTAACATATCCGCTAACGGCGCCGGCGACGGAAAAGGTAATGCCTGGCTGACATCTGCCGATAAAAACCTGACACTCGGTGCAGCCTCTGCTGCAAATGACTTGAATGTTACAACAACAGGCACAAATGCTTCTATTACAACCGGTGATGCAATCAACGCCGGAAATGTATATTTAAATTCATCAAAAGATGTTACTATCGAAAACACAGTAAATGCCACGCAAAATATTCAAATTGACGCGCAAAACGGTGCTGTTGCCGCAAACGGACTGCTTACCTCCGCGGCAGATACTACGATAAATGCAGACGGGCAGGTAGATATTAATGCCGGCATTTCCTCTGGTGCTGACACTCAAATTACAACTAACAGCGACCTGAATGTCTCATCAGGTATTACGTCAGGTCAGAATACAACGCTTGATTCTTTAGGTTTTGACCTGAAAGACACAGGCAGTATTACCTCAACAGCCGGAACTACCTCTATTACTGCAGATACTCATGCAGACCTTAGCGGCGCTATTGTTTCCGGTACGGACACAAACGTGACAGCCGGAGGATTTTTGTCTGTTTATGACTCGATAACTTCGGGTAACAACACGACACTCAATTCCTCTGCCCTGCTGTCTGTCAGTCCTCAAAGCACAATTACTTCTACTGCAGGAAAAACAGAAATTACCTCTGGAGAGTCGGCTCAAATTAGCGGAAATGTCATATCAGGCACTGACACTGTTATTGACGCAAAAAACAGTGTTACAATCAGCTCTGATATCACTTCAACCGGAAACACAACCGTAAAATCCGGTACTGATGTTATGATAAACGGTGCCCTCTCCTCCGGCGGTACTACAAATATCGACGCAGGCAGCGTGACTGTCAATGACACCGGCTCTATTGCCTCTACCGGCAAGGCTGAAATTATATCAGACAATGACGTTAGCATAAACGGTGCTGTTTCAACTGACGCAGACGCATATATATCAGGAGATACAGTAACAATCGGCTCGACTGTCACAGCTGCAACCGGTGCTGTCATTGAGGCTGCGTCAGATGTTGTGTTTAACGACCTGTTATCTGTGACCGGAGGAAATGCTTCGGTCTCAGCAGGCGGAAATATTACACAAAATACCGCTCTTCCGGCTGCCATTCAGACCTCGGGCACAGTCGCACTTACTGCGGGAAATTCAATAGGCTCTGAAACAACACCTCTAAAAATTGCAGCAGGCGGTGCAATCTCCGGTTCCGCAACAACCGGTTCAATAGATATTACCGGCGTAAACGGTGATACTACATTCGGAACTCTAACTTCCGGAATGGATATACGAATTGCGTCTGAAACCGGAAGACTTACACTCGGCGACGATTTGACGGCACAAAACGGTCTTATAAGCGTCACCTCCGCAAAAGACATGGTGCTTGACAAAAACCTTACCGCAAAAAATGACATAACTATCACGGCTGCAGAGGGTATAAACCATACAGACGGCGCTATTGCCTCATCATCCGGCAGTGTAAATGTAACAAACACTACCTCCGGCGATGTTACGGTCAAAGACATCTCGGGCAGCAATATTAATGTAACTAACAGTTCTGCAGATGCGGATGTTACCTTAGCAGGCACTTTGAGCGGGGATACGGCTTCCGGAAAGGTCACTGTTACATCGCAAAGAGACATTAAACAATCCGGCGAAAATATCGCAATCGCGGCAAAAAGCGCCTCACTCAATGCAGTTAACGGCTCAATCGGTGCAAAACCTCCGACCGGCGGCAGTATCAAAGTAAATGTAGATACCATTGATGCTTCTGCAGCAAACGGAAGCGTTTATCTTGACAGCCCCGACCACGACCTTACCCTTGGTACAATTACTGCTGCGGGCGACATTGACATAAAAACAAGCGGCTCTTCCGGCGACCTTACTATAAATAACGAACTTAACGGAAATACAATCGTGCTCGGAGCGGCAAATGACCTTATAATTAACGGTATTTTGACATCCGAAGAGTCAATGAGTTTAAGCGCAGTAAATGACATTGTCTCCCCGCTGATGAATACAATTTTCTTATACGCCGGAACTGATTTGTCACTTTCTACTAACACCGGCAACATCGGTTCTGAAACCGGCGCAATAGGTTTTCAGGCAGGCGGAAATGTTTCTGCGGCAATAGCGCAGGATACAGAAAACGGCGGAAATATCTATCTCTTCACTCAGGGGCAGAATTTTAATGCCGCTGATATCAAGGGTTATAAGACTGTTTCACTCGATGCCCGTGATATGTCACTCATCTTAAACGGAGCTGTCTCGGGTGCAGACCTTGTCTTAAATGCCGCACAGGACATTACTTTTAATGCCCTTGCCTCCGCAACAAACTCGGTTACAGCTGCAGCAGCAGGCGTTATAAACCAGAATGCAGGCCTTGACAAAGCTATTTCTGCAGGCGGAAATATTGCACTTTCCGGCACAAATATCGGTGAAACTGAAAATGCACTTGATTTTTCATCTGGAGGTACAGTTGATGTTACTGCATCGACAGGCGCAATAAATGTTAACAGCGTCGATTCAGACGTAACTTTCGGCACTGTATCTGCCGGTACAGACATAAAATTAGGCTCTTCAGGAGGAACAAACGGCGGTAAAATCACACTTTCAAATGACCTTACCGCAAATAACGGCTCTATTACCATCGACAGCGCAAAAGACCTTGAACTGTCTAAAAATATTACTGCCTCCGGCAAAGTTACACTAAACTCAAACGACGGTATAAACCAGACAGGCGGGCTTGTAAGTTCGACCGGCTCTGATGTCGAGGTCGGAAACACTTCAGGTTCTGTTACTTTGAATAACATATCCGGCGCAAA
Organism: Candidatus Gastranaerophilales bacterium; assembly: GCA_944322755.1. Lineage (GTDB taxonomy): Bacteria > Cyanobacteriota > Vampirovibrionia > Gastranaerophilales > Gastranaerophilaceae > CALUPY01. Next base: position 126,693 of record CALUPY010000003.1, on the reverse strand, counting down.
CATTACTGTTCACAGCACTGCCGCAGACGGAACCGTAACAGTCGGAGGACTTAACGCAGCCGAAAATATTTCCGTGAGCAGCGGAGAAAACACTGTTATTGCAGGAGTAATAGACGGTCAGGATATTACCATCGGCGCCGCAGGAAATATTACACAGAACGCTGCAGATACCTTTATAAATGCAGCGGGAAATGTAAATTTGACCTCCCAAACAGGAAATATAGGCTCTGATTCACAGGCAATTATGGTCAACTCTCCGAACGCAGTAAACGCCTCAATTTCTCAAAATTCCGAAACCGGCGGAAATATATATCTTGCGTCAGAACAGGATTTATTCAAAACCGGAAATATCGCAGGATTCAAAACAGTTTCGATAGACGGAAAAACCCTTGAAACAACCGGCACAATTACAGGCGGAGACGTTATTTTAACCGCTCTGAATACATTGACTCACACAGGCACCATCACCGCAACAGGCTCTGTAATTGGCACCGGCGCTGATATTACGGCAAACGGCTCAATTTCGGGAAACAATGTTGAGTTGACAGCAACAAACGCGTTTACTAATGCCGGAGAAATCTCCGGAACTGAGAGTGTTGATATTGCGGCAAATTCAATTGCCGTAAATAATACAATCTCTGGCGGAAATATCGGATTGACGTCCGATACCGTATTTGAAAATACAGGTGAAATTAGAGGAACCGGAACTGTTGATATTGAGGCAAACAGCATAACTGCAGGCGGTGCAATAAACGGCAGGGACGTAGCGTTGTCTTCTTCAACAACGTTTGAAAATACAGCGGCAATCACCGGTACAAACAGCGTAGATATAGACGGAAATTCCGTAACAATCGGAGATACTGTACAAGGCGGCGATGTATCCGTGACATCAGGCACAGATATAAATGCAAATGCTGAAATATCAGGCGGAAATATCACTTTAACAGCTGCACAAAAGCTGAATAACACTGCTGCAATAACCGGTACGGGCACAGTAAAAGCAGACGCGGCAGACATTGACTTTGATGCAGCAGTCTCGGGCGCTGATATTACACTTATTGCTGATAACACTATCACGAACTCTGCTTCTATCACCGGCTCAGGCACGGTTTCTGCTGAAGCTGCGGATATTACTCTCGGGGCGGGATTGAGCGGAAATGATGTTGACCTTACTGCAACAGGAACGCTTACCAACAATGCACAGATTACCGGTACAAACTCTGTCAGTGCAACTGCTTCGAATATCCAAATTAATGAACTTATCTCAGGCGGCACAGGCGGAGTCAGCCTTGATGCGGTAAATGACATAAAACAGTCCTCAACCCTTGACAAATCTGTTTCTTCAACCGGCGCAATTACCCTTGAAGGCGCAAATATCGGTGAAGCAACAAACAGACTTGACGTCAGCTCGCCTACTGCAATCAATGCAAACGCAACGACCGGCTCTGTTCACTTAAACGGCGCGGAGGACAGTGTTACCTTCGGTGAAATTACTGCCGCACAAAACATTGACCTGTCCTCAAACGGTGATATTGTAATGAACAATGACCTTACCACCGACGGGGGCTACATCAGAGTCGAAAGTGGCAAAGGACTCTCTGTTTCAAACAGCATGACAGCATCCGGAGATGTAACTATAATTGCGCAGGAAGCAATTAACCAGACCTCAGGCACTATAACATCAACAGGCGGTGATGTTTCTGTCTCAAATACAACCGGAAATATCACTCTGAACGCGATAGGTGCAGAACTCGGCACGCTTAATGTCACGGCAAACGGCGGCAGCATATTTATGAACGGTGATACAACGGCCGGTACCAGCATTGCTCTTGATTCAAAGACTGGCGATGTCACTATCGGCGCGCTTATGCAAGCTACTGCGGGAAATATTACTGTAAATGCCGGAAATAACATTTTGCAAGATGCTTCAGCCGATGTTGGCCTTAAAACAGACGGAACAATTACCCTTACAGCCGGAAACAGCGTAGGTTCACAGGAAAGCAAACTCGATGTTCAGGCAGGCCAAAGGGTTGATGTCACTGCAACAACAGGCTCTGTCAATATTAACAGTGTGAACACTGATATTTCATTCGGCACAATAAGTGCGGGCACAAATATCGACATTTCATCTACAGGTGCAGATGCCGGAAACATAAGCTTTACAAACGACCTGAATGCGAATGGATACATAAATCTCGACAGTTCAAAAAATCTTGATATGTCCAAAAATATTACTGCAACAGGTGATATAACCCTTGCCGCTAATGACGGAATCACTCAGGGCGGACTTATACAAAGCACGCAGGAGGGTGATATCTCTATCACCAACAAATCAACCGGAAATGTAACACTGCAAAAAGTCACAGCTAACTCCGGCAGTATCAGCGTTAATAACAATGCAGAAGGCGGAAATGTCCAGCTGACTGATGTTCTTAATGCCGGCGGCAGTGGAAATATTTCCGTTAACGCGCAGAATGATATTTCACAGACAACATCAGGAAATTCGCTTATCGCCGGCGGCGACATTACATTAAACTCCGAATCAGGAAACATCGGTTCATCATCGAACAATATCATACTTTCCTCCGGCGGTGTCGTCTCTGCTGTTATAAATCAAAATGCGGGTTCTAACGGCAATATCTATTTAACCTCTAATGACAACCCTCTGACTACAGGTGAAATTCAAGGCTATCAGAATGTTGTACTTAACTCAAACGGAGGAAACTTCACTGCTGGCGGTGCAATTTCAGGCGGACTCGTTGATATAAATTCAACTGGCAGTGTTACAATGAACGGAAGTGTTACATCTGATACATCTGTAAATATTGATTCTGCAACGTCGGCAGCAATTAATGAAAATATCACGGCTGGCACGACTGTTGATATAATTGCAGCGAATGGAAGCTTAACGCAGGCTGCCGGCACAACCGTGACAGGAAACGGAAATATTAATATTTCTGCATCGGGCGGAGATGTCTTGATGTCAGGTGCCTTGAACAGCACTGCAGGCGGAGTTTCTGTTGTGAATAACACGACAGGAACAGGTTCAATGACCGTTCATGACGTGTCGGCTGCAGAAAATATAAATATAGAAAACAGAGGCGACGGACTGCTTTCGCTTACAGGAACAATTGATAATGCAAAAGATTTAACTGTTACTGCCTCGAATACGGGTGCAAACACCGGTGTTACAACATCCGGCACAATAAATAACAGAGGCAATACCACGATAGAAAATAACGGACAGCTCGGTTCAAATATAGGCGGTCAGATTAATAATAATCTCGTCAACGACGCAGACGGCGAAACTAGTACAGTGACCGTAAATAACAGAGCCGGCGCACTTAATATCACTGCACATGTTATAAACGGAACTGTCAGAGGTTCCCAAAACAAAGTTGTGTTTGAAAATTGGGGTCCCGGCGGGTTGCATTTCCTTCCTGACAGTGTGATGGACAATCACGGAGTGCTTCGTTTCCTGAACCATGCCGGTGATATGACATTGTACGGAACACTGATAAACAGATTTGAATCAGATTCCGATTTCATTAGTGATACGGCAGTTGAAGACCCGGATGCAGATGTTGTTATAGGCATGAAACTTGAAAACTGGGGTAATGAAATAACATATTCCAGCAACGGCCAGGGCAGCCTTATTGTGGATGAGAACGCTTCACTGTCGAACTTTAGCGTTGAGGCAGACGGAGTTACCCATACCGGAGTTATAAATCTTGAAAACAGCGGTGATTCCGGTGAAGCAGGCGGCGGTATTATCATAAACGGTACTATTAACAACGGTATGGTAAGCGACGGAACACTCGTAGACAATGACGGAAACATTGTTCCGGAAGGCCAAATTGCCTCGGGCGGTATAATTAATATAATTAACGAAGGCACTGGCGTGGCCGGCAGCGGAAATACAGATGATTTCGGTATTCAGATAAATGAAACCGCAAAAATCAACAATTATGCGGAAATGAATATTGAAAACAAATCAGGAAACGGCTCTATTACTATCGCCGGAACGCTGGGCGGAGACAAGGGTTCTGTGCTGCAGGGCGGTTCACAGGCGCCTGTTCCCGGATTCAATATTAAAAATGAAGCGCAAAACGGCGGTATTAGCTTTAAAAACACTGCCTCCGGCGACCTTAAAGGCATGGATTTGAATATTACAAATTCAGGCACAAAAGGAATAGAAATTGCGCAGGGCGCTGATATAAAAAACAATGCTGACCTGACTGTTACAAATACCGGCGGCCAAACTACAATAGCCGGCGCTCTTTCAGGGGCGAACACTACAGTGAATGCTGAAAATACCGGAATAAACGTATCAGGTTCTCTTGGGGCTTCGGACAAGCTGACAGTGAATACTGCAAACTCAACTGCACAAATAACCGGCTCTTTGACCGGCAATGAAGTGGATTTGGACGCAAATACAGTAAATCTCGGTGTTCAAAGTACTGTAAGCGGAACAACTTCTGTTGACATAGATTCCGCCGGTACCGTTACTGCCGCTGGCGCTGTTAACGGCGGAAACATTGATATCAGTGCGGGAGGGCTCGCAGATATAACCGGTTCTGTTGAAGGCGAACAGGTTGCAATAAGCGGTAACGGCGTAAATGTAAATAATGTATCAGGCCTGACATCTGTTATTATCGGCTCCACTGCGGGTTCGAATATAGTGGGAACTGTTCAGGGCGCAACAGTAGATATTGATGCTGAGGGGCTTGCTGATGTATCAGGAACTGTTTCCGGCACTGATGTCAGCATATCCGGAAACGGAGTTAATACAAATAATGTTACAGGCACATCTTCCGTTACTATAAACTCATCAGATACTGCCAATATCAACGGAACTCTCTCAGGCGGAACAGTAGATATTGAGGCACAAGGACTTGCGGATATAAAAGGTGCAGTGACAGGCACAGATATTTCAATTGATGCAAACGGCATAAATATAGCTAACTCCGGCTCCTTAACAGGCACCGGAACAGTTGACCTTAACTCTCTCGCTGCCGCAATAAATGCACAGGGCGGAGTATCCGGTTCCAATGTATATGTAGACGGTCTTGGGGTAACTTTAGAAAACGTCACCGCGCAAAATGCTCTCACCGTAAATTCTTATACTGAAAAAACGACAATCAATGGTACAGTCACTGCAGGAAGTGCAGTAATTGACGCAGTCGGATTTGAACTTGCGCAGAACGGTTCAATAACAACTCAGGGATTGCTCGATATAAATTCAGAAGAGGCACTTGTTGACTTAAAAGGCGACATATCAGCTGTCGACGTCACAGTAGACGGTGCAGGCATAAATGCTGCCGGAGTAACAGGCACAAACTCTGTTGCTCTGAACTCGTCAGCTGATACAAATATCACAGGAAACGTACAGGGCGGAAGTATTAATATTGGTTCAACCGGAAAAACCGACGTAACCGGAAACGTTTCAGGCACAACAGTTGCAATGAACGGAAACGGAGTCTCTGTTGGTTCTGTCACGGGCACGACTTCTGTAAAAGTAACTTCACAGGCAGACACTCAAATAACGGGAACTGTTCAGGGCGGAAGCGTAGATATTGATTCAACAGGAAAAGTCGAAGCCGGTACGATTGCCGGAACAGACGTTTCTGTGGATGGCGCAGGTATTAAAACTGGAGATGTAACCGGCACAACCTCGGTTGCTCTGAATTCCTCTGCTGATACAAATATCACAGGAAACGTACAGGGCGGAAGTATTAATATTGGTTCAACCGGAAAAACCGACGTAACCGGAAACGTTTCAGGCACAACAGTTGCAATGAACGGAAACGGAGTCTCTGTTGGTTCTGTCACGGGCACGACTTCTGTAAAAGTAACTTCACAGGCAGACACTCAAATAACGGGAACTGTTCAGGGCGGAAGCGTAGATATTGATTCAACAGGAAAAGTCGAAGCCGGCACGATTTCCGGAACAGACGTTTCTGTGGATGGCGCAGGTATTAAAACCGGAGATGTAACCGGCACAACCTCGGTTGCTCTGAATTCCTCTGCTGATACAAATATCACAGGAAATGTCCAGGGCGGAAGCGTGGATATTGATTCGACTGGAAAAACCTCTGTTACCGGTGCAGTATCAGGTACGGATATCACCATAAACGGCGATGGCGTAAGTCTGGGTGGTGATGTCACAGGTGAGGATACTGTTTCAATAAATACATACGGAAAAGATTTTTCCGTTTTAAATAATATCGTAGGAAATTCTGTAAATATAACATCCGGAGCTTTAAATGTGTCAGGTTCCGTGATTTCCGACACAATCCTTGGTATAAACACAAATAACAATGCAATGACCGTATCCGGAACTGTTTCCGGGGTTAATACTACGCTTGATATAAACGGATTGTCCGTTACAAATGGCGGCAGTGTGTTGGGCACGACCGCTCTTGATATAAATTCTTCAGGAGCACTGCTGGATGTTGCAGCAGGCGGCAGCCTTATCGGCGGAAATGTCGATATTGACTCGCTCGGCGCAAATATTGCGGGTTCTGTGTCCGGTACCTCTGTTACTGTGAACACAAACGGTCAGTCCACAGATATCTCTGGCTCTATTGCAGCAGATGATATAACTTTAAATACAAACGGTCTTACAATGACAGGAACAATGGATGGTTCAAACTCTATTGATGTGAATTCTTCCGGTGCTCTTGTCGATATGGAAGGCAATATTACGGGCGGAAACATCAGTATTGACGGGGACGGCGTAAGTGCGGGCTTGATAGATGCAACAGGTTTTGTTGAAATAAACGCGGGAGACTCGGAAGCTAATCTCAATAAAAAGGTCAGCGGTACTGATATAACAGTTTCAGGAACCGGTGTAAATGCGAACGAAATTGAGGCATCTGGCAAAGTTGATGTTAACGCGGGTACAAAAGCTGCAAATCTGAATGAGCGTGTATCTGGAACTGATGTAAAAGTTTCAGGTACAGGTGTAAATGCTTCAGAAATAGCTGCTTCTGGAACTGTCGGTATAAATGCCGGAACATCTCAGGCAAATCTTAACGGCAGCGTTACAGGAACAGATATTACAGTGGACGGTACAGGCGTCAATGTAAAAGACACCCTGACCGGAACGGGTAACATTGATATAAATTCAGCAAACGATCTTGTTGACCTCGGTGCACAGGTTTCAGGCAATGATATCTGCATAGACGGACTAGGTGTCAATGTAAAAGATACCCTGACCGGAACGGGTAACATTGATATAAATTCAGCAAACGGTCTTGTTGACCTCGGTGCACAGGTTTCAGGCAATGATATCAGCATAGACGGACTAGGTGTCAATGTAAAAGACACCCTGACCGGAACGGGCAATATTGATATAAATTCAGCAAACGGCCTTGTTGACCTCGGTGCACAAGTTTCAGGCAATGATATCAGCATAGACGGACTGGGCGTAAATGTAAAAGATACGATAACCGGCACGGGTAGTGTTGATATAAATTCTGAAAATGCACTGGTTGATGTTGACGCGGAAATTTCAGGAGCGGATGTAGCTATAGACGGAAAGGGCATTGACCTTGGAGCTTCAATTTCCGGTACAAACAGTGTTGTTCTTGATACACACGGAGAACTTCTCGATATTGTGCATACTGTTCAAGGCGGCAATATCACAATAAATTCAAACGGTTTGAATGTAAAAAATACCATAACTGGCACCGGCGCTGTTGATATAAATTCAGCAGGCGGACTGGTAGATATTGATTCAGAAATTACAGGAAGCGATGTTGCGATAGACGGTCTCGGACTTGCTATTGATGCTCAGGTTTCGGCTACGGGCGCTGAAAATGCAGGAGTACTGAACTTAAATGCTAACGGTCAGGAGGCAGTTGTTAATGCAGACCTCTCCGGCCGTGAGGTCAGACTCAATGCGAACGGAGTACAGCTTGCGCAGGATATTTCTATTACAGGCAGCAGCCTCGTTGATATAATCGCATCCAATGCTCCCTCTGTCTTCAACGGAACTGTTTCAGGCGGAAACATAAATATTCAGGGGAATCTCGATATTTTCGGAAACGTTGACGGCACGGGAACCGTAAGTATCTCAGGTTTAAAAAATCTTGGCGCTAATATAACGGGCGGTGGAAAAGTAAGTATTGGTTCCAATAATTTAAATATGAATGAAAACACAAATATCACTTCTGACAGCGATGTTGAACTCACAAACACAGGTGCTTTAACTATGAATAGCGGCACCTCCGTAAGCGGAAGCAGTGTAAAAGTTACAACCGGCAGTCTGTCCACGACCGACACGTCCTCTTTGGCTTCCGGCGGTTCAATGTCGGTTAGCGCAACAGGCGATATAAATCATGCCGGCAAAATTTCAGGCACAAATGTCGAAGTTTCAGGTGCAAATATCGATGTAAAATCCGCAGCTGAAATCACCGGCACAGGAACAACGAATGTACGCGGCACGAACAGAGTCAATGTTGACGGTGTAATAAAAGGAAGCGATGTTTCTGTGACTTCCGGTTCCGGCGGTGTTTACCTTGCGCACAACAGAGCAGACGGAAACATTATTGCAGATGATAATTTGAGAGTATCTTCCGATGGAAATATTGTAAACGGCTCTGTTAACGGAGTGAGCGCGATTGCAGATTCAATTGCTCTCGTAGCAGGCGGGGATGTAACTCTTGAGGGGAACAATATCGGGGTTCTTGACTCTACTCTTGGAAACATAAAACAGGACGGTTTTGTTCTTGATAATACGGTTAATTCCATTCATATCAACTCGGGGGGCACGCTCAGCGCTGATGCGTCAGGTGACTTAAACCTCAGAGGATACGGCAGCGGTTTGAATATTTCCGATTTGAATGCAGATAATGCATTGCTCAACACGTTGAACGGTTCAATAACCGCTGACAAGATATCAACAGCAGGTGAACTCTATATGCTTGCCGGTTCAGAAGGTGCAGATATCAGTGTTAATGCTCTTTCATCTGGTGGTAAGCTTACTGCAGAGGCCAATAGAAATATTAATCTTAACAGTACATCAGAACTTAATATTGATTCGTTATACTCTAAAGCCGGTTCAATCGCTATTGTCTCGGACGGAAATACATCGATAAATGAAATTGCTGCTCCTGAGGATATTTCGATTACGGTAAACGATGAAAAACTAAGTATCACAAACCTCGGACGAGTTGAACGTGATACAAACACTATTCCGAAAACTGTCTCTTTGACAGTTAAAGATGCAAACCGCGGTGTTGAAAATCCGAACAGTAAACTCGACATCCTTAACGCATATGTAAGAAACAAAGTCAACTTGCGTGCTGATACGATAACCGCACAGGTGTATGACAATGTAACAGGTCAAAAACGTCCGAATGCAACTGGATTCCACAACGCAAACCAAAATGGTGAAAAACTCGTTTTTGATGTACAGGGTGCGAATTACGAACAGCCCGAAACAGAAGGCTCTTTGAACCCGTATTATGAATATGATGCTGATGACAAACGTGCATTAGATGTAAATATTACCATAGGCGATTCTGTCGGGGATGCTGTTTACGGTGCGCATTTCGACAAACTGTATGCTGATTATTCATATATCGATGCGGTAAATGAAGCTGACCCACAGGCTGTTGCTGACCTTGTATTTGACAGTATCATCACAGGCAAGCATGCTGTGTTCAAAAATAATATGTACAGAATTGAGACAATAAATACAGAAACTCCGCATGAGTTTGGTCAGGACAGGCATTACGGAGAAGAGGCTCCTGACAGGACTCTGAATACGAAAGTTTCATACAATCTCAATATGAATGACAGTATAGATGTAGGGCCCATTCCCGAACCCGGTCCTGACCCTGGACCTGATCCTGGGCCTGGACCGGATGACCCTGATGACCCTGATGACCCGGACAATCCAGACCATCCGGATAATCCTGATAATCCAGACTTCCCTGATTATCCATGGCCGCCTGATCCGGACAACCCGCCTCCGTCGAATCCCGAACAGGGTGGTGGAAAGGTTGTCAATCCGCACAGGCATGAACACAACATATCAAAAGAAAAAGGTACAATGATTACGACGATTGACAAGCGAAATCAGGTTCTTCTTCACGGAAGTGAACTCGACGGACTTTCATGGACAATAAAAGATTTGGAAGGCGAAGTACTGGGCTCGTCGTCAATTGCTTCACAACAGGTCGTTGTGTCTGTTAAAAACCTTTCAAAAGATGGTATGACAGTAAGTCTTTCTGACTCACTGACAAAGGACAGAGAAGTCATTGTGGATTTAAAATATGATTATGTACCATTCTCAGCAAAAGGTGTTGTTGAAGTTGCGAAAAAGAACAGTGCGTACATAAGATTCACGGACGATTCGGACAAGGCTTGCGAAAAAATGATTAACTATATGAAAGTTAAAAAGACAGGAAATACTGAATCTCTGTAGAATGGCAGTGTTCAGAAACTCTTGGAAATGATGAACAAGTTACAGAAAAACGGGTACTGATTGTACCCGTCTTTCTTTCTGAATGCTTTTGTATTGTTAGCTATATAAGTCTTTTATGTATAAAGTGCTTTTCACCCTTGCAGTATTCCTGAACAGTTTGACCTTTGCCGTAGAGCAGATATTTGTATGTCGTTAAACCTTCCAGTCCCACAGGGCCTCTGGCATGAATTTTGTTGGTAGAAATTCCGACTTCTGCACCGAATCCGTATCTGAAACCGTCTGAAAATCTGGTGGAGGCATTTACGAATATGTTTGCCGAATCTACATTGTTTGAAAAGGCAAGCGCAATATCTTTATCTTCTGTAATTATGCAGTCAGTATGTCTTGAACCGTATTTATTAATATGTCTTACTGCTGCATAAATACCGCGTACGATTTTTATTGATACAATTTTATCTCCGTATTCTGTGAACCAGTCATCTTCATCTGCAAGTTCTATATCAGGCAGCATTGATGCACATTCGCTGCAGCCTCTGACTTCTACACCGTTTTCCTGAAGCTTTTTGACGAGTTCGGGTAAAATTTTGTCTTTAATTTCATAGTCGACCAGTATGGTTTCTACTGCGTTACAGGCACTCGGGTTTTGAACTTTTGAATCTACGCAAATTTTAATAGCTTCATCAAGTTTTGCTGTTGGTTCTACATATATGTGGCAGATTCCGCTGGAATGTCCAAGTACCGGTATTTTGGTATTCTCCTGAACCCATTTCACAAACTCAGCGCTTCCTCTCGGGATTATTAAATCAATCGTGTCGTCGAGTTTTAAAATCTCCTGAAATCCGTGTCTTGTTAAAATCATATTAACAACATTTTCAGGCATACCGTATGTCGAATTTAAAGCTTTTGTAATTGTTTCATACAGGATTATATTTGTGTTCTGGGCTTCTTTTCCACCCTTCATAATGACAATATTTCCTGATTTAACCATCAGCGAAGAAATTTGAACAACGACATCAGGTCTTGATTCAAAAACTACTCCGATGATTCCGAGCGGACAAGTCTGGCGGTAAAGATCAAGACCATTATCAAGCCGCATTGCCCAGACTTTTTTGTTTGCAGGATCCTCAAGCTGTATTACCTTTCTGATTCCGTCAATCATATCTCTAAATTTGTCTTCATCTAGTTTTAACCTGTTGTATGCGCTGATATTCATTTTCCCGGAATCAAGAAGCAGTTTTGCGCTTTTTAAATCAAGTTCGTTTGCCTTGAGAATTTTTTTTCTGTTTTTCTCAAGAGCCTCTATCATATTTTCCAGTGCCGCATTTTTCTTTTCGTTTGATGCAGACTGGAACAAAATTTTTGATATATTAACTTCTTTTTTTAGGGTTTCTATATTATCTAACTCTGCCGCCAACATATTCCTCTCCTCTTTAATTGTGTGTAGTTATAATAACGCAATATTATCTCTTGTGACAAGTGCGTCATAATTTTTATATCCTAAAATCTGTAAAATGTTATCAGAATGCTGACCTATAATTCTTTTACAGTCGCTGCAGTTGTAGTTAGCCATGCCTCTTGCAAATTCGTTACCTTTCGTATCAATTATGCTGACGATGTCACCGCGTCGAAAATCTCCAACGATTTTTGTAACACCTATCGGCAGGAGGCTGGAATCCTTTTCTAGTAAAGCTTTTTTCGCACCGTCATTTACATATAGCTGACCTGTAATATTTGTTGCGTATGCTATCCAGCGTTTTTTATTAGGTAGATTTTCAACGGGTGCAAAAATTGTCCCTAGCTGTTCATTGTTAAACAATCGGCTGATAATATGGGGTGTTTTGCCATTTGCAATTATAGCAGTGCCGCCTGAGCGTGTCACAACCCGCATTGCGTTAAGTTTTGTTTTCATGCCACCTCTGCCTCCTTTGGAGGCATTCTGGGCATATTTTTCTATATCTGCTGTAACTTCAGTTACAACAGGGATAATTTTTGCATTAGGGTTCTCTTTCGGATTATCATCAAAAAGTCCGTCAATATCAGATAATACGACAAGCAAATCTGCATCCAGTTCGCTTGCAACAAGAGCAGAAAGTTTATCATTATCCGAAAAGCATACTTCAAACGCATCCTGATAAAAATCCAGCTCTTCTGTAGACACAGTATCGTTCTGGTTTATAATTGGGAGGGTGCCGAGAGAAATCAGGGTATTCAGTGTATCATGAAGGCTCAGATATTTTATGCGCTGGGTAAAATCTTCTTCTGTTAAGAGAATCTGTGCTGTAGTAATGCCGTATTTATCAAAACCGTTTTCATATATTGACATGAGCTGGCACTGACCGACCGCTGCACAAGCCTGTTTTACGGACATACTCGTGTCAGAATCCACTCCTAGTTTTTTCGCACCTAAGCCAACAGCACCTGAGGTTACAATTATAATTTCACGTCCTGATTTCTTTAATTTAGCTGCATCTTCGATAAAAGAGTAGACACGAGAAAGTGAGATGTCACCATCGTCATTTCTTAAAATATTTGTGCCGAATTTAAAAACTATACGTTTAGCGTTCAGCATCCGGTTTCTGTAGTTGCTAAAGCACATACAATTATATTATCCTGAAAACAAATTAATAACAAGCCCTTTTATATCAAATATTAAAATTCAGACATATTCTGTCTTTATATAATTTATAATATTATAAGACAATAACCCGGATATACCGGGCTATTGTTGTATTTGATACGGGTGTTAAGACAATATTAATATCTATAGTGTGCAAATGCTTTGTTTGCTTCTGCCATTTTGTGAGTATCTTCACGTTTTTTGCAGGCAGCTCCGTTTCCGTTAGAAGCATCCAGGATTTCTGCAGAAAGTTTTTCTTCCATACATTTACCATGTCTTTTCTTTGCTGCGTCAATCATCCATATTGCACCAAGGCCTCTGCCTCTGTCAGGTTTAACTTCAACAGGAACCTGATAAGTTGAACCGCCGATTCTTCTTGCTTTAACTTCAAGAAGCGGAGTTGTGTTGGTCATAGCCTTATTATAAACTTCTATAGGATCTTGACCCGTTTTTTCTTGTATCAATTTCATTGTATTGTAGAAAATTCTTTCTGCAATTGATTTTTTGCCGCGTCTCATCAATCTGTTGATAAATTTAGCAATGTCAACGCTGTTGTAAACTGCGTCCGGCGCGGGTATTCTTTTTGGTGGTTTATTTCTTCTTGACATTGTATTATTCCTTTACATTTAAACTAATTATTTCAGACACTGCCTGCTGATATTATTCCGGCAGCCGGAAGTGCCCGTCTTTACCGATTGACACTATTTTTTCTTAGCTCTTTTAGCACCGTATTTTGAACGGGCCTGGGCTCTGTTTGCTACACCGGCAGTATCAAGAGTACCTCTGATAATGTGGTATCTTACACCAGGAAGGTCTTTAACCCTGCCGCCTCTGATAAGAACAACAGAGTGTTCCTGAAGGTTGTGACCGATACCCGGAATGTAGGCTGATACTTCATACTGGTTGGTCAATCTGACCCTTGCGACTTTTCTCAAAGCAGAGTTAGGTTTTTTAGGAGTTGTTGTGTAAACTCTTGTGCAGACCCCTCTTCTTTGCGGACATTCAGTCAGCGCAGGCGATTTAGTCTTATATGTAAGTTTTTTTCTTTCTTTTCTTACCAATTGTGCAATCGTTGGCATGATATCTCCTTTTGTTGTTATTAAAGTTTTTTGCGGAAAACATGGCAACGGGCTTTTCCGCGCGCCATACCTGAATAAAAAACCGTATGTTCAGCACACATGACGGCAATACCGCAGGTACTATTATATCAAACTACAAGAATACCACGCTGTCAACGGCTTTTTAATATTTTTTAATGCAAATCTCTGCTTGACCATGCGCGTCAAATTATACTAATCTATAATTATGAAAAGAATCCATCAACTATCACGCCAGCTCATAAATCAGATTGCAGCGGGAGAAGTCATAGAAAGACCTGCTTCGGTTGTTAAAGAACTTCTTGAGAATGCAGTAGACGCAGGTGCCACGAAAATCGAGATAGAAATTTCCAATGAATGCAAAAATATACGCGTTTCTGACAACGGTTCGGGCATTCATCCTGACGATATTGAGCTTGCTTTTTCAAAGCATGCCACAAGCAAAATACAAAATTCAGACGATCTGTTCAACATTCATTCTCTCGGATTCAGGGGCGAGGCGCTTGCGAGCATAATTTCCATTGCCAAAGTCACCTGTACAACAAGGACTAAAGACAATGAAACCGGTACAAAGGTCGAATGTGAGGAGTCAAATGTAAAACGCATGCCCAGCGGATGCGCACAGGGTACGACAATGGAAGTCAGAGATTTGTTCTACAATGTGCCGGTGCGTGAGAAATTTTTAAAATCAGAGAGGGTGGAATTCTCATATATCAGTGAGATTGTTCAAAGCGCCGCGATTGCGAATCCGTCGGTTTCTTTTACGCTTAAAGGTGCGTCGGGCACTCCTGTTCAGACTTCCGGAAGCGGTGATTTGCTCTGTGTATTAACTGAAATCTATTCAAATTCAATTGCCTCAGAACTTAAGACTGTGAATAAAACTGACGAAACTGAGCATATTGAAATCAGCGGTTACTGCTCGACTCCGGATTTTACGCGTTCATCTAAAAAGGCAATGTATATTTTTGTAAACAATAGGGTCGTGAAATGTCCTGTTGTCTTGAAGGCAGTCGACACTGCATATAAAAATATGCTTCCGTCCGGTAAATATCCGTTTGTTTGCCTCAATTTGACCATGCCGGCACAAAATGTTGATGTGAATGTTCACCCAACAAAAAGAGAAGTAAGATACAGAAATCCAAACCTTATTTTTAATTTTGTGTATAGTGCAATAACCGCCGCTCTTAACGGTTTAGCGACATTTTCTTCCGCAGAAAATAGTGATGAAGAAAAAAATTTAATAAAAACACTTGCAAAAAATTCAAATATGGATTATGATAATAACACAAAGACGTTTAATGTCGTAAACAGCTTTAAAGCGTCACCAGTATCAACACAAGGGGCTGCCACTAATAATTACGTGACACCTACTAATACACATCTGAATAATTTTGGTGGCGCTTCTTTTTTTTCTTCTAAAAAAGCTGACGATATAAGACCTGTTCAAAAAATCCCCGAGGTTATCCCGTATAATGTAATTGGTCAGTATCTCAATACTTATATAATTTTTGAAGAAAATGAGACTTTGAATATAGTAGACCAGCATATTGCGGATGAGAGATATATTTTTGAAAAATTAAAAGAGCAGCTCTCTTCTGATGAAGTGCCTTCACAGTTATTAATTATTTCTGATGTTATACAACTGGGAGCACAAGAGGTTGCTTTACTCATGGAAAATAAAAACAAGCTTGAAAAATACGGATACGGAATTGAACAAATTTCTGATACAGAGATTATGTTCAAAAAGGTTCCACAGGTGATTTCTCACTTTAAACCGCAGGAAATAATATCTGATATTCTTGAAAATCTTCATGGAGATTTGAACAATCTCGAAGAAAAAATGCTCGTTACAATGTCGTGTAAAGCTGCGGTCAAAGCCGGACAGGAACTCAATCTCTGGCAGATGGAAGAATTAATAAAAAAATGGAAAACTACAAAAAATCCTTACACCTGTCCGCATGGACGCCCAATATTGCATACAATGAGTGCAAAAGAAGTTGGTGCTTTTTTCCATAGAAATGTTTGATTTAATTATTTGCTCAGTACAATATAAGAGCCCGAGATGTTAGGGGTTAGTCTGCCTTCAGTAGCCGTCCCCTTATTGGTATTCCGCAAAAAAAAAGACCGTAGAACGGTCTAAATAAATAGTTTACGAGTGAGAGTGGAATATGCACAGTTTTATATTATTAAAATCTATAAATTTCTTGAACTGTCCACTTGTCTAAAAGTTTTTACCAATTAGGATATAATATATAAGGATAGAATGGGCAGAGGAGAGATTAATGACAAAATTCTTATTGTTTTTTGTATCGTTTTTGGCGGTATTTTGCTCGTCATATCTGATTGCTTCTGTTTTTGAAACGAAAAAATTCGGTACAGTGTTCCTTTATACAGGACTGATTGCGTTTGCGCAGGTTGTACTCGGGCTTGAGCTCATGTCTTTGTGCAGTTTAATAAGCGTCCCTGGAATGCTCTTGTGGAATATATTTGTTTTTATCGTTTCATTAGTTGTCTGGCATAAAAAGGGTATGCCGCTTGTAAAGCTCACTCCTGTCAGATTCTTTCAGCGAATATGGCATGCACTGAAAAAAGACAAATTTTTAATGCTTATGGCGTTCGGATTTATATTTTTTGTATGTGTGGCAGTTATTTTTTGCCTGTTGGTGCCGGTAAACTCATATGATGCTATGTCCTATCATCTAAACCGTGTTCCATGCTGGATTTCACAGGGGAATCTGAATCATTTTGATATTGCAGATGACAGAAATACAGTAATGCCCATAAACTCAGAGCTTTTATATATGTGGGTTATGCTTTTTTTAAAAAACGATTTCGGGCTGACTTTTGTTTCATTTGCTGGATTTCTTTTTTCAATTGTTTCTTTGTATAAAGTTCTTTCTCTGTTCGGATTTTGCGAACGGAAAAAGATGTGGAGCGTTTTTATTCTCTGTTCCTTTGCCTCGGTGATAGCTGAAGCGTCCAGTTATGAGACAGACATTGTTATAGGCGGACTTGTGCTCTGTGGTATATATCTGTATCTTAACGCCATAAAAGAGCGCAGTCTAAGCCATATATATTTTTCGTCACTGGCATTCGGACTTGCTTTCGGAACAAAGACTCCGTCATTGATTGCATTTCCTGCGTGTTTTGCTCTGATTTTATATTTTTCTGTGCTCTGGCGCGGAAAAGAATGGTACAAACCTGTTATCACTTTTTGTGCTTTTGTTGGACTAAATTTTCTTGTGTTTTCAAGCTACAATTACTTTTTAAATTTTATAAACTACGGAAGCTTCCTTGCCACAGATTCCTCAAGGGTCATACACGGTTTCTGGGGCGGGCCTAAGGCTTATATAGCGAATTTTATCCGCTATGTCTTTATGATGTTTGACTTTTCGGGATTCAGGTATAGCGAGTATGTTGGCGGATATATTAATCTGGCCAAATTTGCACTGTTTCATGTCCTCAGTATTGACCCTAACCTCGGGGTTACAATGTCTGACGGAAATATTGTAAACAACAGGCTTATGGATCCGGTAATCGGGGCTGGTATACTAGGATTTCTTGTATTTTTACCCTGCTCTATTTTGTGCATTATACTTGCTTTTTTCAAAAGAAAGCCGCATAAATATCTCCTTCTGATTCCTTTCGGGCTCCTGTTCTGGTTCAACCTTCTTGTGATGTCAGGAACCCTCGGGTACATGGTCTTTAGTGTTAGATTCGTCTCATTTTTTATGATTTTATCTTCCCCAATACTGGCTTTTTCATACATAAAGAAGCCAAACATTGTCAAAATTGTGATTCTTTTCTTTTCTCTGTCTTATCTGTTTTTAATCAGTACGCATTTGGCTGCACGCTCACTAAAACCGTTGATAAGAGTTTACCGTACAGAAAAAAGTATTTTTGCTGCGAGAAACACTATATCCTGCTCAATATATAGCGGGTATTACGGAAAAATGCCATTCTGTTCAGTTCGCGATTATCTGCTTGGAATGCCAAAAAACTCTCGTATCGGTGTATTTCCGACTACGGATACAAGAACATATCATCTGAAAATGATGGAGTTTCAGGGGTATAAAGTTGATTTTCTTCTTTTTGAAAATATAGAAAATTATAATCTCGATGATTATGACTACATAGTCCTCACAGACCCCTATCAGGTCAGCACTGTTATGTATCATCAGGAAAATGCTTACAAAGACAGGTATTATGTTGTCAAAGATACAATCAAGTTTAGAGAAGATACTCCCGTAAAATGTTTTTATGTCTCAAACAAACGTATACCTATAGTCGGTAATGACAGAAGTATACCTGTTCAGGTTGTTTGTTATACAAGGGATAATTTCTTTGAAGACCACGGCTTTCGTTTGAAAAAGGTTCTTCAATTTAAATCTGCGCATAATGAGAACAGAAATATAGTTACCATATATGAACGTGACAGGGATAAGTAAAAAAGCTTTATATCAAGTCCTGCTTTTGGAATTATTGTAACTAAAAACTGTGCGCTTCTGCTCAAACAGTAAAAAGAAAATGATGCGTCAGATTTCAGTTTTGGGTTTAATTGTCTTTAAATTTTTATGCTGCACAATCACCGAAAAAACTCTGTTCTTTAATTCTATATAAATATAAAAAGTCCGTTTTCTTCATAGAAGACGGACTTTTTTGGTTATTAACAGAAATTTTTAATTAAACATGTTCTTTGATTTCTGCAGCAACGTTTTTTGCATCGAGCTTGATTCCGGGACCCATTGTAGTCGTCAGGAATACTGACTTCAAATAAGTACCCTTAGCTGCTGACGGTTTTGCTCTCAAAACAGCGTCTGCAAGTGTTGAATAGTTTTTCAGCAAATCTTCTGCTGAGAATTTTGACTTTCCGATAGGTACGTGAATCATACCCTGCTTGTCAGCACGGAACTCAACTTTACCTGCTTTTGCGTCTTTAACAGCTTTTGCTACTTCGAAAGTAACTGTTCCTGTTTTCGGGTTCGGCATCAATCCTTTAGGCCCGAGAACTCTACCGAGTTTACCGAGCATACCCATGCAGTCTGGCGTAGCAATCAAAGTGTCAAATTCAAACCAGCCGCCTGAAATTTTATCAATAACTTCTTCCGCACCTGCCTCGTCAGCACCTGCTTCTTTTGCTTCAGTAGCTTTTGCACCTTTGGCAATAACACAGACTCTGACTTCTTTACCGAGTCCTGCCGGAAGTACAACAGTCGAACGGATTTGCTGGTCTGCACGTTTTACATCAATACCGAGACGCATATGGCATTCGACAGTTTCGTCGAATTTAGAAAGTGCGTCTGAGATTTCTTTTAATTTGTCAATAGCAGCAGCTGCAGTAGAAGGCTGTTCAAATCCTTCAAGCATTTCCTGCATTTTTTTCTGTTTTTTAGTTAATTTACTCATTTTTTTCCCTTTCTGTGGTCTAGCGGGGTTTTTACTCATATTCAGGTAATATATTAGCTTCAGTAACTATAAAAGGCTGTGCTTTCTTTTTACCCTATATGTCCCCTTCCACTATTTGTTAGCCTTCTACCGTAACGCCCATTGCTCTGCAAGAGCCTTTAATCATCTCTACTGCAGCTTCAAGAGTAGTTGCGTTCAAGTCTTCCATTTTTGTTTTAGCAATTTCTTCCAGCTGAGCCTGCGTAATTGTTCCGACTTTAGTTTTGTTCGGAGCAGCAGAACCTTTGGGAAGGTTGATAGCTTTCTTGATGAGAACTGCAGCC
The DNA here is from genome assembly GCA_944322755.1 of Candidatus Gastranaerophilales bacterium. Classification (GTDB taxonomy): domain Bacteria; phylum Cyanobacteriota; class Vampirovibrionia; order Gastranaerophilales; family Gastranaerophilaceae; genus CALUPY01. Next base: position 106,812 of record CALUPY010000003.1, on the reverse strand, counting down.
GGCGGGCTTTTTGTTACGAATGAAAAACTTCTGTCTTCGTATACGTCAATAACAACAGGAATAATGTATCCTGCCTGGGATTCTGTTTTAGCATTGAACTGCTTGCAGAAATCCATGATGTTTACGCCGTGTTGACCCAGTGCAGGACCGACCGGCGGTGATGGATTAGCTTTTCCTGCTTCAATTTGAAGCTTGATTTTTCCAACGATTTTCTTTGCCATTTTTTTCTCCTTTCGTGGTCTAGCGGGATTTGGCTATGCTGCCTTAATCCCTTCCACATTTGTTTGTGTTTTCGGCAGTGCCTTATACTTTTTGTATCTGTTTATATTCGAGCTCGACGGGTGTTTCACGTCCGAAGATAGAGACAGTTGCTCTGAGTTTTGATTTGTCGGGATAGACCTCAGTGATGTCTCCGATAAAGTCAGCAAACGGCCCTGATACAATACGGACTTTGTCTCCGACTTTGACGTCGAGTTCGATTTTGACAGACTGGGTTTGTGATCTGTGGATGATTTTTTTGATTTCAGAATCTTTTGCCGGAATAGGTTTCTTAGCCGAACCGACAAATTTTGTAACGCCTGCTGTATGTCTGACTACATACCAGCTGTCATCATCCATAATCATTTCAACAAGAACATATCCGGGGAAGATTTTTTCTTCTCTGTCCTGTTTTTTTCCGTCTTTAACTTTTGTAATAGTTTTTTGAGGAACCTCGATACGGAAGATTTTTTCCCCCATATTCATATATTCAACACGTTTTTCGAGGTTGACCTTAACTTTGTTTTCGTGACCTGAATAAGTATGAACTACATACCATCTTTTTTGCGGAGCTTTATTGGATTTTGAGCTGTTTTTAAACTCGACTTCTTTTTGTTCAAGAAGTTCTTGTTTTTCGTTAGCATCATTATTATCCGCTTCATTCATAAATTCATCTTTTTCTTTAGTCATTTATTTTTCCTGCCATCTAATCGGCTGCACCTGAAAGTGCTGCCATTCTTAACTCAAATGTAATAATTTCAGAATACCGCTGAAAATCGAATCCATTAAAAGGATAGCAATCGTGAAAACGAATGTTACGACAATAACGTATAACGTTTCCACAAACACCTGCTGTTTCGGCGGCCAGCTGATTTTTCCCCATTCAAGCTTAACGCTTTTAAGGTATGCAATGAAATCATCTTTCATATTTTTATTAACCTGATTTTTTGTTTTGGTTTGGTTAGCCATTGATTTACCTCTGTTTAATTTAAAAACGCGCCCTGAAGGACTCGAACCCTCGACATCCGGTTTTGGAGACCGACGTTCTACCAACTGAACTAAGGACGCTTTTAAATTATAATATGTTAAGCTTACTTAGTTTCTTTGTGAACAGTGTGTCTGCCGCAGAATGAACAGTATTTTTTCAGTTCCATTCTTTCTTTAAGGGTCTTTTTGTTTTTTGTTGTGGTGTAATTTCTGCGTTTGCAATCTTCACAAGCGAGAACAACCATTTTGTCAATTTTGCCTTTGATGCCCATTTTTTTTTACCTTTTCTATTTAATATTTTAATTTTTCTGATTTTTTTCAAGTAAAAACTATAGAATGCAGCTTTTTCCCTTACATTCTATCGCGTTTTTTTAGTCTTTCTTTTATCTTACAATAAACATTTTATTTTCAAAGCAAAAATTTATAAAACTTAACTTTAATGTGTCGGATTTGCCCTTGTATCCTGAAATGATTCCGATTTCTATACACAATTTCAGGGGTATACAGCTAATTGATATTGCAATTTTTCCAGACTTTTTATTGCAAGCATGGAAAAATATATAATTATATGATACAAATATAAATGGAAATTTTATATGGAAATTTGATACAATTTAAACCGGAGATGAAAAATGATTAGCATAAAAGACGTTGAACATGTGGCAAAACTTGCAAGACTGGAATTAACGGAAGAAGAAAAAGAAAAATTCACAAAACAGCTCGGCGCAATTCTTGAATACGCCCAGCAGATGAATGAAATTGATACAACAGGTGTTGAACCGATGGCGCATGCTATACCTGTTGTTAACGTTATGAGAGAAGACGTTCCGGAATACAGACAAACTAAAGAAGAACTTATGGCAAATGCGCCTGTTGAAGAAAACGGATTTTTCAGAGTTCCAAAGATTAATTAGATAGAGAAAGACTGGGTAAAGGGGTATAAGTATGACAACTAAGTATATTTTTGTAACAGGCGGCGTAGTATCGTCACTCGGGAAAGGCATAGTCGCTGCATCACTCGGAAAGCTGCTTACTGCAAGAGGCTTTTCCGTTGTAATCCAAAAATTTGATCCCTATATAAACGTTGACCCGGGAACAATGAGCCCCTTTCAGCATGGCGAAGTCTTTGTCACTGACGACGGCGCAGAAACTGACCTTGACCTCGGACACTACGAAAGGTTTACCGACACAAATCTCGGCAGAATAAACAACGTAACATCCGGCTATATATACCAGACAGTAATAAAAAAAGAGAGAAAAGGTGAGTACCTTGGCGCCACAGTCCAAACCATTCCGCACATCACAAACGAAATAAAATCAAGAATGAAAAAAGCGGCTGTCCAGTTTAAGCCTGATTTTGTCATAATTGAGGTTGGCGGCACAATAGGCGACATCGAGGGGCTGCCATTTATTGAAGCAATAAGACAGTTCCGCTCTGAACTCGGATACGGAAACAGTATTTCTATTCATGTAACTCTGGTTCCTTATCTTCCGACCTCCGGTGAATTGAAAACAAAACCTTCGCAGCACAGCGTTGCTGTTTTAAGAAGCTACGGTATACAGCCTGAAATTCTTGTTTGCAGAACTTCAAAGCCGATTCCGAAAAAAGAAAAAGAAAAACTTGCGCTGTTCTGCTCTGTTCCGATTGAGGCTGTTATTGAATGTAAAGACCTGAAATCAATTTACGAAGTTCCTCTGGCTCTGGAAGCGCAGGAAATGGCGCAGGTTGTTCTTAAAAGACTCCAGCTTTTGGATAAAAAGCCGCATCTTGAGTCTTGGATAAAATTAGTCGAAAATATTAAAAATCCGAAAAAGACTTTTAAAATAGCAATTGCCGGAAAGTACACAAAACTCTCCGACGCTTATATCTCTGTTGTTGAATCCTTAAAACACGCCGGGTATAAGCATAATGCACAAATAGAAATAAAATGGATAAATTCAGAAGACTGTGTTGATTACTCAAAAGCAAAAGAAGCACTCAAAGATGTTGAAGGACTTGTTGTCCCCGGCGGTTTCGGCGTAAGAGGCATTGAGGGCAAGCTGAACGTAATCCGGTATGCCAGAGAAAATAACGTTCCGTTTTTGGGGCTGTGTCTTGGAATGCAGTGTGCGGTAATTGAATATGCAAGAAATGTTGTAGGCTTAAAGAATGCAAACAGTACAGAGTTCGATGAAGGAACACTGTATCCGGTCATTGATATAATGCTTGAGCAAAAACATATTGAAGGGCTCGGCGGAACAATGAGACTTGGAAAATATGAATGTAAACTCAAAAAAGGAACAAAAGCCCATAAAGCATACGGCAAAGATGTAATCGATGAAAGACACAGACACAGATACGAAGTAAATAACGAGTTTAAACAGCAGATTGAAGATGCAGGTCTCGTCTTTTCAGGGGTTTCACCTGACGGGTCTCTGTGTGAAATTGTTGAATATCCGAAAAATGACTGGTTTGTTGCATGCCAGTTTCATCCTGAATTTAAGTCCAGACCTGAACATGCACACCCGCTGTTCATCGGTTTTATGAATGCTGTAAATCAAAACCATAAAGAGTAACAGGAGAATAATATGAAAATACTTATATCAAATGATGATGGAATAGTAGCAAACGGTATCAGGGCACTTACAGAAGCTCTCAGCAAAGAAAATGATGTTTATGTAATTGCACCGGACAGAGAAAGAAGTGCTGCCGGCCATTCTTTGACTTTGCATACACCATTGCGGGTAGAAGAACTCGATCCGAAATTCGGTGCAAAAAGAAACTGGGTTACAACAGGCACTCCGGGCGACTGCGTAAAAATTGGTCTGAGCGCTATTCTGGGGCCTGATGAAAAACCGGATATTGTGATTTCAGGCATAAATCACGGGCCGAATCTGGGTGCTGACATTCTCTATTCAGGTACTGTCAGCTGCGCGCTGGAAGGCGCTATGCTCGGGTATCCGGCGATTGCAACTTCTCTTGCGGGTTTGACATGCGAGCTTGAAAATTTCAAATTTGCTGCAGAATTTATGGCTAAATTCGTTCAAAAAATTAAAGATGTTAATCTTCCGCCGAAATGTATTTTGAATATAAACTTCCCGTCGTTGAGCGGTGAAGATGTAAACGGCGTCGCAATAACCAGACTCGGCACAAGAATGTTTACAAGCGACTATGACAAAAGACTTGACCCGAGAGGCAAAACATACTACTGGCTTGCCGGTCAGCTTATTCAGTATGATGAAAATGACGGTACGGATATTAATGCGCTGCGCATGAATAAAATTTCGATAACTCCGATTACATTTGAAATGACGCAGGAAAGCATTATGCCTGAACTGGAAAATGCGTTTTGCAAAGACGGAATGTGCGACTGGTTCTAAAACCTGAAACTATCCTTGTAAAATTCCTATTGCAGAAGCGAAAAACCTGTATAAATAAAAATCAAAAAAATCCGTTGCCACTATATGTGCAGCGGATTTTTAATTTTTACAGGCAGCATAAAAAATATTTTACAATTTGCACAGTACTTTGTTCATGTTAAAATATATATATTATCAGACAATTATGGGGTGGCAGATTTGAGTCAACAGAATTTATTTGAAGATGGAAAAATAGTACCGGTAAATATTAGAGACGAAATGAAACGTTCATACATCGACTATGCGATGTCCGTAATCGTCGGGCGTGCGCTTCCTGATGTAAGAGACGGTCTGAAACCGGTTCACAGACGTATTTTATTCGCAATGAACGAACTGGGCATGACACCGGATAAACCTTTCAAGAAAAGTGCCAGAATCGTCGGTGAAGTTCTCGGTAAATATCACCCGCACGGTGATTCTGCCGTTTATGAATCGCTTGTCCGTATGGCGCAGCCGTTTGCGACCAGATATCTTACGATTGACGGGCATGGAAACTTCGGTTCTGTAGACGGCGACTCTGCTGCTGCAATGAGGTATACAGAAGCCAGAATGCACAAAATTACGACTTCTATGCTTGCTGATATTGACTGTGAAACAGTTGACTTCACCCCGAACTTTGACGGTTCGCTTGAAGAACCTTCTGTATTGCCCGTGCGCCTGCCCATGCTTTTGCTAAACGGAGTATCAGGTATTGCAGTCGGCATGGCTACAAATATCCCCCCCCACAACTTAAGAGAAATTGTGGACGGAACAATTGCTCTGATAGATAATCCTGAAATTACTGTCGAAGGTCTTATGCAGTATATTAAAGGGCCGGACTTCCCTACTGCTGCGACCATTGTCGGTCTGCAGGATATCAAACAGGCTTATACAACAGGCCGCGGCTCTATAAAAATGCAGGCTGTTGCAGCATTTGAAGAAATCCCGGGCGGCAACGGACGCCAGGCGAGAACAGCCATTATCGTTACAGAGATACCTTATCAGGTAAACAAAGCACAGCTTATTGAAAAAATTGCGGAACTCGTAAGGGATAAGAAAATAGACGGCATATCCGACCTCAGAGACGAATCAGACAGAGAAGGCATGAGAATCGTAATCGAGCTAAAACGCGATGCAAAACCGGAAGTCGTTAAAAATAATCTTTTCAAATTTACGCAGCTTAGAACGACATTCGGCGTAAACATGCTGGCTCTTGTCGGAAAGCAGCCGAGGTTGATGAATTTATATGAGGTATTAAACGAGTTTGTTGAACACAGAGTTGAAATCGTTACCAGACGTACGATTTTCTTCCTTAAAAAAGCCAAAATCAGAGCACATATTTTGGCAGGTTTGCTGATTGCGCTCGGACACCTTGATGAAGTCATTGAACTCATTAAAAAATCAAAAACTACCGATGAGGCTCGTGTGGGCTTGATGTCCAGATTCGGACTGGACGCTGACCAGGCTAATGCAATCCTCGAAATGCAATTGAGAAGATTAACAGGATTGGAACAGGACAAAATCAAAGCTGAATACGAAGAACTGCAGAAGAAAATCGCGGAATACGAGGCTATTCTTGCTGACAGACAAAAAGTTTTGAACCTTATCAAAGAAGAACTCCTCGAAGACAAGGAAAAATACGGAGATGACAGACGCACCCAGATTGTGCCTGAGGCTGATGAAATGACAATCGAGGACTTAACACCCAATGTTCCGATGGCTGTGTTCATCACACGTCAGGGATATTTGAAACGTATTTCTCTTGATACGTTTGAACGCCAAAACCGGGCAACACGCGGTAAGGGTGGAATAAAAACAAAAGAGGACGACGATGTTGAACAGTTCTTTACTGCAATGATGCACGACAAAGTTCTGTTCTTCAGCTCGAAGGGTACAGTTTACAGCCTTAATGTCTATGACTTCCCCGAAGGTCAAAGACAGGCAAAAGGTCTGCCGATTATAAACGTGCTTCCGCTTGAGCAGGATGAACAGATTACTGCGGTCGTTCCGGTCAGCGATTTTAAATCGGCCTCCAACCTTATTATGCTTACGCAAAAAGGTTATATCAAACGTATAAGCCTTGATAATTTTGAAAACATCAGAAGAAACGGTATTATCGCAATCGGACTCGAAGAGGGCGACAGGCTCTGCTGGGTTAAACAGGCTGCGGACAATGATGAAGTCATTATCGGTACCAGCTGCGGTATGGCTATCAGATTCCCGATTAACGACCTCAGACCGCTTGGCAGAAGTGCCCGCGGCGTAAACTCTATGAAACTTCGCGCGCAAGACAGCATAATCGGATGTGATATTGTACCGAGAAATTATGATGCTGATTTGCTTGTAGTAACATCAGACGGTTTCGGAAAACGTTCAAAACTCTCTGAATTCAGACCGCAAAACAGAGGCGGAATCGGGCTCATCGCTACGAAATTCAAAACCTCAACCTCAAGACTCGTTGCACTGACCATTGTGGAAGAAAGCGACGAAATTATGGTTGTTACATCTAATGGTGTTGTATCGCGTATCAAAGCCGATTGCATTTCGCGTCAGGGCAGACCGGCCACAGGTGTGAAAATCCAAAACCTCTCAGAAGGCGACACTGTTTGTACGGTTAACAAAATTGTTGACCCTGATGAGGACAATGCTGCTCAGGCTGCTTGTCCGTCTACTGAACCCGCACAGTCTGATGAAAGTATTCAACAGAGCATACTTGACGTAAATACGAATATAGAAGAGAATAATAATAACGACTAAGGACAAAATGACATAAGAGAAAGGCTATTTACTTATGAAGAGAATTAAATTATTTGAAAAACACCTTGCCGAAAAAAGAGCGGTAAAAATTATTGCAGGCATTGACAATTTTGACATTGACAGAGTTAAAAGCGTAGTTATCGCTGCTGATAAAGCCGGTGCAAGTGCAGTGGATGTTGCTGCTGATAAAGCTATCATTGAAATGACGAAAGAAAATACAAGTCTTCCTGTTTTTGTATCTTCAATTGTTCCGGAAGACCTTGCTGCAGCTGTAAAAGCCGGTGCAGATGCTATTGAAGTCGGAAACTTTGATGCTCTATACAAAAAAGGCATGAGAATGTCAGCTATGGAAATACTTGATATTGTTAAAGAAACACTGGCTTTAATCGGAAGCTCAAAAGTTTTCAAATGTGTTACAGTTCCCGGACACATTGAAGTGGCAGAACAGATTGAACTCGCAAAAGCTCTTGAAGAAATGGGTATTGACCTTATCCAAACAGAAGGCGCTGCTATTGCAAATGCTCACAGCGCAGGTGCAAGAGGACTTCTTGAAACAGCACAGGTTTCTATTGCTAACACAATCGAACTCGTAAGAAACGTTGATATACCTGTTATGACTGCTTCTGGTATCACTACAACAACTGCAGCTATGGCATTTGCAGCAGGTGCTAGCGCTATCGGCGTAGGTTCTTGCGTAAACAAACTGAACTCTGAAATTGAGATGATTGCCATGGCAAGAGCTATTGTTGAATGCGCACCGAAAGCTGTTGTTTCAGAAGCAAAAGAAGAAGTTATTGCGTAGGTTAACCGGTTTTTTCGTTAATCCGGCAGCAGACTTAGAACAACGTTCTATGAAAAACTAAAAACTCCGCACTTTCCAATAAGTGCGGAGTTTTTGTTTTTGAATCGGATTTATCTGTTTTTGTACATCTCTTCTACTTTTGGTCGGAATGTATTTGCGGTAGGCCCGAAGCAGTTGATTATATAACCGTCAGCCGGGTCATCCGTAATATCCACAAAGCATCTTGCGCTATTATTTGTGTCAGAATGGATTTTTTGGGTATATTTTTTACATTTACCCGTGTAATATGCTTTTTTTAGTTCTTCAAAATCTTTAGTAATACAGCTGTTGTAAGCATCTTCTCCAAGATGTTTTCTTACGTTGCAAAATGACTGTGCAGTCATGTTAGTTGTATAGACAGCTTTGTTTGAACCGGAAACACCTGTCCACTTGCACAAGTACTTGTCAGCAGCAAAAGCCGCATTCACTGAAACCGAGCAGACACCGATACCTAATAATGCAATTAAAAATCTTTTCATATTTAGTACTCCTTCTATATAATGATATATTAAACTATTTTCGCAGAGTTTACAACCTTACATGTGCCGGTGTAATAATATGCAATACCTGACAGGCTCTAACGCACAAAACAAAAGAAGAAAAAAGCCTGAGATTTTCCCAGGCTGAGTGTAGGGTACCTAAATAACAAGAAATGAAAGTGTTAGTGTAATGTATAATTTTTTGAACCCGACTGCTTGGGGACTTTGGTAATGAAGTGCTCCTCCGGCCGCAGTCTGTTGTCTGTTTGAAAATTATTTTTTGAGAGAGCTTTTTGAACTTCTAAAAGATTATCGTTCTTTTTATCACTGCCGCATTTTTTGCAGTTGTTTCGATAACCGATTCCTGCGCGGTATCCGGACATCATGTACATGAGTGGCAGCGCAGGTTCAATCCATTTAAATCCGGACAAAACCCCGGCGGTAGCTATGTCATCCGAATGCATTGCGATGTCAAGTGATTCCGGCTTTCTCTCCGAATATAGACCATTGGCGGAATTTTTGTCAAAAATAGGATTAATAAACTTTTTGCAAAGGTAATTCGCTATCATACTTCCGCCCAAAATCCCGGTAATAGTGATTCCGCTAAGTATTGCAACAAGTTTTTTAGCTGGAGTCAGGCTTTTTATAATTCCTTTTTTGTTTAAGGATTCCATGCCGAATAGTGCGGCGCCTGCACCGATATTGCAGAGAAAAATGTTCGCAAGAAACTGGTATGCACCTTCTTTAATTTTATTTGCCGTTCCTTTTTTCGTAGAAGTTTTTGTTATCTTATCAGCGGCAATTCCGCCTGCAACGCCGCTTACTACCGGAACAAAACCCAATAGCGAGAGCCTGCCGATTTCTTCAAAAATTTCTTTTGAGGTCAGTGATTCGGGCTCTGAAAAAATAGTTTTAAAAAGTTTTTTTCTGTTTTCATCGTCTGGCAGATTTTTTTGCAAATATTCAATTTCTTTCGGACTTATTGCTCTTCGTTCCGCTTTTTTAAGTATGGACTTTGCTTTTTCATCAATAACAGAACCGATGTATGATGAAATTGCTCTTTTTTGTTTAAGGACTGTTTCTCTAATTTGAGGGGATTCAACAAGCTGTCTGCCGCCGATTTTTATTTTTCGACCGCCGTATAAAAGCGATGTTATGATAGATGAAAGAATAACTGTATTTTTTACAGCCTGCTTAGCCTTTTTTCCCTCCGGCTGCCTGAAAGTGTCATATAGTCCGTAAGCAGCGGCTGAACCTGTTAACACATATGGCATTTTCTTTTGTAAAGTTAACAGCACATAGGGCTGGTCAATATATTTAGCGATAGAAGATACTTGCATTTTTATATCCAATATTGTTAGGTATACCTAACAATACATCATTAAAGATTGTTTGTCAACCCTAACATTTGTGTCAAAATTTATTAATCAGTCACGCATCTGTGAAAGTACATCTCCGGCAGATTTGCTATTTTAAAGACAGAAAATCCCGTGCCATATCTGCATCTTTTGCTATTTGCACTTTTAGTTCATAAACAGAAGCAAACTTTTTCTCATTCCTGATTTTTCTTTTAAAGATAACTTTAGCATTCTTTCCGTACAGATTACCCTGAAAATCAAGTAAAAATGCTTCTACAATCATTTTTTTTCTGTCCGTCACGGTCGGGCGCATGCCGTAATTCACAACGGCTTTATACAGAGTCCCGTCTATTTCAACCAGAGCTGCATAAACCCCGCGGGATAGTTTTATTATATTTTTGGGGTAGTCCATATTCGCTGTCGGAAAAGAAAGTGTACGTCCAATGTGGTCTCCGTCTTTTATTTTGGATTTTATGTAGAAATCAGTGCCAAGCAGCGGTTTTATACCGTCCAGCATTCCGTCTGAGATTAAAGTTCTGATTTTTGTACTGCTTATCAGGGTGTTGTTAAAAGTTATAGGGGGGATTTCAAAAAATTTGTAATCGAATGTCTTCTGGCAGTTTCTCAACATACCCGTATCACCCTGCCTGTTTGCTCCGAAATAGTGATTGAATCCCGTTGTAATGAATTTAGGGTGAAAAGTATCTATCAGAATATTTTTCAGGTAGTCATACGCAATTAAATCCGCTATATTTTCATCAAATTCGAGCATGTAAATATAATCAACACCCTGCGCCTCAATTAGTGATATCCTGTCCTCCATCGGCAGAATATATTCAGGGGTTCTGTTCTGCAGATAGCATAAAGGGTGTTCGCGAAAAGTTACAACCGCAGACTTTAGTCCGTTTTGTTTTGCCAGATTCACTGCATTTTTTATGACGACTTTATGCCCCTCATGCACCCCGTCAAAAAAACCGAGACAGATGGATAAATTTTCGTTTTTTACAAGCTCATTATAGATACGCATGTAAATATCATAAAATAAGACTATCCGTCTTTTCAACTTTTATACAAAAGTTTAATAAAATTATGAATAAATCCTCCAAAAAGATGATTATGCATCACAAAAAAAATGGTAATTTAATAAGGAAGCTGAAATACAATCAAGAAAGGCTAAATATGGACAAATTAAGTATCGGCAAATTCAACTTTGGAGTTATCAAACAGCTTTCCGGCACAAAAAAGCAGGAAGCAACACAGAACGCAGCATCGGCTGCACAATCAAATCCGTTCGGCATTAATTTTAAAGGTAATGTCTATGCGGCAGACGTTTTTGAGTCTTCAAAAGCTCAAAGTGCGTCAAAAAATGACAATCTTTTGAACAAAGCTTCAGAAAAAGCAAAAATGTTCACCAGCTCTATAGTTGGCGGCATTAACTCTTTCAATAATTCATTGAAATCAAGATTCAATTCTATCATTTCATTCGGAAGACAGGTAAGAGACAACATTGCTCAAAGCTGGGAAAACGCTAAAAATACAAATATCGAACTTGACTTTAAAGGTTTGAAAGATTATATTTCTTCAAAATTCGATTACTCATACAGCGTTTCCAATCTGCAGAAAAAACCTGTGGCACAGCTCGAAGAAATGTTACTCAATGAATTATCAGCGTAGGAGATAGAAATGAATAACAGCAAAAGAATCAATAATATAATAGAAGCACTCGGAAAACACGAAGATACAGTAGAATCAGTCCGTGTTCTGGAAGAAATCGGTACTAATTCAAGTATTGATGAAGTCAGAGAAATGACTGCTCAGGCTCTTATCAGAAAAAATTGTCCTGAATCTTTAAAAGTAGTTATTGCTACAGAAGGAAAAGGAATTAACGATCTTTCTGCACGTGTTGCAATGAGTGCAATCAATGAGCTTCTCTCACTTGACGACAAGACAGAAGCTATAAAAATTCTTGAAGAAACAATGGAAAAGGCAGAAAAACAAGAAATCAAAGATACTGCCCGCTCAGTTAAAACATTGATTACTTACTCTGTACAGTAAGAGTACTGTTAACATATATACACACTCTCCCGAAAGGGAGTTTTTTTTTGCTTTTTAGTACATAATTAAAATTTTTCACTGCAATATTAGAAAAATTCTTCTCTTTGTGTTATTTTATAGTCATTGAAAAGGATTAAGAGAGGCTATATAAATGCAGACAAAAAGTTACAGTGATTTGCCGACAACATATGACGCAAATAAAACAGAAGCAGAGATTTACAAATTCTGGGAAGATAATGAGTGTTTTAAAGCTGACGCTAAGTCAGAAAAACCGCACTTCTCTATTGTAATTCCGCCGCCGAATGTAACAGGTGTTCTGCATATGGGGCATGCCATTGATGAAACGCTGCAGGATATTCTTGTCAGGTATCACAGAATGGCCGGATATGAGGCTCTGTGGGTGCCGGGAACAGACCATGCCGGTATTGCAACGCAGAATGTTGTTGAAAAGCAGCTGAGAGCAGAAGGAACAAACCGTCATGAGCTCGGCAGGGAAAAATTTCTCGCAAGAACATGGGACTGGGCAAATGAGCATAAAAGTGCAATCTTAGACCAGTGCAAACGTCTCGGTGCTTCTTTTGACCGTTCAAGAGAAAGGTTTACCCTTGATAAGGGCTGTTCGGATGCTGTAAAAGAAGTTTTTGTAAGACTTTATGAAAAAGGTTTAATTTATAAGGGATCTTATATTGTTAACTGGTGTCCTCGTTGCCAGTCTGCTATTTCTGACGTTGAAACTGAATATGAAACAGAGGCCGGGCATCTCTGGGAAATCAGCTACCCTCTGAAAGATGAGGCCGGTGCAATTGTTATTGCAACGACCCGTCCGGAGACTATGTTCGGCGATGTTGCTATTGCTGTAAACCCGACGGATTACAAATACAAAGATTTAGTCGGAAAAACAGTCTGTCTTCCATTGACAGGGCGTGAAATCCCAATTATTGCAGACGAATATGTTGACAAAAAATTCGGAACAGGAGCTTTGAAAATCACTCCGGCTCATGACCCCAACGACTATGAAATCGGAAAACGCCACGGTTTAAAACCGATATGGGTCATAGACGGCGAAGGCAAGATGAAGGCATGCGCTGAAGTTCCTGCCGAACTTCACGGTCTGGACAGATATGAAGCACGTGAAAAAATTATCGGCATGCTCAGATATCACAATGATTTAATCAGAATCGTAGACCATGAGCACAATGTCGGAAAATGTCAGAGATGCCACACGACCATTGAACCGTTACTTTCAGAACAGTGGTTTGTAAAAATGAAACCTCTTGCTGAACCTGCTATCAAAGCTGTTAAAACGGGTGAAATAAAGTTTATTCCTGAAAAATGGGAAAAGAATTATCTGGGCTGGATGGAAAACATCCGTGACTGGTGTATCTCAAGGCAGCTCTGGTGGGGACATCAGATACCTGCGTACTATCACAACGTAACAGGGGAGATGGTTGTTGCGAAAGAAAATCCCGATCCTGAAAATTACACACAGGAGACAGATGTTTTGGATACATGGTTTTCGTCAGGGCTGTGGCCGTTTTCTACAATGGGCTGGCCAAATACTGAAGCCGAGGACTTTAAAAAATTCTATCCGACCTCTACTCTTGTGACAGGTTTTGATATTATTTTCTTCTGGGTAGCAAGAATGATTACCATGGGTTACGAATTTACCGGCAAAGCTCCGTTTTCGACGGTTTATATCCATGGCTTAATCCGTGATGAAAAAGGCCAGAAAATGTCAAAATCAAAGGGCAATACTGTTGACCCTGTTACTATAATTGACAAATACGGCTGTGACGCCTTAAGGTTTACATTGACATCTATGTCAACATACGGCGGTCAGGATATAAAAGTTTCTGATGACAAATTTGAATACGGAAGAAATTTTGCTAACAAAATCTGGAACGCATCGAGATTTGTGCTGATGAATCTTGAGGGTGTGGACAACAAATCTGTTGATATGTCAGATTTAACCATTGCTGACAAATGGATTCTGCATAGATTGAACCAGACTTCTAAAGATGTTAATGAAAATATAAAGAACTATCGTATAGGTGAAACAGCTCATATTCTTTATGACTTTTTCTGGAATGAGTATTGCGACTGGTATGTTGAGATTGCTAAAATTCAGCTTCAGGATGAAACTCAAAAAGCTAATACTCAGAGAGTTTTGAGATATGTTCTTGATATGTCATTGAGAATGTTGCACCCTATAATGCCGCACATTACTGAGGCTATCTGGCAGCTGATTCCTCAGGATAAGGACACTGTCGGAATTATTAAAGCAGAGTTCCCGACGTACAAAAAAGAATTTGTTTTTGAAACAGAAAATAAAGAGATGGAACTGGTTTTTGAAACGATTAAGTCTTTGAGAAACGTGCGTCAGGGATTGAATATTCCGCTTTCTGCACAGATGGATATTACGGTCCTTGCCAGTGCTGCTGAAAAACCCGTTTTTGAAGCGGTTGTACCTTATTTGAAACGTCTGGCAAGAATAGAAAGCGTTGATTTTAAAGCTGAAGATACGCAAATGCCTAAAAAATCAGCTTCTGCTGTTGTTGGAAATTCTAAAATTATTATTCCTCTTGAAGGGCTTATTAATTTTGATGAAGAAATTGCCCGCCAGAATAAGAAAATTGAAAAATTGGATAAAGAAAGAATGAGTCTTGAGGGCAGACTAAAGAATAAGAATTTTGTCGAAAAAGCACCTAAAGAACTTATTGAAGAGACAAGAGCGCGGGCAGATGAGCTGAATGCGCAGATAAACGCAATTAAAGAACTCATAGAAACACTGAAATAGATAAAAAGCGGGCTGATTTTAAAAAGCCCGCTTTTTATTGGCAATAATTTTTATTCACATGTTTTATTGCAGTATATACAAAGGGGGAAACATGATAAATAATAGTTATAATACTGCGCACAGACCCGCTTTCAAAGCAAGATTTTTAAATAGTGAATCAATGAAACAGATAGCTGATTATGCGATTCAGCATGGAAAATTCGAAAAACTAAATCAGGCAAGGAAAAATATTGAATCATCGCACTTGAGAACAAGACTTCTTGTTGATACGGGTGTTACCTCCAAGGGGTTCCCTTTTATTAGTTTCACGCGTTTTGTTCCTAAATCAGATGTTATCGTTCCCAAAACTATGCAAGATTTGAAACAGGAAAAAGTTGTCACTTTTTTAACTGAATCCTCAAAAATTAAAAATCCAATAAAGTTTGCTCTGGAAAAACTTATACGTATGGGCAATGATGTGCCGCATAATAATATTTTTAAAAAGACCGTTATTGAAAAATAATATTGGAAATAGATTTATGTCTATAAAAAATACCCGTTTATTACATAGAAATAGTTATATTTCAAAACAGTTTAAGAAAACAAACTTGCTGGAAAAGATTAAGACTAAATACAGCATAAGAACCGGACAGACAGCTCTGAAAAATGATGTTGTAAGTATATCGTCTCGAGACAAAAAAATATTAGCAAAAGCAAATTTTTCGTTTGATGAATCGAGCCTTGCTTTTGAAGATAGTATTTTTGGAAAACAAAAACCCAATATGCCTTTTATAAAAATGATTGCAGGTTATTTTTCTTCTATATTTGGCAAAAAGGTTTCTCCGGAAAAAGCAGTAGAAAAAATGAACGCATATCAGCAGTTGAGCTATATAAAAGATTCAAAAGAATTTTGTCAAAAAGCATTTGAACAAATAAAGAATGATTTTGGTTATAAAGATCTTAACATCCCCCTGATATTTGATAAACCCAAAATGTTTGATGCAAGCTGGGATCTTACAAAAGGTGTTATTACTTTATGCTTGAATCTTTCAAAAAAATTTAACGGACAAGAAAAAACCGATATCATCGAGTACTTAATGCATGAATTTAGACATACAAGACAGACGGAAATGGCTTATAGAACTTCTGTTGACGGACTATTAGATGCAATATCTGAAAATTATCCGAGAAGGATTGTCGGAGATTTATTGGGGCAATCTGAGGAGGCGCAGATAAAAATGGCAGAAAGCACTGGTAAGTCACTGGAAGATTTCCAAAAAATGCTTAGAGAATTAGGGTTGAGGGAAAAAATAGATTACAAAATGGTTTTAAACGGAAAAGAACAAATTTTTGATAAAGATAATGCAAAAATTCATTTAGAGCAGATTTTTGGAAAATTAAAACCTTTTAGAAAAGGGTCATTAAAATACCGGCAGGGGTTAAATTTTATAGAAGGTGAAAGAACGTACGTGCCTGGCTCAATTGACATGGAAAAGTACAAAAATGGTATTTTAGAAAAAGATGCATATACAACTAAATCTAATTGGCATAATATTATTAACCTAACTGATTAGCCGACGAAAAACGTCTGTATAAACAGAATCTATACAATGTCATTCTAAAGCACTAAACAATGAATGATTGTGACCGGCATATGGCATCTTTCCAATAGTGCAGATTTTCAAAAATTATTGAACAAAGGCACGCGCTGATGAGTAAATACACAAATTAATGCAATCAAATAGCTTATAGAAACCTTGAAATAAGTAAAAAATCTGGCTTATTTTATGGTAAAATATTGAGATAATGGGACGGATAATATGAAATATAACGGGCAAAAATTATATTTATACTCATTAGATCATCCACGGCAAAAAATATTTACTGCTATAATGCTAATTTACTGTATTATATTATTATTCTTGCTTTGTCCGCCATCAGAACGTATAATTGGTGTAGTAATAGCTGCGGCTTTTGTTATTCTTGTATTGGGAATTAGATGTATACTACTGGTATATTTAGAAAAAAAATATCCTTTTAGACTGCTCATAATCGATAATGAAAATTTAACATTGATAAATAATAATAAAACTGTACAAAATATATTATGGTCGGATATCAAAACTCTCAGTATTAACTATGATGGAGGTATTTGTCCTGAGCTTCAACGCTTTCCTCAATTTCAAATAAATATAACGGCAAATCAGAAATATATTGATTTTTTCAGTTTTGTGCCGTTATCTGCATTTAAACTTGTAAAAGCCGCAACTGAAAAATCGATTCCAATACATTACAATACGATAGATACGCAAAAGTATTTTGAAAAAAATATATAGAAATTTATTGTTTGATTTTTTTGTAAAATTTTCTACGTTTTAAAAGTTCGGCGGCAACGACTCTGCCGAGCAAAACAATCCAGTGAATTGTTTTGCGAGAGGTAGAACCGCAAATTTATGAAAATAAATTTGCAGTGAGAATCCCGGGAAAAGTATGGTTCAAACAACAAAAGACGTCTGGTGTCGTCCTGTCCGCTTTCACCTTCGTGAAACCGTCACGGACTCACTTTGGTAATGCTTACTCGTAACAAAAAACGAGGCACAAGCCTCGTAATTTTGTTACATCGTAAGTTCGGCGGCAACGGGATTCGAACCCGTGTCAACAGAATGAGAATCTGCTATCCTAACCCCTAGACGATGCCGCTTTAGGAATAGAATTTTTACAATCTCAATATACCACTAAAACAAATAAATAGTACAAGAACTTTTATATGGAAAGGAAATAAATTTTTACCCTTTTTATTCCATCTGAGAGTTTGCTGCGTTTACGACTGACTCTATTTCTTCCATATCAAAATCAGATGACCTGTCTGAAAGCAATATCAGATATTCTATATTTCCCGCGGGTCCTTTGATAGGTGAAAATGTCAATTTTTGCGGGTACAACCCGATTGTTTTTGAAAATTCGATTACATTTTTTATAACAAGCTCATGCGTACTTTTTTCCCGAACCACCCCGTTTTTCCCCACGAGCTCTTTTCCTGCCTCAAACTGGGGTTTTATCAGCGCAGCTATTTCAATATCCTCTGGCTGCATAAGTTTTTTTATGTTCTCAAGAACTTTTGTTATGGAAATGAAAGACAAATCCATTGCGCAAAAATCAGGCAGTTCATCGTTTTTTTCATAAATATCCATTGGGGAGCAATTTTTAATATTTGTACGCTCAACAGTTTTTACACGTTTGTCGTTTCTGATTTTCCAGGCAATCTGACCGTATCCGACATCAACAGCATAGACCTTTTTTGCGCCGTTTTGAAGCATACAGTCCGTAAATCCTCCTGTGGAGGCACCCGCGTCAAGACAAATTCTGTCTTTTAAATCAATTTTGAATTCCTTAATTGCTTTTTCTATTTTCAATCCGCCTCTTGACACATACGGAAAGGTTTTTACCTCTATTTTTGTGTTTTCTTTCAGTTCAAACAGATGTCCTGATTTTGTGATTACTTCGTCGTTTACTTTGACATCGCCGGCCATTATTGCGCCCTGCGCTTTGCTTTTTGTGTCAAAGTAGCCTTTGTCTACAAGTATTTTGTCCAGTCTTTCTTTTTTGGGCATTTTATTCTTTTTCTTTCGATATTTAAATCCGCTAAAACTTATTGCATTTATTTTCATTCTATGTGAAAAACTTTCAGTGCATTTTTTGTTGTTGCATCAGATATTTCGGAAAAAGAAATGTTTCTCAGTTTTGCAATTTCTTCTGCCGAATATTTTACATAAGAGGGCTCATTACGTTTGCCTCGGTAGGGTACGGGCGTAAGATAGGGCGAATCGGTTTCAACAAGTAGGTTTTCAAGCGGTACAGCCTGTGCAACCTCTTTCATTTTCTTTGCATTTTTAAACGTGACGACTCCGCCGAGCGCTATGTAAAATCCTTCTTTTACGCACTGCAGTGCAAATTCAGGACTTCCCGAAAAACAGTGCATAACGACGCCTGTTTCCTTTGCTCCGGTTTTTTTTAGAATTTCAAATGTATCCTGATGCGCCTCTCTGTCATGCACGACTACAGGTTTTCCTGCTTCTTTTGCAAGATAGATTTGTTTTTCGAAAATTTCTTTCTGGCGCTCAATCCTGCTTTTGTCCCAGTAGTAGTCGAGTCCTATTTCGCCTGCTGCTACTATTTTGGGCTTTTTCAGGTAATATTTGATTTTTTCTTCTGCTTCATCATCGTAGAAATCAGGTTCTTCAGGATGTACGCCCACACAGCCGTAGATATTTTTATATTTTTCAGTGAGTTCAAAAATGCGCGCAAATCCTGCGGGTTCAACCCCGGGAATAATAATTTTTTGCACCGCATTTTCTTCCGCTCTTTTCAGCATTTCCGAAAAGTCATCAGAATAGTCATCCATGTCAATATGTGCATGCGTATCAATCAGCATAAAATCATGTTAATACAAACATGTTTAAAATTATTGCTTTTATGTTTTCGCTTTTAATTTTTGCTAATATTTCATCTTTTGAAACATCCCTGAGCCTGCCCGTAGATTTTAGAGCAGAAACTGTTTCGCAAAGAACTATTTCATCGTCTGCAGCCAACAGCTTTTTCAGATGTTCATATGCATTTTCGGGTTTGAACTCGGAAATAATGCCCAATGCCTGTAAAACACGTATTCTGTCCTGTTCAAGTTCATTCAATATTAGACTTTTCTGTTCATTCCAGAACTGCGCTGGCTGATTTTTCAGTAAATCATAAATTGCATTTAATTCCTGTTTTGTATTTTTGTCTTCATCGAAAGTGTAGCTTTCGATTTCACAGATGGTGCTGAACTGCGACAGTGATTTCAGCAGTACTGCCGAAATCTGACTATTCTTTTCTGTTTTGTTCTTTTCGATTAATCCTGAAAGCACGTCATAAAGCTCAAAATCGAAAACCTGAGCCAGCGGGAGGATTTCAGTTAGACCGGACAGAATGTAATAAACGCAGTGCAGCGCAAGTTCCGTGGGTCTGTTTTCTATAATCTCTGCAAGCGGCTCCAGAAAAGGAAGCTCGCCAGCTATATTCTCGGGCATTGCGCTCGATTTTAGGGCTTCGAGCACAGGGAGAACAGCGTTTTTGTCACCATAGGCAACCAGAAATTTTACTGCCTCAAGTTTTTTAAAATCGTCATCTTCTTTCAGCATTGACATTGCTTTTTCAAAGGAGTCTTTGCTGTCCATCTTGCCAAGCGCCTGTGCTGCGTTGAACGCAAGGGCTTCATTGTCAGAAAAAGCGTAATCTGAAAGACTTTCTGCGGCAATAGTATCAGGAATGTACGAAAAATATTTTGCAGCATAAATTTTTTCGCTTTCCGTGCCGTTTTGAAGCAGTTCAAAAATTTCATCAGTTAAATCTTCGTCAGCATATTTTGCCAGTGATGAGGCTATAAAATCTTCGTAATCAGGACTGTACGTTTTCAAAAATTTAAACAGATTTTTATAATTTTTTTCATTCAAAGCTGCAGAGAGTCTTTTGTTTACATTTTGTTTAACAAAATCAAACAAAAAGCTGCTTTTTTGCACAAGCGCTCTGTACATTTCAGCATCGCCGCTATCCAATAGAAGCCGGGCTGCTTTTTGCGCCTGCTTTTCGTCCTTTGATGTTAAATTTTTGACCTCTAATTCTATATCCATAAAAATATTATAGCTTCATTGCATGCTAATGAAAAGAGGTTAAATTAATATTTTTCAAAATATTCAACAATTCCCTTTGCTATCTGCGTTGTAAGGGCTTTTGTAAAATATCCTGCATTCAGATTTTGAATATCTTTTTTGTTTTGAAGATTTCCTGTTTCTATCATAACAGCAGGAATAGAAAGCGTTTTCAGCTTTGATGAACTTAAAACATCTATGGAGCGGCCTTTTTGTTCATTGAGTCCTCTCAGTCTCGAACTCGATTCAAAGCAGCTTTGGAGTTCATCCGCAAGCTGTTTGTCTTTTTTGTCCAATCCGCCTCGGATGTTGTAAAGTATTTGAATACCCGTGTCATTTTCATCCGAGTTGCTGTGCAGGCTGATTAGCATATCAGCTTTTGTGTTTCGGATTTCTCTTTCTGCAAGGTTTTCGTCACCTGATATAAAAACTACTTTAGCACCTTGTTTGCAGAGATTTTCTGCTATATCGAGGCCCAAGTCCCTGTTGACTTTCCATTCCTCGAGCGCCTTGCCTCTGTTTCCGATGAAATTCGTAGTTTCAACTATTTTTCCGTCTTTGTTTTGCGCAAGTACGGCATTGCTGCTGCCTGCATCAAACTCTCCGTTAGCTTTGTAACCGTGCCCCGTGTTAATTATAATAGTTTTTTCACTGAGTTTTCCGTTGCCTGCTGGCTTGTAGATTTTTACCTCAGCTGCAATTCTGCTGTTTTTGTTAACTGGCGGGAGCGGTCTGTTTGCCGGTCTGCCGTTTTCAAGAGCAGTATTTTGTACATGTTCGTGAAGTGAGCTTACTGTCCATTTTTTGCCTGTGGAGGTGTAAATGGTTTTGTTCGCATTGTCAGCTGTGACGGATGATTTTTTTGTAGTTTTAGATGAATTTTTTCCAGCTGTTTTTCCCGGATAGGCGTTCGGAAGTATGAAAATATACTCGCCTGGTGTTAGTGCTGCATCTTTTCTAAGGTCAATGTCATTTATTTGCGCAAGCAGTTTAACGTCCATTTTGTATAATTTAGCAATTGACGAGAGCGTTTCGCCGTTGTCAACTTTGTGTGACGGAACCTTAAATACGTACCCGCGTTTTACGCCGTCCAGCGGAACATCAAAAGTCTCGCTGAATTTTTCGGGAGTCATATTGAAACGTTTTGCGAGTCCGTAAACGCTTTTGTCGCTCGTTGTTTTGCCGACAACCCAGTCAGACGTTGTTATGACTTTGTACTGCTGGGCATTAGCTGTTAGCGGTGTGGCAGAAAGACCCAGTGACAGGGCTATTGCTGCCAGTGTATTTTTTAGTACGCCGGTTTTTTTCGGATGTTTTGAATATTCAAAAGTGTCAGACTGCATTGAGGGGGAAAACATTGTGTTTTCTCTCTTTGCTGGATATTTCTTATGACTTTCTTTTACTGCGCCGAAGCTGATTTTATAAATTTTTGACATAATTTTACCTCTCCTTTTTTCATACTAACGGCGCTAAAGAAAAAAATTTGCGCGATTTATTCTCTAAAACTCAGCTCGGGAACAGATTTTTTCAAAGCTTCTCTGATTGAATTCATCTGTTCTTCAACTGTTTCATCTGTCAGAGTAGCTTCTTTGTCCTGCAGTTTTATTCTGTAGGCAACGCTTTTGAACCCGTCTTTTACGTGTTCGCCCTGATAGACGTCAAACAGCTCCTGTCCGTTGTAGAGATTATTTTTGACAGCCTTTTTAATAATTTTTGAAATTTCTTCGTGATTAACCTTCTCCGGAACTATGAAAGCTAAATCTCTCTGAACTTCAGGGAACTGAGAAAGTTTTTTGTATCGTGGTGTAGAGCAGTGCAGCGCTGCCAAAAGTTTTTCAAGATTAATTTCAAAAACATAAACATCCTGCAGGAATTTTTCTTTGTCTTTCAAAATCGGATGAACTTCGCCGAAATAACCGATTTCTTCGGGCTGTTTTCCTAAAAGCATAATTTTTGCACTTTTTCCCGGATGGAGAAACTCTTTGTCAGCGGCGGGTCTGTACTGTATCCTGTTTTCAACACCCAGCAGCGCAAAAAGATTTTCCATTATGCCTTTTATGAAAAAGAAATCAGGCTCGGGTCTTTTTGTCCACTTTGCATTTTCGAGAGTTCCTGTAACAGCGCCGGCAATCATCCTGCACTCTCTTACGCCCGTATATTTTTCATCAGCAGGTTTTTCTATCATGTAAGTCTTGCCGATTTCATAAATCCAAACATTTTTTTGCCCATTAGAGAGGTTGTATTTAACAGTGTTAAGGATGTTGGCAATAAGGGTTTCTCTGAGCATTGTGTGGTCTTCGCTCTGCGGATTTTGAACCTTAACTGCTTTTTCTTCATCGAACGCTACAGAAAACTCTTTGTAAATAGGAGTACCGACAAGAGAGGAAGTGACCGCTTCATAGAAACCGCTGCCGAGAAACATATTATGAATTTGTTTCAATACGCGGGATTCATTGGTAATTTCAGGTGACTGGGTATTTTTAGGGAGTGTCGGCGCAAACTTGTCATAGCCGTAGATTCTGGAAATTTCTTCAATCAAATCTATTTCTCTGTATACATCGTTGGCTCTGAATGAAGGCACTCTGAATTTTGCGGCGACATCATTTTTTCCCAGCAGCTCGAAACCTAGTCTCTGTGCAATCTCTATGCATCTTTCCTTTTCTATTTCAGACCCGAGAATCCTTTTTATCTGGGCAAATCTCAGTGTAATATCTATGTCATCCAGCTTATTTTTGCCGGTTTCGACTATACCGTCTACTTTAGCGTCAGCCAGTTCGACCATAAGCTGCATTGCTCTAAGCAGAGCTGGTTTTGTTGACTCTATATCGACTCCGCGTTCATATCTTGCGCTGGCTTCACTTCTGTATCCTATGCTTCTTGCGGAGCGGCGGTTTGTTGCAGGGGTAAAATATGCTGATTCCAGCGCGATATTTTTCGTATTTTCATCAACTTCACTGTTTTCTCCGCCAAAAACACCTGCTGCACACACGCCTTTTTCTTTTGTTGCGATAAGTACCGTGTCATGAGTTAAATTTCTTTCAACGCCGTCCAACGTGGTGAGTTTTTCGCCTTCTTTTGCACGTCTGACGCAGAGATATCCGTTTAATTTGTCCATATCAAATGCGTGAAGAGGGTTTCCGTATTCAAGAAGCACGTAGTTTGTTATGTCAACGATGTTATTTATAGCTCTTATTCCGCAAGCAATGAGTCTTCTTTGCATCCACTGCGGAGAGGGTTTTATGACAACATCTTTTAAAAGTCCTAAAGAATAGTATTTGCAGGTATCTTCATCTATAATTTCAACTTTAAAATCTGCTGCTTTTCTGTTTTCTGTATCTTGAAGCGGAGAGAAGTTCAGCTTTTTGTTAAATATTGCAGAAAGTTCCCTTGCAACACCTATTACAGACATTTCATCCCCGCGGTTTGCTGTAGGAGCAACGTCAAATACTATATCTTCTTTTATATCGAGTACTTTTTCCAGAGGTTCACCGAGTTTTAAGTCTTTGTACAATCTGTTTAGGATAAGAATACCGTCTTCTTCCTGCAGACCTTCCAGTCCGAGTTCATCCTGGGAGCAGAGCATGCCCTGGGATTCGACCCCTCTGATTTTTGCGGGAGTAAGTTCGAACTGCTCGCCTGTTTTTCTGTTTAAAACTTTTGAGCCGACAGAGGCGTAGGGAATGATTTGTCCTTCTTCAATGTTTTGCGCGCCGCAAACTACTGTTTTTTCGGTATTGCCAAGGTCTACAGTGACAAGATGAAGTTTATCTGCGTTAGGGTGCTGGTCGATTTTTTTGATTTGTGCAGTGATTATATTCGTAAATTTTGCACCGATTTTTTCTGTTTCTTCGACCTCAAGACCGCTCATTGTTAGTTCATGGGCGATTCTCTCAGGTTCAATATCCGTTAAATCAATATATTCGTTCAGCCACTCTAATGAAATTCGCATAACTTTACCTTACTTTCTTTTTCCTCAATTCCTTACTGCTATATTCCCACAAACAACAGGTCTGTTCAAGAGCTGCCTTAAAGGTATCATAAGCAGCAATATTATTTTATGTAATTAGTGCTGTCAATCCAATTTTATTTTTACCACAGCTTTTTTTACATACGCCGGTTTTTCTGTGCTTATGCAGGGCATGTGCGCGTCGTTTGGGAAGAAGACCAGAAAATCACCGGCCTGTGCTTTTGCGAACTGACCGCTGCCTTTTAGAAAAATAATATCGTTATCACTGTCATATTCAGTTTCCTGCTCGAGCGATTCTGTATCTGTATAGCCAAGTTGTTCTGAGCCTTTTGCCAAAAACTGGATATCTGCATATTTTCTGTGCGCTTCCCATCTTCCGTTTTCAATAGGTTTTGTCTCATAGTCTTGTACTGACACAAAAATATTTTCGCCGTCTATTTCGTATTTTCCGTTTTCTAATTTATTTATATCCGTATTTTTTAAGTATTCAAAAGCTGTTTTGAATCTTTCGCCGAGCGTGTAATATGTATCTGAATTTTTTAGTTTGTCTATAATCATTTTTCGTTCTCCTTAATCCAATTCACGCATATCTTCAAAAATCTTTCCCTGTCTTCGAGGAACAAATCTTCTGCATGTTTTCCTTTTTCAAAAATTTCTATTTTTTTTGTGCAGACAGCTTTATCAAAAAGAGCCTTTGTGTGCCACGGATAGACAACCGGATCCCTTTCTCCGAGCAGAAATAATACAGGACAGTCAATATTTTGTACAACACTAAGCGGCGCTGTTTTCTTTAAAAAGAGCGAGCCGGGGCGGATTGAACACCATCTTGCGGGTTCAAACTTTTTAAACAGCGTCGGAATCCAGGCTTCGGGCTTCCATACGTGGTTTTCTATTTTTGAAAAATCCGCAGGTGCGCTGACAGCAATGACTGATGTGACATCCTTATGCTGCGCAAAGTTCAAAACCTGTGCACCGCCCATTGAAAACCCGAGCAGGTGAATATTTCTGTAACCGCAGTTTTTTGCATAATCTGCCACTGCGGAAAGGTCGTTTTCTTCTTTTGCGCTGAATGTGTAGAAACCGCTGCTTTTTCCATGCCCGCGAAAATCAAAACAGATTACGTCAAAATACTTTGCCAGTTCCTCTGAAAGCAGAGAAAAGGCTTTTGAGTCCTTTGTCATAAACCAGCCATGACAAATTATCACCACACTTTCTCTGTCTGATTTGTAGTGGTTTAAGGAAATATTTATGTTGTCAGCGGTTTTTAGAGTTTTAGAATCTTTCTTTAACTTCGTCTGTTGCAGCTGCGTCATTGTTTCTTGTATTTATTACTCTTTGAATAGTTTTTTCCTGTTTGATGGCGTTTTCTGATTTTTCCATATTGACATTTTTTGTCATGCTTCCCCAGTTTGTATATGCAAACCAGCCAATAGCTGCAATAACTATAATCACAATTAATCTAATCATTTTTTCATACTCCGTAATTGCTACAAAAATATTATAGTACTTTTTAATCGGGATGTAAAAATTTTTTGTACAATATTTCGAGAGTTGTATATATGTTTCCACAAAATATTATTAAGAGATGAACATAATGTCATTCTGAACTTGTTTCGGAATCTTGCCACAGACAAGACCCTGTGGAAAACCAGACATTTTGCACGAAATCAAAGATTTTGGCAAAAGCGGTCAAACAAGTTCAGGGTGACAATTTTTCCCATTATTAGTGAAATTTTGTATATAAGTCCCAATATTTCAACTGTATTAATGTATAATTTTCTGTATAAAACGTACCAGATGCCCTTTTGTAAATTAAAGACGGGTATTGTTTTTTAGTACATTTATCACAAAATCTACTGCACCCCTGTTTTCTTCAAATATTTTCAGCGCGTCAGCACATGCAGCTTCATAATACGTTCTGTCAGAAAGAAGTTTTTTCATTTCTGTTTTAAGCTCTTCGCCTGTAGTCACAAGAGTTGCTGCTTTTGTTTTTGTTAAATATGCGTATATGTCTTTAAAATTAAAAACGCAGTCTCCGGAAATAACCGGTTTGCCCCATATATTTGCCTCCAGCGGGTTGTGTCCGCCGGTTGTTGAAAAGCTTCCGCCAATGAATGCAAAATCGCATACTGAAAACATTTTCATCAACTCGCCCATTGTGTCGAGCATAATAATATCATTAGAGGAAAAATTGTCTTTTGCGCTGCGTTTTCCGTATTGCAGACCAGTGTTTTTTATGAGCTCTTCAACCTGTGCATAGCGCTCCGGATGACGTGGTGCAATCATCATTTTTGTGTCCGGAAATTCTTTTTTTATATCAGTAAATGCCTTGAGTATTATTTCATCTTCGCCTTTGTGAGTGCTGGCTGCGATAATCAGTCTTGACGGCTGTAATTCTTCTTTCAGCTCCTCAATTGCTTTTTCGTCAATGTTTTGGTTTATATCGAATTTTAAATTGCCCATGCACTCGACCTTGTCAGTGTTTGCGCCTATATCTCTGATTCTTTGCGCGTCAGCTTCCGTCTGCATTAAAATGCCTTTGTACAGATTAAGAACCGGTTTGAAGAAAAATGAGAATTTTTTATAACCGTTGTAGGAATGCGGAGAAATTCGCCCGTTCACTATGTATACGGGAATATTCATTTTGTTTGAGATATAAACAAAATCAGGCCAGATTTCTGTTTCTGCAATAAGTATTACATCCGGTTTAGCATTTTTTAAAAATGAAAGGATAGAAAACGCAAGGTCATAGGGAAAGTATGTTATTTCTGTCACTGTGTCTTTAAGCTTTTTATGGGCAATTTCCTGACCTGTACGCGTCGTTGTGGTGAGAATAATGTTTGCGTCGGGAAACTCGTTTCTTGTTCTTTTTATGAGAGCTTCCAGAGCGTTAGTCTCGCCCACAGAGACTGCATGGAATACAATGGTCTTTTTGTTTCTGTTTAATTTTTTAAAATTATAAAACCCGAGCTTTTTAAAAAAGCCGGCTCTGAGTTTCGGTTTTATTAAAAAAGCAATCAGAATTACGGGCAAAAGTATAATTGCCGATATCGTCAAAACAATGTTATAAAGCAAACAAAATAAAAACATTAAAAACTCCAAACTATGTAATTGTATAAACCTTTCTGTAATACAGAAGCGAACCGAGAATGAAAAGTATTACGTTAGGTATCCAGGCTGCCATCCATGGCGAAATTGCCATTGTCTCGCCGAAGGACAGAGAAAGCGCCCTTAAGAGATAATACAAAAATATAATCAAAATACTGAACAGAAATCCTCTGTTGTATCTGACTCTCGGGGGAGTGATAGCGAGAGGAACTCCGAGAAGCACAAGTATAACTGTTGTTACCGGAAAGGCAAATTTGTTATACAGTTCTATTTTGAACAGTGAGTGTTCTTCTTTTGAGTGGTTTTTCTTGTTATTTTCAACATATTTCCACAAGGCAATTATATTGTACTGCGTAGCTTCGTCGTCAGTAAGTTTGTCTTTTACATCGAGCCCGAAATCTACAACAGACTCGCCAAACCATGTTGTATTAAGAACTTTCCCTTTTGTTGATATGGTGTAAACTGCGCCGCGGTTAAACTGCCAGCCCTCAGGACGTGTTTTTCCGCTTTGAGACTGGATAATCTGGATAGTATCTTTGTTTGAAAAATCAAGCACTGACACATTTTTTAGGGTATTGTCTTCACAGCGTTCAACATAAAAAAGTCTTTTTATATTTGTGCCGTCCTGCAGTTCTTTGTATGTAAAATTCTGTTTTCCATTGGGAATGTTTTTTTGCCCGAGCGCCCACACGGCAAGAGTTTTTGACTGTGATGTGGTGATAGGTACAATGGTCTCGTTTACTATAAAAGTAAGAGCAGCCATTGCTATAGAAAAAATAAATATGGGTTTTGCTATACGGTTCAGACCTATGCCGCAGGCTCTCATTACCGTAATTTCCGACGAAAGACTGAGTCTGTTTAGGGTCATAACAGTCGAAAACAGAACACTCATGGGAATCGCCATAACTATAACAGCAGGCAGGTTCAAAAGTACTATCATCAGTGCGACATTAAACGGAATACCGTATAGGGTAATCTGTTTTATCAGTGTAATGAAGGTATCCGAGGCAAAAATTATAGACGTAAAAACAACAATCCCCATTATAAAAATTTCAAGGACCTGTTTAAGTATATATTTATCCAGAATTGTAAGTTTATCAAAAAGTTTCATAATATTTTCTTAGTTGTTGTGGCTTATACTGTCTTTTTTTATAAAATTACAGATTTCTTCCAGCCTTTTTTCTTCCATTGCTTTAATTAAATCCTCCACGGATTTTAGTTTTCCGAGTGCAAAACCAGTTTCAGCAAGCAGCACGCAGTCATTGCAGAGTCTGTAGTCTGAATATGCAATAGAACCTGCAAGCGAAGCTTCTTTGCCGCAGCAGTCGCAGTCAAACATCTCATTCTCCAGTGTCGGATCTTCCTCTAAATCATCCTGCTTCATCTGTGCGACGACCTGCTGTGTTTCTTCTATAATTTTTAGTTCATCCTTTTTATCCATAAATATTATTATACATTGTCCTAAAAAAATTTGCGATAACAAAATAAATTATAAGAAAAAATCCGCAACATTTTATTTACGCCGGCTATAACAATCATTAAAAAGACCGGATGTTGTCCGGTCTTTTGTCTTTTATTTTGTAAATTTTCCTTACGCTTCTGTTTTAGGATGTTCACCTGCTGCAATATCGGGAAGTTCGTTTTTGTCATATCCGAATTTTTCAGTGTATTCATAAATCGGCCCCTTCTTGCCTTTTTGTGCCCAGCTGAAATCGACTTTAAGGTCGTTTTGAATAACTTCATTGTATTTTTCAGGGTGGTTGAAGTAATTGTCGCAGATTTCAACGAGTTTGTCATAAATACACTGTTCGCTGATATAAGGTGCAAGATATCCTGTTACGCCGTCTTCTATTGTGTCGTGGTATCCGCCGGTGTCAGTTGCGAGAATCGGAGTGCCTTTTGCGTCGCATTCCGCCTGAGACAAACCGCAAGGCTCTTCGTTTGACGGTGCGACAAAAATTTGTGCAACACCCATGATTGCAGGGTTGGGCAGACCGCCCTTCAATGCAAGGACTCTGTTAACACGTTCTTTGTTTGCGCCGTAGCTCGGATTTTTCAGCTCATAGAGATATTCCAGCTCTCTTTTTTCAGGAGAGGATGGGCCTCCTACTAGGACGAAAGGCAGAGGTTTTCCCGGAAATTTTTCTTCCCAGTTGTCAAAGAGTCTGAAAATTGCCCCTTTAAAGTGCTCAAGGCCTTTCTGGCTGGTTAGTCTGTGCGCAAATGCGATCATGGGCGCTTCAATGAACTCTTCTCTTGTTATATTAACCGGTGCTTTTTCTTTTTCAATAACAACAAGATTGGGGTCTTTGCCGTCTATTCCGTAGGGCTTTATGAACTTGTCGTAAAATCTGCCTTTGTTTATTTTACGTTTTTCTATAATTTCATCTATAGGCGTGTTTTCGTCATAGACTTCGTATTCAAGCCCGCTGACCCTGTTGTTTTTCGAAATAGCTTTCATATCTATTGTGTTTTTGTCATATCCGTTTATTGTGCCGGAAACTGTTCCCTTGTTTATTTCTACATCTTTGCCAGTTTTTTTATCTTTTACTGTGACGAAATTTTTTCGTTCCTGTAATAACGGGTAAAGAATGCCGGATTTTTGCGGGTCATTGATGAGTTCTTTTGTATAAGTCTTTGAAACCGGAACAAACCAGTCAGAAAGTGCAACGCCGACGAAGGCATGATTAAAATGCTTGTCTGCTGTTTTTCGTTTTAAAAGGACAGTGTTGCACATATCGTCGTTGCTCGGGTCTTCCTTGTTTATGATTCCGCTGTGTGCATTTTCTGTAATTGCTATTGCAAAGCTGTCAAACAGGGTGTTGATTATGTTTTCTGTTACGCGGTTTTTGCCGAGAAGTGAATTGCCGCTGTCATTTGATTTGCCCTGATGTTTAAGGTTGTGCCCGACAAGCACTGTTGGCATGTTTTCAAGTGCATCTGCTGCTTTTTCAGAAATCTCATTGTAAGCATATTCTAACGGAGCCCTGTATCTTAACAGTGCTGCCATAGAGCCGGCATGCCAGTCGTTGAGAAGGAATGCGCCTGGGGCTTTGATTTTGTCAAAGGCTTCTCTGTTTGTGATTTTCATATTTGAGACACCCATCAGCGAGAATTCTTTGGGCTTTTGTCCTTTTTTAACTGCTTCTTTTGCTTCTTCTTTTGCATATGATTCAGAAACTTTGTATTTTGCAAGTTTGTACACAGATTTTGTGAAAAGCGCAAATTTTTCTGTTTCTTCTGCGTTAGTCGTTGAATCATATATGTTTTCGTTAAAGTAATCGTTATTTTTTACAAAAACAAGCGTTTTTTTCAATTCTCTGCCGTCGTTTGTTTTTACGGGAAGCTCTGTTGAATAAAATTCAATGGTTTCGGGGTGTGTTTCGCCGTTTCTGTATACATGAGTAGTTGTTTCAGCGATTTTTGTCAGGTCAAATTTTGTATTTTCATAGATGTATGAATATTCTCCGTTTTCTTCAATGAATTCGGATTTGTTCTTTTTAAGATACATAGGAATAAATGCAGGTGAGTCAATGCCTAACTGGACAAAGTTGTTCTGTATATCGACCGGAACGACCCCGAGTCCTCCAAGCTGCATAGGTCTGTATTCTGCCGTCAGCGACCATGTGGATTTCAGGTTCGGATGGTTTTCTCTGAACTGTCTTATATCTGCGATAGTGTCTTTTGCATTTCTTTTAAGCCTTTTTGGCGCTGCATTTCTTATGAACTCGTAAGCAGCATCCTGTCTGTTTTCGTCAATTTTCATGTCGTTATTCAACACCTGCAGCAGATTCAGGTCGTAGTGTCTGACTGTGTAGGTGCTCATAACAGGATTCAGACCGACTTCTGTTGCTCTTATTGCTGCATTGGCAATGGCTTTTGCTTCGTTAAGCCCGTTATTCAAGGCAGAAACAGTATTTCTTGCATCATAGGAAATGTTTCTTGACTCGTAGGCTACTGCTTTTGCTTCATTTGCCATGCCGGATAGTCCGTCAGCAGTCCGTTTTGCATCTTCTGCCTTTGAGAGAATGCCTGTTGCTGCGTCTTTTGCTTCGCTTATTTCTTCTTCTGTATATCCTTTTTTCAATAAATCTTCTTTGCTGTTTTTAACATACTCTTTTATGCCGAAAACTGACCCGAGTGCGACAAGTGCACCTGTTAGTGCGGATTTTGCCGAGATGGGATTCATTCTTTTTGTGATATCTTGCGTTGCATTTTTTACTGCGGCTGCAACTTTATCTTCGATGCCTGACTGTGAAAGCTGTTGTGTGAGGTTGTCCACAGCGGATTTTAAATCTTTGAGCTGTTTTGAGGTTTTTCCTTTTGAAAGTTTGTATGCGACGGGAATACCGACCGCGCTCAGTATAATTGCGCCAATTCCGCTGTAATCTTTTACATAAGCAGGGATTTTGCTCTGCTGTTTTGTGAAAGAATCATTGGACGGCTGTTGGTTAAGAACAGGCTGCTGCTGCGACTGCTGCATGGGCTTTTGGGGTGCAGCCGTATTGATTTGCATTGACTGCAAAAGATTTGTTGGTTTTAAATTTGTTTCCACAGGAAACTCCCTTCTCTGGACTAAATTTATCTCATATACATAGCACGTCTGCTGTTTTTCACA
The DNA here is from genome assembly GCA_944322755.1 of Candidatus Gastranaerophilales bacterium. Taxonomy (GTDB): domain Bacteria; phylum Cyanobacteriota; class Vampirovibrionia; order Gastranaerophilales; family Gastranaerophilaceae; genus CALUPY01. Next base: position 74,549 of record CALUPY010000003.1, on the reverse strand, counting down.
CTATTTATCTGACAGCAGCCGCTGCTCTCTAAATTTCGCAACACAAAAGCGAAATTTACACACTTTATACAAAAGACCTGAATGACAGATTTTGTTATATATTTGAATAATACAACAAAAATCGTAACAAATAGTAATAATTTAACAAATATTTACGGTTAATCAGAAAATTTTTTAGAACAGTTGCCCCTGCCTCAGGAAAGAGAAGGCACTTTGTTATATAGTGCTGGTTATTCTTTTAGAGCTTGCAGGCTGAGTGATGGCATGTCATTTTTGCTTAGATGAAAAATGATGTTGTTTTTACTTTCTGTCTGTATGGGATTTGCTTAAACTAAACCTCTGTTCGTACATAATAAAAACGCCGGACTTTTTGTTGTCCGGCGTGAATTTTTATTTATTAACCACCTATGCGAATTTAGGTGCTGAGTTTTTAATTTCAGAATCTTCTTTCTTTTCAATTTCCTGGAGCTCTGCTGTCATTGCTTTTTCTTGTGTTTCCAGGGTTTTCTTTTCTAATTCTATCTGATTTTCTATATCTTTAATTCGTTCCATTTCGTAAGATGCTGATAAATCTAATGCCTGATTATTTTGATTTATGGTATTTGAAAATAAATTAATTTGCTGCCAAGCATTGTTCATTGCATTGCTAAATGCCGTTGGGTCATTTATTCCGTTTTGACCATATTGCTGTTCTAATTGTGTTTTTTGTGCTGTTAAGAAATTATTTACAGCCGAATTACTCAAGTTATTGAATATGTTTTTTGTATACGAAAGATACCGCTGCTTGTCTCCTGCTGCCTGAGACAGAGTCATTTGTTGCTGACTCAATGCCAGAATTCTGAATCTGACTTGGTTCAGACGATTGGTCAACATCAATTTTCTAGCTGCAAAAATTGCGTAGCCCATTTTCTCGGTCCTCTCGTGTTTTTCCTCGTACAATAAAATAAAAACATTTTTGTTTGAGAAATTGCCTGTTTTAAGAAAATCAGCTTTATTTATATTAAGTTTTTGTAACAATTAAATAAATTTTTTTAAAAATGTAAAATTTTATATCGAATTTATGCAGCGCTGATAACTATGATTTAAACAGCATTTTTAGGGACAAATACTTTCCCAATCAATATCATCCTCGTCATCTTCGCCGGGTTCGGGAATTCTGTCTCCGTCCTCCAGCATTATCTGGAGCATGAGTTTCAGCTGCTTTTTATAATTAGCAAGCGCAATCTCGCGGGTTTTTGCGCAAAATGCAAAACTCGGAAACTCTTTTATTTCAATGTAATGATAGGGATTTCCGTTGAAGTCAAGGTCAGTGCCTTCAATCAGTGTCCAGTCCAAATTCAGATAGTAATCAATATCTTTATTCATCCAGCGAATTCTCACTCAATGGCTGCGTAATCATTATACCTTCACCGCCCAGCACTTCTGCCTGTTTACCGTCGATGTAAAGATAAATCGGTTTTTTGGGCGCATTGTTAAGGGCTGTTTTTATAATCTGTTTCATTCTGCTGTAAAGACTGTCTGCGCCGCCTCCTGTTTGTACATTTCCGCTTATGTCTATAATAATTTTCGATTCAGATTCAACAACAGCAAGCAGTTTAACGTTTTTTGGCACTTCTGAAAAAACTCCCTGCTCTTTTTCAGCGGCATCAGGCCCTGCAATCAGGGACTGTATTGCGTAAGTGAGTTTGTTCTTTCCCTGCGGAACTTCGCGCGTAACTTTTTTGAACACACCGGCTGAATTTTTATCTACGCCGAGGAAATAAACCGTTGCATAGGTCTTTTTTACCTCTTCTTTTTTAGGCGGTTCTTCTTTTTTTTCAGTCTGCTGCGGCTCTACTACTTCTTCTTTAACGAGCTTTTTTTCAACACCAGGTTTTTCATCAAAGAACTCCGTCCAGATATAAAATCCGGCAATTCCTGCAAGTACTGCAATAACAAGCTTTGTCCAAAAACTCATATACACCTCTTCTTTTTATTATTTTACTGTTTCATAATAATTTTTCGGAACCAGCACACTGCCTTTTATTAAGACCATGCCGTCCGAGACTTTTATGTTGTGTACTTTTACTATGCTGTTTCTATTATCCATGATATTGGCTTTATATACAAATGGGTTAAGTTTGTTAATAAAAGGAAGAAGAGCATCTGCGCTCAGAAATTTAGCGCCGTTGTTAAAACTTATATCACTAAACACAATCTGCTCGTCCTGAACTTCCAGCCCGAGGTCGACAGACACCTGTTTTGCAGAGTTTGAGAACGACATGGGAGTAACAACTCGTACTGAAAGATGGAGTTTGTCGCCGTTTACGGAAATCTGTGGGTCAAAAGCTCTGAACATTACCATATTTCCGATTTTTACGGTCAGGGATTCCAAAAATTTTCTATACTGTTCGGACAAAACCGTCTTTTGCAAATCGTCAGAAGTCAAAACAGCTGTGTATTCTGCTAAAAATGGTTCTGCCGTATAAATTTCTTTATAGAAATCTTTGAAGATAAACTGATTGTATTCACACAAGGACTCTGCATAAATTCTGGAAAAATGCATTCCGTCTATTACTACATTTTCGCCCTCTGCCGTAATTTTTTTGAATTTTCCCTCAAATAACCCTTTGCCGCCGTATGGTGTGATTTCAATATCAAATTTTGCGCCTAATTTCTTTTTTATTGAACGCTCAATTGCACTTTCAGCAGTCTTTGTAACAATAAAATTCATGCCCGTAACTTTGCTGAAGAACGCGCCGGCACCGTCTGAAACAGGATATGGCGGCTGTTTGCATACTGAGGTATCGCATTGCGCAAACACCGGCATGCCAAGAATCATAAATAATAATATAAAGAATTTTTTCATACTTATTGCTCCTCTATTTGAAAGACCTTAACCGGTTTCAGGTTGGAACCGGATTTTTTGCATATGCCGGCGAGTTTGTTTCCGTACACGACCAGCACTGTCTCCCCTTCAATATAGTCCGAAACATTTTTTATCGCAACCCCGTTCATAAACTGTTTTATATCCTGTTTTAATATTTCATAGCGTGCATAGGGCAAGACCTCAAAAAGATTAACAAAATTTTTTTCAACATCCTCTTTTGAATGCAAATCATTCAATGATACCGCTGTGTCCAGCTTAAATCTTCCGGACTGATTGCGCAAAAGTCCGGTCATAACCGCGCCGGTTCCGAGTGTATTTCCTAAATCTCTTACTATAGAGCGGATATACGTTCCTTTTGAACAGGAAATCACGAGTTTTGCACAATATCCGTCGAATTCTGTCACCTCTATCGAATCTACGCGCACTATTCTTGCCGGAATATCCTGCGGTATTTCTCCGTTTCGTGCGAGTTCATAGAGCCTTTTTCCTTTATAATGCACAGCCGAATGTGCCGGAGGAATCTGGGTAATCTCTCCTATAAACTGCTCTGCAGCGGCAAGAAATTCTTCTTTTTTGACGGCGCGGGAAGTTTTTTTTGTAATATTACCTTCAATATCGCATGTATCTGACTCGATACCGAGTTGTAAGTCTGCTGTATAGACTTTCTCGTCAGTCAGATATTCAATAAGGCGTGAGGCATTGCCGACTGCCACAGGCAGAACTCCCTCTGCCATCGGATCCAGAGTTCCGGCATGACCGATTCTTCTAATGCCCGTAATCTTTCTCAGCCGCGCAACCACATCATGCGAGGTCATTCCTTTTGGCTTAAATATATTTATGAAGCCAAACACAGCTATTCCTCTTTGTTCGACAGTTTTTCTATTAAGTCCATAACTTTCGAACCGCGCTCAATAGAGTCATCAGGTATAAAACGCAGTTCCGGAGTGAGTCTCAGGCGTATGCGTTTTCCTACCTCATAACGGATTTTGGAGACATTTGCTTCAAGTGCTTCTATTGTTTTTTGTTTGGTTTCGTCGTCAGTGGTGAAAACAGAGAAGTACACTTTTGCAAAAGAATTGTCATGTGCGACTTCGACATCGGTTATGGATACAATACCGGAAATTCTCGGGTCGCGAAGGTCTTTGCTGATTATATCCGCAATTTCCTTCATCAAAGTTTTTCTTACTCTTTCATTTCTCAAAGACATTTTAACCTCCGGTTTTTGTAACTTTAATAATATTATTATACAACAATCAATTTTTATTGTGGATTTGTGTTATTTCATCTTCGTCAAAAAGTCTTATTACGCCGTACTCGCCGTCATATCCGGCATGTTTTATAACCTGTCCTTTTCTTAGGCGGGATATACCCTCGGCAAGAAGCGGTGAGTGAACTTTTGATATTTCATCAAGAGGTACATCCTGCAAAATAGAAAGCTCGGAGCCGAGTTTTTGTATAAGATTTTCGTATTCAAAAACCACCTTTTTACTCTGTACACCGACGCCGCAAATTTCTGCAAGTATCTCTTGAAGAGGGACAAGGCTGAACACTTTTCCCGCGGTTTGGGGGATAAATTCTCCAGTTTTTCTGTCCGCAAGTTCATTGACTCTGTTTAAAACTCCTATAGTGAGAGGCTTTCCGCAAACAGGGCAGAGGCCGTTATATTTTTCCGTTTCTTCCGGTGTCAGACAGATATTGCATTTTCTGTGTCCGTCCTCGTGGTATTTCCCTTCTTCTGGAAAAAATTCAACAGTTCCGACATATCCGTCACCGGTTTTCAGGGCTTTTAAAATGCTGTAATAATCCGGCTCTGTATCGAAAACAGTTGCTTCTCTTGCTAGTTTAGAAGGTGAATGTGCATCGGAATTTGAAACAAGCCGGTATTTGTCAAGTGATGATACTGTCCAGTTCATTTCCGGGTCTGAGGAAAGACCTGTTTCTGCAGCAAAAATATGTCCTGCGAGGTCTCCGTAGCATTCATCTATAGAGTCGAATCCTGATTTTGAACCCAGGACAGAAAACCACGGTGTCCAGATGTGCGCTGGAATGAGAAATGTATCTTTTCCTGATTCCAGTGCAATTTCCAGTAAATCTCTTGAATCCACTCCAAGAATGGGTCTGCCGTCAGAGTTTATATTTCCGATTGCATCGAGTTTGCTGCGGAAATTCCCTGCGGTCTCAATATCAGGTGCAAAAACAACGTGATGAACCTTTCTTGTTTTGTCGCCTTTTTTGTAGATAGTTGAAATTTCTACGGACAATATAAATCTTACCTGACTGCCCGCAGGTAAAATATGTTTTTCTATTTCCGGTTTTAGTCTGTATGCGCCGTTTCCGTCGGAAACGAGTTTTTCTTTTATTTCACTAAACCATGCAGGATGAGTAAAATCGCCTGTTGATATAACGCTTAGACCTTTTTTCTGCGCCCACTGCGCAAGTTCTTCGAGATTGCAGCTTTTGCTTGTCGCACGTGAATACTTTGAATGTATATGCAAATCAGCATAGAAAAACATAATATACTCCTTCAAATATTATAAATTTTAACAAAAACGCTTTTTCTGAACAAGTTAGAAATAAGGTTTGTTCTGAAATTTTCTATGGAGTATATCCTCAAAAAATTTCCAGCATACGGAGTTCATCTGCAGTTATAAAATGTTTTTCATTCTCAATTTTAGTTCATGAATTTTTTCGCAGGAGTAGTCGATATCCCGAATATCAATTTCTCCATTTTCAACTGCAGCCGCAAGTTCATCTATAAGAGAAACGGTCTCTGAATTGCATGAACGGTAAATGAACATGTTTATCCCTGCTTTTATTCCTCGCATACAGGCTTCTTTCGGCGAATAGCCTTTTATTCCGCCCATGACCATATCATCTGATATAACAAGTCCCTTATACCCGAGATGTGCTCTCAGATATTTTTTTATTACATTTTCTGAAATTGAAGCGGGAATTTTCTCCTTATCAAAGCAAGTGTAGTGTATATGCGCAACCATAACAGCCGGAATGTCCAAAAGCTTTTTGAACGGGTAAATGTGTGTTTTTTCAAGCTCTTCTAAGCTCATTGAAAGCCCGGGCATGTCTTTGTGCGAGTCAACAGACGTTTCTCCGTGTCCCGGAAAATGCTTGCCTACAGGAATGATTCCGTGTTCTGTGTATGTTTCAGCGGCAATTTTTCCGTATTCAAATACTTTTTCAGGGTCGGATGAGTAAGAACGTTCCGCAATAACCGGATTGTCGGGGTTTGTGTCAACATCAAGTACAGGGGCAAAATTCATGTTTAAGCCGAAACTTTTCAGTTCATCTGCAATCTCAGCACATTGTTTTCTGACAAATACCGCACCTAGTTTTGCTGCTTCGCGTGCGCATTTGTATTTTTGTCCTCCGTACAGATTCAAAGTGCGCTCTACCCGTCCGCCCTCCTGGTCTATACAGAGAAACAACGGCACCTGCGCTTTTTCTTTTATTTCAGAAACAAGCTTTTTAAACCCATGCTCTGATGTAATATTTTCCGTAAAAAATATTACACCGCCCAAACCTCTTTCCAGCATGGACTTCATCAGCGGGTTCTGTGCAAGGCTGTCTTTCGAGAGTCCCATTATAAACATTTGTGCAATTTTTTCACGTATCGACGTCATAATTTTTATCATACATTTAATTGAGTGCAAAAATCAAATTTTTATCATAGAATATGATTAATGGGGAGTATAGTATGAAAAAAACATTAGTTTTACTTTTGATAGGTTTTATAATATTCGGACTTGCTGCAAAAGACAGTCTTGCGGCAAAAAAATCCAAGAAGTCCTCCGGCGCTATTACGCAGCAGGATATTGATGCAATGTCTGAAACAATTGATAATTTAACAAAAAAAGTTTATTCTGCTTCGCTTTTTTCACCTGCTGAAAATTCCGAACTTATTGGCGTAAAAATAAAACTGGACAACCAGATGCTCATTGCTCCCGATGCAACTCTTGCACCTCTGTATTTTAAGGCAGGCAACCTCTACAGAGCAAGAGAGATGAAGACTGAAGCAATTGAATGCTATCAGACCATACTCGAAAATTTTGCAGATACAGCTCTTGCACCGAAGGCATTTCAGGCTTTAAAATCAATGGGCGTTAAAGTCGTTGACCCGAATGCTGAAAATGCTGACGCTGCTTCACCTGCAGAAGGTGAACAGCCTGCATCCGGTGACGGAACCCAAACCGGCGGTGCTGCAGAGACAAACACGCAAGAACCGGCTGCTCCGTCGGATTCTAACGATGCCGGACAGGCGTCAGACGTCTAGTCGTTGTGTCATATAAAAAATTTGCGCCTTTGTTGTGATATGTGTTAGAATTAGTGCACACATAATAAAGGAGTTTAAACATGAGTGACGAATTTAAAGTTTACATGGACAAAGACATCGACAAAAGCAAAATTTTAGATAAAAAAATTGCCGTAATCGGTTTTGGTTCACAGGGCTACGGCCAGTCAACAAACCTCAAAGATTCAGGATGTGATGTTGTTATCGGTTTGAGACCTAACGGTGCTTCCGCAAAGAAAGCCGAAGCACTGGGGCTTAAAGTTATGCCGATTGAAGAAGCTGTGGAATGGGCTGATGTGATTCAGATTCTTATCCCTGATGAAGTTCAGGCAAAGGTCTATGAAGAGCAGATAAAACCTCATCTGAGAAAAGGCCAGTATTTGATGTTTGCACACGGTTTCAATATTCACTTCAAAAAAATTGTACCGCCTGCAGATGTTAACGTTCTTATGGTTGCACCCAAAGGCCCCGGACATACAGTACGAAGCGAATACGAAGCTGGCAAAGGCGTTCCTTCTTTGATTGCCGTATATCAAGACCCGTCTGGCGATTCAAAAGAAGTTGCGCTTGCGTATGCATCTGCAATAGGCGCAGGCAGAGCCGGTATCTATGAAACAAACTTCAAAGAAGAAACAGAAACCGACCTTTTCGGTGAACAGTGTGTTCTTTGCGGAGGTTTGACAGCTTTGTTGAAAGCCGGTTTTGAAACACTTGTTGAAGCAGGATATTCGCCATATATGGCCTATTTTGAATGTCTGCATGAAATGAAACTGATTGTTGACCTTGTTAACCAGGGCGGTATTTCTGATATGAGATATTCTATTTCTAACACTGCGGAATGGGGCGATATGACAATCGGACCGAGAATCATTACTCCATCTGTAAAACAGGAAATGAAAAAAGTCCTATCTGAAATCCAAAGCGGAAAATTTGCTACAGAATGGCTCGATGAGTACAATTCAGGTATGAAAAAATTCAAAGAGCTTGAAAAAGAAGGCGAAGAACATCAGATTGAAAAAGTCGGAAAAGAACTCCGTGCAAAATTCACCTGGGTTGATGACAGCAATAAAATCATAAACAGAGCTAAAAACTAGCCATAAGTTTACAATTTATGATAAAATATAAGCCGGCAATTTAAAAGCCGGCTTGTTTTTTATTCTTATTCTATTTTTAATAAGGGATTTATATGGAAAAAATTGAAATCTATGATACAACACTCAGAGACGGCGCACAATCAGAGGGTATTAACTTTTCTGTCTCGGATAAAATTAAAATTATAAAACTTCTTGACGCGCTGGGGGTTGAGTATATTGAAGCAGGTTGGCCGGGTGCAAACCCTGTTGATGAAGAAGTTTTTAGTGAAATCAAAAAACTTAAGCTCAAAAATGCGAAAATTACTGCTTTCGGGTGTACAAAAAAGCCAAAAATCGAGCCCAAAGACGACAGGGTTCTGAATATGCTTTTGGCGGCTGATACTGAAATTGTTACGATATTCGGAAAAACATGGGATTTTCATGTCACCGAGGCTTTAGGCACAACGCTCGATGAAAATCTGAACATGATAAAACAGAGCATTGAATACCTGAAAAGCAAGGGCAGACGGGTCTTTTTCGATGCGGAACATTTTTTTGACGGATACAAGCACAATCCGGAATATGCACTGTCCGCAGTAAAAACAGCTCACGATGCAGGTGCGGAGCGTGTAATCCTTTGTGATACAAACGGCGGCTGTATAAATACAGAGATTTTTAAAATGACGCGTGCCGTGAAGAATGCATTCCCTGATATTATCCTTGGAATCCATGCGCACAATGACGGAGACATGGCCGTTGCAAATTCAATTGCCGCAGTGGATGCTGGTGCTGTTCAGGTTCAGGGAACTATAAACGGTTATGGGGAAAGATGCGGAAATGCAAATCTCTGTTCTATTATTCCTAATTTACAGCTGAAAAAGGGGATTGATGTCATCGGAAAAAATTTGTCTAAACTCGTTTATGCAGCAAATTCAATTGCTGAAATTGCAAATGTTTCGGCTGCCGCAAATCAGCCTTTTGTTGGAAGAAGCGCGTTTGCGCATAAAGCTGGAGTTCATGCCAGCGGAGTTGCAAAAAATTCCGGAACTTATGAACACGTTGCTCCCGAGACAGTCGGGAATTCCAGAAAAATATTGATAAGCGACCAGGCGGGTGCAGCTTCCATTCGTGAGAAAATAGAGCATTTGCGTTTTGTGGACAGTATTTCAGAAAATGATATACCAAAGATAATAGAAAGAATTAAAAAGCTTGAGTGGAAAGGATTTGCTTTTGAGGGCGCAGAGGCTTCGTTTGAACTTCTTGTTATGGAGATTCTGGGTTTAAAAAAAGAATTTTTCAAACTGCTCGGCTACAGAATTATCGGTGACACAATCGCGGGCATTTCAAATATAAATACTGAGGCCTCTGTTAAACTGCAGGTTGGAAACGAGATAATTCATACTGTCTCGGAGGGTGACGGGCCTGTTAATGCTCTTGATAAAGCATTCAGAAAGGCATTGAAGGATGTGTTCCCTCAGATTCATTTTTACAAGCTGAATGATTTTAAAGTCAGAATCCTTGACGGTGCTGACGGCACAGCGGCGCAGGTCAGAGTAAACATTGAAACAACAGACGGCTTTAACAAATGGGATACTGTCGGCGTAAGCCAGAATATAATAGAGGCTTCTTATATGGCGATTGTGGACAGTATTGTGTACGGACTGATTCTGCATAGTGCATGAGATATGCAGATACTATGATTGTCTTTCTTTATAGTAACTAATACTGCGTTGAAATTTTTAGTAGCTTGATTAGAATATTTTATAAACAGCCTTTAGTTGAGGGAACTGCGCCCGAGTCATTTTTTGCTGCAGCCTGTTTCATTGCGTGTGCAAAGGATTTGAACGCAGCTTCTATTATATGGTGGGTGTCTTTCCCGCTTAACTGTTTTATGTGCAGAGTTATACCTGCGTTAGCCGCAAAACTTGCAAAGAAATGCGGGACAAGTATTGTCTCAAAATCAGAAACTCTATCGCTTTTCAAGTCTAACTCTGTAGATGAATACGCTCTGCCTGAAATATCGACAGCGCAAAGCACAAGCGCCTCATCCATCGGCAAAATGCATTGACCGTATCTGTTGATTCCGGATTTGTCGTCCAATGCCTGCCTAAAAGCCTGACCCAGCGCAATGCCCACATCCTCTACAAGGTGGTGCATATCTGAGTCATACGATTCTGCCTTGATTTTTATATCGAATCCGGAGTGGCAGGCAAGCTGTTCGAGCATGTGTTTAAAAAAATTGCATTCACACACGATTTCATAAGTGCCTTGTCCGTCCGGTAATATCTCTGTGTATACAGATGTTTCTTTTGTGATTCTTTCTATTCCGCCTTTTCTCATCGAATAAATTCTCCAAGCTGATTTACATTATTTATAACATATTTTGCGCCGTTGTTTAAGAGCATGTCTGCCTGTTCTCTTGTGTGTGCTACGCCGAAACCTGTTATTCTGAACTCTTTTGCGCATTTTACATCATCAATTGTGTCTCCGACGTACAGCATTTTTCCGGCATATACTGCATTTTTAATCATCTCAAGCCCGAGTGTATCAGGTTTTTGGCGTTCTTTGGGCAGGTCGTTCATTGTGACTATTTTTGAAAAGTATTTAAGTATATCAAACTTTTTCAGGGTAAATTCCGCCTCTATCTTCGGTCTTCCCGTGAAAACAGCGAGAATATATCTTTCAGAGAGCGCTTTTAGAAGTTTCGGGTCAGCAATGAGAATTTCATCATTTATGCAGCCCTTTCCGTTGTTCCAGTACAGCTCCTGAAATTTTTCGACTATATCATCATACGGCACCCAGGTACCAGCAGCTTTAAGAAGATGATATGTCAAATCCCAGTCATTGTTCAGACCTCCGAGATTTTTTGCGTTTTGGATGTCGTCTTGCGAAATACTGCGTTTTGAGAAATACTTATAAGTCTCTGCAATAGCCATTCTGTAAGACTTTCCTACATCTACAAGCACTCCGTCCATATCAAAAACGATGACGTCTTTGGGATGAATGAGCGCGATGATTTTTTGCGCGGCTGCCACGGTCGGAAGAGTTATTCTGAGTGATTTCAGGTTGTCGAGTTTTTTTACAACAATGCCGTTGTTCAAAAGTACATTATAAACGTAGTCTGTTTTTGCGCCGAATTCTGCAAGTATAAAGTTTGCGTGCGACTCATAGACTGTTGCATTGAGCTTTTTCAGTTCTGCTGTGAGATACTCCTTTGATTTTTTCAGCTCTGTTTTTATGAATTCAAAGTGCTCTGTGTCATTAAGCGCTGCTGTTGCAGCTTTTGCTGCAGCAGTGTTTACATTGTACGGGCTGAGGGATTTCTTAATGTTGTTTATATTCGCAGGGTTTGAAATAACAAAACCGAGCCGCAGCCCCGCAAGCCCGTAGTCTTTTGACATAGACTTTATAACAACAAGATTTTCATAAGTTTTTGTGAGCGGAATACAGGAATATGACGAGAAAGAGCCGTATGTCTCATCCACAACCACAAGTCTGTCTTTAAAATGCTCGAGAATATATTTTATCTGTTCCAGTGGAATGATGGTTCCGGTTGGATTGTTCGGAGTCGTGAGATAGATGATTTTTGTACTCTTTTTAATTGATTTAATAAAACTTTCAAACGGAAAATCCCAGCGTTTTTCATACGGAACTTCTATATATTTGCACCCGAGCTGTGCAGCGTATATCTTTGGCATTGAAAAAGTCGGCGTGACCGTGATAATTGAGTCTGACTGTTCCGCGTATGTGTTTATTACTGCTGATATAGCCTCGTCTGCTCCGTTTGTCAGAACAATGGATTCTTTTTTGACACTGAATTTTTTTGCCAGTGCAGAAAGAAGTTCTCCGTAGCATGGATAATGTGAAATATCCGCTGCTGACAGCTTTTTCAATGCTTCCAGAACTTTTTTCGAGGGGCCGATATAGTTTTCGTTTGCATCAAGTTTCATTTCCCATTTTTGGGGAAACAGGTCGGTTTCATAAATTTTCAGGTATTTCAGGGATTTCTTGGGTTCAATCATGTTCTAAATACTCTTTGGGTTTCTGTTCTAAAATTCAGGGGTTTTTGAATGATTATATTATTAAAATATAACTTTGCCAATAGAAATCCGCGATTTTTCACAAAATCATTGAAACAAACAAACCTGTTTAAAAAAACATAAATACCCTAATGCAGCACTCTCATCAAGGCGCAAATTGTTTTTGCGTCGTTGATTTCACCCTCTTTAATCATCCTTATTACATCAGAAATTTTGTATTTCATATAGTCAATGATTTCGCCTTCATCCGGCTGTTGTCTGTCAAAAGAGAGTTTTTGCGCTTTAAACAAATACAGTTTTTCCGTACAAATACCCGGAGTTGTGAAAATAAAGCCCAAAGACTTCCACTCTTCCGCAACATAACCTGTCTCTTCAAGAAGTTCTCTTTTTGCTGCAGCAAAAGGGTCTTCGCCAAGTTCAAGTCTTCCTGCCGGAAGCTCAAGCTCTGCCTGTTTTACAGGATACCTGTATTGCTTCACAAGAAGAACTTCATCACCGTCTATTGCTGCAATAACAACTCCGCCCGGATGTACAATCACATCCCGCGGACGTTTCAGACCGTCCGAGAGCATAACTTCATCTTTCAGCACGTCAAATATTCTGCCGTGATATACCTGCTGGGATGATAGTGTTTTTTCCGTGTATTTATCCATGTTAGTGTTTTATTTCGTGTTTTACTGTTGATTTTAAGTGCAGTTCCATAAGCTGCTCTTCTGATGCAAAAGTCGGAGCATTCGTCATTAAGCATTTAGCTGCAGAGTTTTTCGGGAATGCAATGACTTCTCTGATAGAGGTCTGTTTTGCAAGAAGAGCGACCAGTCTGTCCAGCCCGATAGCAAGACCTGCATGCGGAGGGGTTCCGTACTGGAAGGCCTGAAGCATGAAACCGAACTTTGTCTGTGTTTCTTCTTCGCTGAGTCCCAATGCCTCAAATACTTTTTTCTGAACTTCCGTAGAATGGATTCTGACGCTGCCTCCGCCGAGTTCTGTTCCGTTGTACACGATGTCGTATGCAACAGAGCGTACTTTCAGAGGGTCTGTTTTCATCTTGTCAACATCTTCAAGGTTCGGAGAGGTGAACGGATGGTGCATTGCCATAATTCTATCAAATTCCTGACTGTATTCAAACATCGGAAAATCAACGACCCATAAAAGTGCATGACTGTTCTCATCGATGAGTCCGAGTTTGTTACCGAAGAACAGTCTGAATCTTCCCATAACATCGTATGTGGTTTTCGGGTTGTCTGCAACAAAAAATACGACATCTCCGGGTTTTGCTTCTGCTCTTTCCTGCAGTTGTTTTATCTGCTCTTCTGTTAAGAACTTGAGCACAGGTGACTTAACAGTGCCGTCTTCCATAAACGTCAGCCAGGCAATACCCTTTGCACCATAAGAAATAGCCAGACTTCTGATGTCGTCCATTTCTTTTCTTGAATATCCGGCAATACCCGGGATTTTAATTGCCTTGGCAATACCGCCGTTTTTAAGAGTTTCTTTGATAGGCTCAAACGTGGATTCCATCATAATATCGCCGATATCAAACAGTTCAAGTCCGAAACGCGCATCAGGTTTGTCTGAGCCGAATCTGTCCATTGCCTCCTGCCAGCTGATTCTCTTAAATGGCGGCTTTACTTCAACTCCAGCCTGTTTAAATGCTTCGACAATCAGTCCTTCTGTGAGATTTATAATGTCTTCCTGATTTACGAAAGACATCTCAATGTCCACCTGCGTAAATTCAGGCTGTCTGTCTGCACGCAGGTCTTCATCACGGAAGCATTTTGCAATCTGATAATATTTTTCCAGCCCGCCGACCATCAAAAGCTGTTTAAAAATCTGCGGCGACTGCGGAAGCGCAAAGAATTTTCCTTCCTGAACACGGCTCGGCACGAGAAAATCTCTTGCACCCTCCGGTGTTGTATTAATCAGAATAGGTGTTTCAACTTCAGTAAAATCAAGGCTGTTCAGATAGTTTCTGATTGCTGTTACTATGTTGTGGCGCAGTTTCAGATTGTTTAACATCTGAGGGCGTCTGATATCAAGATATCTGTATTTCAGTCTCAATTCTTCTTTTGTATCGTCGCTTGCGAGTTCAAAGGGCAAAAGTTTCGCCTCTGAGATTACATGAACTTCGGTCGGATAGATTTCGATTTCGCCTGTTGCAAGCGCAGGATTATAGGTTTCGGGAGGTCTTTTTGTTATTTTCCCGGTAATCTGAATTACATACTCATCTTTAAGTTTTGAAAAAACAGCGTGAACATCAGGATTTATCTGCGGATCTGCTACCACCTGAAACAGTCCGGAGCGGTCGCGTAATTCTACAAATATAATTCCACCCAAATCTCTTACTGCAGAAACCCAGCCTGCAAGAGTAACTGTTTTGTCAATATCTTTAATAGTCAATTCTTCGTTATAATGTGTCTTCATAGATGTTTTCATATCCACTCTTTCCCCTGATATTTTTGTACTAATGTTTGTCTAAAGCTAACTGTGTTTTTAATTTTAGTACAAACAATTTTTATAATCAAATCTGCTTGTTAGCAGTCTGTTTTTCCTGACGTAGTTATGTTGAGCTGTTCTTTGATTTCCTGAACTTCGTACGTAAGTCTGTTCAACTGGCATTTAACCGGATCCGGGATTCTGTTGTGCATAAGAATACCTCCGACCATAAGTTTTTGGTGGACAACTCTGCCCGGAACGCCGACAACAGTACTGTTCTCGGGAACATCATCAACAACAACCGAACCTGCTCCGATCCGGGTATTTGAACCTATTGTCAGATTCCCTAGAACTTTTGCGCCGGCACCCACAATAACATTGTTGCCAAGAGTAGGATGGCGTTTTCCGTGCTCTTTGCCTGTGCCGCCAAGTGTTACGCCCTGATAAATCAGAACATCATCGCCGATTATGGTAGTTTCGCCTATAACTACTCCCATGCCATGGTCTATGAAAAACCTGCGTCCTATTGTTGCGCCCGGATGGATTTCTATGCCGGTAAAAATTCTGCTCCAGTACGAAATAAGACGTGGGATGACAGGAATTTTCCAGTAACGGAGTTTATGCGCAATTCTGTGCGCAATAAGTGCATGCAGCCCCGGATAACATAACAGAACCTCTATTATATTACCTGCAGCAGGGTCTTTTTCGTAAATTGTCTTTATATCTTCTTTAATCTGGCTTAGTGCGCGTTTTATGAGCATTTTTCTATCCTTTTAGTCCTGAAAAAGTTTTGTTGAAATATATCGTTCTCCGTAATCACAAATTATTGTAACAATTAATTTGCCTTTATTCTCCGGTCTTTTGGCTAATTCAAGAGCACAAAAAACGTTTGCACCCGAAGAAATACCGCCCAGAATGCCTTCTTCTTTTGCGAGTCTTCGGGCAGTTTTTATTGCGTCATCTTCTTTTACTGTCATGACTTCGTCAATGACCTGCATATCAAGGTTTTTTGGAATAAAATTTGCACCTATGCCCTGAATTCCGTGCGCTCCTGCGTGCCCTTTTGTCACAAGCGGGCTGTCAAAAGGCTCTGCTGCAACAATTTTTATATTTTTATTGTATTCTTTGAGTTTTCTTCCGACTCCCGAGACTGTTCCGCCCGTCCCGAAACTTGCAACGAAAATGTCAACTTTACCCCGTGTATCCTCCCATATTTCAGGCGCAGTCGTGAGTTCGTGGGATTTCGGATTGTCCGGATTGTCAAACTGGGAGGGTATGAAACTGTTTTCATATTGCTTTGAAAGTTGAACAGCTTTGTCAACAGCGCCTTGCATTCCGAGTTCTTTAGGGGTAAGAACAAGTTCCGCGCCGTATCCTGAAAGCATTTTTCTGCGCTCGAGACTCATACTCTCCGGCATTGTCATAATGATTCTGTAACCTTTTACAGCAGAGCAAAGAGCCAGCCCGATACCGGTGTTTCCGCTCGTAGGCTCTATTATGACAGTGTCTTTATTAACAAGTCCCTTCTTTTCTGCTTCTTCGAGCATAAAAAGAGCAGGCCTGTCTTTTACGGAGTTTGCCGGATTAAAATATTCCAGCTTAACCGCGACTTTGGTGTCCGAATCGTTAATTTTATTCAGCATAACCATCGGCGTTCTGCCGATGAGTTCAAGAATGTTCTTGTGAATCATTTATACAAGCCTCATGTATTTTCTTTTTCCTGCCTGAAGTATTGCCGGTTTTGCAGGAACTGACAGAGTTATGTCCGTGATTTTTTCATTGTCTATTTTTACACCGCCGCCTGCAATCAGTCTTTTTGCCTCGCCCTTGCTGGCAACGAAACCTAATTCAAGAAGCAAATCGAGAATATTCATTTCTTTTTCCATTTTATATGACGGAATATCCTCTGGTATACCTTTGTTTTGTACTACATTCACGAATTCATCCTGTGCTTTTTTAGTTTCTTCATCACTGTGGTATTCATTCGTAATTGTGTATGCAAGCTGCATTTTGATATCACGGGGGTTTTCTGTTTTCAGGCGTTCTTCAATGTCTTTAAGCTCCTTGTCTGAAATATCTGTAAGCAGGCTGAAATATTTGACAATTAATGTGTCCGGAATAGACATCAGCTTGCCGTACATGTCTTTTGCGCTGTCCGTGAGAGAAATACAGTGTTCCGGATAAGTTTTTGACATTTTAACGAGTCCGTCCGTTCCCTCAATCAAAGGCAGGAGCATAACCATCTGCGGATTCGGTTTTCCGTAAGCGGTTTGAATTTCTCGTCCGAGAAGGACGTTGAATCTCTGGTCTGTTCCTCCGAGTTCAATGTCTGCATCTATAGCCACAGAGTCATAAGCCTGCATAAGCGGGTAGAAAAACTCGTGAATCGAAATAGGTTTTCCTTCCGCATAACGTTTTGCAAAGTCATCACGTGTCATCATCTGCGCGACAGTGACGTTTGAGGCAAGTTTTAGCAGGTCAGTCAGCTGCATTTTGTGCAGCCAGTCAGCATTGTTTACGACTTCGGCTTTAGAGGTGTCGAGGACTTTGGATATCTGCTCGAAATATGTTTTTGCATTTTCTTCGACCTGTTCTTTTGTAAGAGCCGGACGTGTTTCTGACTTGCCCGAAGGGTCTCCGACCATTGCTGTTGCACCGCCTACAAGCAGCACTATTGTATGTCCGAGTTCCTGAAATTTTTTGAGTTTTTTCATAACTACGGTGTGACCGAGGTGCAGGTCAGGTCTGGTCGGATCCATACCGAGTTTTACGCGGATGGGTTTTCCTGATTCTTTTGATTTTTGGAGTTTTATAGCCAGTTCTTTTACTCCGCCCGGAAGAAGTTCTGCGCCTCTTGAAATTTCTTCCGCCTGTTTTATGAATTCTTCTTTAAGTTGAAATTTTTCTTCCATTATTATTAATCCTCTGTTAGATAATGATGTATTAATTGTAACAAAAAAATTGTAAATGACTCACTTTTTTATAAAAAAGTGTTTAGCGGGGTTGTATTTGAAATATGTGCGTGATATTATAACAACACAAATTACATAAACCAAGCAGAAGGTGGTGAAAATAAATGCCGGAAGTAAGAGTCGGAGAAAACGAAAGTATAGAAAGTGCTCTTAAAAGATTCAAAAAGAAAATCCAAAAAGCTGGTATTCTTTCAGAAATTAAAAGACGCGAAGTTTATGAAAAACCAAGTATAAAAAGAAAACGTAAATCTGAAGCTGCGAGAAAACGCAGAGTTTAATTTGTTATACAGAGTTGTTTTATTACAAAAAGCGCTGACTCCTATTAGTGCTTTTTGTATTTTTTTATTTTTATGATAGACTTGTTATACAATTTTACAAATAGAAGAAAGCTCCAGAATTTTGATAATAAGAGCTTTCCGTGTCTGGTTTGATATAGGCGGGCTTAGCGCAATGAGCACCGGATTGGATAAAAATAGGGAATAAAAAATTGAGCGAACATAACCAAATCACATCATCTAAATTTGCAAGCGTAATTGCCCGTATACTGGATGACAAACTCGGGCAGGATATAACAATTTTGAATATAAGCAATGTCTCTGTACTTGCGGATTTTTTCGTAATCTGCTCTGCTGACAGCACGACACAGGTAAGAGCGCTGACCGAACATGTCAGAGACAGGGTAAAACATCTTTTTGAACGCATACCGGCTGGTGAAGAAAAGGACATGAAAAACAGATGGAATCTTCTGGATTATGGCGATGTAATTGTTCATGTTCTTCACAAAGAGGAACGTGAAACGTATGCTATTGAAAAATTCTGGGCGCATGCATTTAAGGTCAGCCGTGAAGACTGGGAAAAAGACTCCGAGGGCTATTCAATTTACTAATCCGCTCCGGTACTTTGCGAAGAAAAATTCATATAAGGCAAGTGCAGGCACAATAATCTATTCTGATGTTGTAGGCATATTCTTTAGTGTATTTTCACTTGCAACGACAGAGGTGACAGAATTTCCGCTAAAAGCGTAGTTAGCGGCATTGTAAATATCTTCCGGAGTGATTTCATCTATTAGCTTCAGGTATTTGTCCGTACTTTTGACTGAGTATGGCGAATACAAATTGGACATAAGCGTGTCCGTCCGGTCTGCAGAACTTTCTGTTTCATTTAAGAATGTTGTTTTAAGTCTGAGTTTTGCTGCATTCAGTTCTTCTTCTGGAACCATTTCTGTCTTTAATTTTTCTATATGCTTTTTAAAACCGTCCAGAGATTTTTGTACATTGTCGTATTTTTGTATGTTATTTTCCTTATCGTCAGTGGTTGTTTTAATGTAAAGAGAGATAATACCCGTGTCTCCGATTGCATCAAAGTCTGAATTCACTCTGTATGCGAGCATCTGTTTTTCTCTGAGGTCGGAGAAGAGTCTTGAAGAAGGATTGCCGCCGAGAATTGTGTCAAGAAGGATAAATGTCAGCCTGTCTTTCGGATTGTTGTTAATCTTAAATGTGTATGCCTGCTTAATCTCTGCCTGAATCCTTTTGTCCTCTTTTGTAATAAGTTTGTTTTCTTTAATTGGGGTATATCGTTTGAATGTATCAAAGGTCTTTGGCTTAAAGTTCGGAAATCCGAAAGAGAGCTCGTTTATTGCCCCCGGTATAAGCATTGGATTATTTTCAACAGGCGCTGTCATTACAAAGTCAGCCTGTGCATTTTGCATAATATATTGATACAGTCCAATGATATCTGCTAGCGTAATACTGCTTATCGACTTTTCAATTTCATCTGCGGTTGCATATTCGCTTATGTCCGGGAAAAGTTCTCTGTAAAGCATATCAGAGGCCGTGACCTCTGTATTTTTCAGGGCTTCTGTCAGTTTAGCTTTTGTGTAATCTAGTCTTTCCTGCGTAAAACGCGGATTGAGCAAAGCTTCTTTCATATATTTCAGAGACTTTTGCGCAGAATTTGACGGCGCTGTGCAGGAGACATCTATCTCTTTTGAATCAGACGCAAGAGAAAGATATATGCCTTCCTGCTCTGCCTGATTGAAAAATTGACTGCGGTTTTTGAACATAGAGCCTTCCATTAGCATTCTGGAGAGAATCTGCGGTGTTCCGGGTTTTACCATGGCAGGTATTTTTGCGTTCAAATTGAGTTTGTAGTTTACTATTTCAGATGAGTTTGGGTTAAAAACAGCTGTCATATTGTTTTTAAGATTGTACTGTTTTATTTTTGTTTCATCGAAAACTTCTGGAATTGCACCTTTGAACGAAATTGTTGAGGATTTTTTATAATTATCAAGAAGCGTTTGTTCGTTTATATCTGCGGGATGAACAAGGCTCAGAGAGACCTTGTTCAGGTCAAGATATTTTTTTGCAAAATCATCAAGGTCTTTTGTCGTAATATTGTCGAGTATTTGCAGATTGTTTTCAATGAAATCGGTATTTCCGTTGAGCATTGCCGAGCCGATAAAGGAGTTTAGGGAGCCGGAGTTTTCTGAAATTTCAGACAGAGCCATTTTATAGCCGAGTTTTTCTTTGTCCAGTTCTTTTTGGGTAATCGGATTCGCTTTAACCTCCTGTATTGCCCTGTAATACATTTTCAAAACCTCTTCCGCTTTTTGGGGCGAAGTTTGGGAAATTAACATTATGGCGGAGGGTGCGTCAGGTTTGTTGCTAACTTTTTCTGACGCAAAGAATCCCGAGGAATGAATTTTGTCGAGCATACCGCTTATTCTTCCGTCTCTGCTTCCAAAAAGTATGCCGGCAAGAAGATCCTGAACAATCATTTCTTTTGCTGAATTGTTATTCGGCCCCTTGAATCCGAGTATGATGGTAGAGTTTTTTGCTTTGCGCAAGAGTGCATCGGCTCTTACAGGCGAGTCTATTGGTGTGAGTTCCGTGTAGACCCTGTTTTCGGTTTTGCTTTGTCTTTGTGACGTAAAATATTTTGAGACAAGCTCAATTGTTTTTTGCGGGTCAGTGTTTCCTGTGATTACGGTAACGCAGTTGTCCGGCGAGTACCATGCATCGTCGTTTGCTTTAACCTGTTCACTTGTGAGACTGCCGACAGTGGAGATTGTGCCGGCTACTAAATCAGGAACATTTGTTTTTATGCCGAAAAGATTTTTTATGCAGGTGTTGAGTGCCAGATTCACCGGCTCATCCGAGCACATACTTATTTCAGACAGAACTGGGCCTTTTTCTTTTTCTACCATTTCCGGCGTGTGTGAAGGCGTCTGAAGCATATCGGCATGGATTTTTATAGTGGTATCAAGGTCATTTTCGTTCAAAATCTGTGTCGCAACATAGTAATCAGTAGTCGACATGCCTGTAGAGGCGTTTGTTGAGGCGCCCATTTTGTTGACCGTATCGAAAAATTCGCCTGCTGCAAGATTCTCCGAGCCGTTAAATTTCATATGTTCAATAAAGTGAAAAATTCCTTTTTCTTCTTCTTTTTCGTTGAGTGAACCGACATTAAAATATGATTTTACAACAGTCTGGCCGGGTTTTTGCAGAATAATAACCTTCTGTCCGTTAGCAAGTCTGTAATATTTTGCCGGATTTGAGTAAGGTACATTTATATCTCGGACAAAACTGTAGGGCATTGGCGCTTTTACGGAAAGCCCGGATTTTATGGCGGCTGTCGGGTCTGCATAAAAAACAGGCGGCTTTTTCTCAACAGGCAGTGTCTGTCTGCCGGTTTGAGGTTTTATGTTGTTTAGATATCCGCTATTTACGCCGTTAATTGGTTCAATCATCTGCACACCTGTCCGAATATTTTTTTGATACAAGGCTCGTGAATTTATTATTTTTACAAATTTTTTGTCTTTTTCGTGAATTTTTTATAAAAATTTACAATTATTATCTGAATACTCTGCCGCCGGAAGCACCTGCAGTTTCCCTAAAAGCGTACGCTCTGTATTTTATGAAGGCCGGGACATTCAGCCCTCCGTGACTTCTTTAATTGCGGAAAAAGCAATATCAGTCAGTTCTTCAATCTCTTCCTCCGTTATAATAAGCGGCGGCATAAAGTATATTACATTCCCTATCGGACGGAGAACTGCTCCTTTTTTCAATGCGGATTTAAAAACTCTGTGGCCGGTTCTGTCTGTAAACGGATAAGGCTCTCTGGTTTTCTTATTCTTTACGAGCTCTATAGCGCCTATCATCCCGATATGACGGATATCTCCGGCATGTTCAAGCGCTTTAAATTTTTCAAGACAGCTTTTGAGTTTATTTATTTTCGGAGTCAGATTTTCTACTATTCTTTCTTCCTGCATAATTTTTAGGTTTTCGACGGCAATTGCGCACGCCACGGGGTTCCCCGTAAAGCTGTGCCCGTGATAGAACGTTTTCAGAGAAGAAAATTCGTCATAAAAAGCATTGTATATTTTGTCAGTAGTGATTGTTGCCGCAAGTGGTATGTATCCGGCTGTTATACCTTTTGCAACGCAGAATATATCAGGTTTTATTCCGGCATGCTCAAAGGCGAAATATTTTCCGGTTCTGCCAAAAGCCATTGCAACTTCGTCATCTATAAGTAAAATATCGTATTTGTCACACAGTTTGCGCAGTCTTGTTAAGTATTCACATGGGTAAACTCTCATGCCTGCCGCACCCTGAACAAGCGGCTCCACAATCATTGCCGCAATTTCATTGTGCCTTTTTTCAAAAAGCTCTTCGACTTCTGAAAAACACTCAAGAGCGCAATCGCCTTGAGTGCAGCATTTCGGGCATCTGTAGCAGTATGGGGCTGAAACTTTGAGCGTTTCGAACACAAGCGGGCTGAATATTTTCTTATAAATATCAATACCTCCGACAGACACAGACCCGAGCGTGTCCCCGTGATATGACTCTGTCATTGAAACAAAGTGCTTTTTTTCGGGTTTGCCCTTTTGATACCAGTACTGGTATGCCATTTTTATTGCAACTTCCACTGCTGTCGAGCCGTCATCAGAGTAGAATACTTTAGAGAAAGGCTCTCCTGCAAGTTCTATAAGTCGCTGCGCCAGTTCAACTGCAGGTTTGTGCGTAAAATCGGCAAGCAGCACATGTTCTATTTTTTCAGCCTGTTGCGTAAGAACTTTGTTAAGCCTAGGATTTGAGTGGCCGAGTGTGTTTACCCACCACGAGGAAACTCCGTCTATATAACGGTTTCCATCAGAATCATACAGGTATATTCCCTTTCCCCGTTCGATTAAAACAGGCTTAAAATCTGCCCCTTCATACTGTTTCATCTGCGTATCAGGGTGCCATACGTATTTTAAATCTTTTTCAATCCACTCATCTTTGCTGTTCATTTTGCACTCCCCAAAATTCTGCCCTACAATGTTACACCAAAAATAAATTTCTTACTATCATAAGTGTTTCAAAACCGCTGGTATCAAGGGATAAACAGAGCAAAAAAAAGCCCCGATTCATTTCGGAGCAATACTTTAATAGGAAGGGAAGGTTAGGAAGTTAGGTAGGTTAGTTAGTGTGAAAGTCTCATCTTATTTAAAGGATTTAATTATTTATGTCTTACATATATATAAAGTATATATTGGGTTTAAAATTGCGCATTTTTTTTTATTCGTTACAATTCGTAATATTACAGTTTTGTAAAATGTTAGACAATCTTGTGAATACAGGGTTTAATGGTGTTATGACAGATGAAATCAGCAATAAAGTAATAAACATTTTTAAAAAGCATAACAGTAACAAACACGCCGATTTAAAAGAAAGAGTAAAATCTTTTGCCGGATTCAGCTATGTAAGGCTGGATAAGGACGTAAACGGCTATCCTTTTAAGGAAGAAAATCTGCTGGACTATGCAAAAGACTGCAGGTATATAGTGAAAGTTATGCGTGAGAAAAACGGGGGTGTTTCGTTGTACAGTTACAATGTTCCGAATGACAAACTCCTTGATTTTCTTCTTATGTTCAGGAATAATGAACTAAGCGGAACTATAATAGAAATAGACAAGTTTTTGCCAAGAGATTTGGCATAGTTCCGATAAAATAAAATACCATTTTGGAAGCGGCAAATAACAGAAATGAAAAAGATTGATGAAAATACGCTGGATGACTTGCTTTCCAACGTGAATAAACCATATCAGTATATGGGGCATGAAGTGTTCTCATATAATAAAGATTTTGAAAAACAAGATGTAACTTTTGCAATGGGATTTCCTGACAGATATGAAGTCGGGGCAAGCAACCTCGGGCACAGAGTTCTTTATGAACACATAAATTCGCTTGAGGGCGTTTATTGCGACAGGTTTTATGCACCTGATAAAGACTTTCGGGAAGAGCTGAAAGCTAAAAATCTTCCGCTCTACGCGCTTGAGTCAAAGGTGTTTTTAAAAGAATTTGATTTTGTTGGTTTTTCCATACAGTATGAACTGTGCTATCCGACAGTGCTTGCTTTGATGGATATGGCACATATTCCTGTTAAATCATCAGACAGAGATGAAACCCATCCGATAATTCTCTCTGGCGGCCCCTGTGCATACAATCCCGAACCGCTGAAGGATTTTGTTGACGCATTTTTGATTGGTGACGGGGAAGAAATCTTTGATGAGATATTTGATGTTTATAAACAATTAAAGGCAAAAAGTTCGCCAAGAGCGGAAATTTTAAGAAAACTTGCGGATATTGAAGGTGTTTATGTTCCATCGGTAAAACTTGACCGCGAGGTTAAAAAGCGGATTTATGATTTTCGAATGACCTCTGCTCCTACAAAACACCCTGTTCCGTTTTCAACATCCATTCATGACCGTGCTGTTGTTGAAATCAGAAGAGGCTGCGGCAGGATGTGCAGATTCTGCCAGCCCGGGCACGTAAACCTGCCTATCAGAGAGCGCAAAGCGGAAGATATTATAAAAGTTACAAAAGAGCTTGTAAAAAATACCGGTTATGATGAATTTTCGCTTCTTTCGCTTTCATCGAACGATTACACAAATATAGAATCGGTGCTGGAGGAGCTGACCTGTCATTTTAGTTCAAAAAAGGTTTCAGCGTCTTTGCCAAGCCAGAGGATTGACCGTTTTAATATAAGACTGTCGAATCTTGTTAAAGATGTGAGGAAAACGACGATTACACTTGCACCGGAGGCGGGTTCGCAGAGGCTCAGGGATGTCATTAACAAAAATCTGACAGAAGAACAAATCGTTAATACCACGCTGGACTGCTATTTAAACGGCTATGATACAATAAAATTCTATTTTATTATGGGACTGCCGACAGAGACTTATACTGATATAGATGAAATGATAGAGCTTCTGTCAAAAATAAAATACAGAGCAAAACTGCTCAGAAAAGAAAACAATCTTAAAGACGACCTGAAACTGAATTGCACTCTTTCTATCTTTGTGCCCAAGCCTTTTACACCTTTTCAGTGGTGCGCACAAAACTCTATTGAGGATTTGACTGACAAAATTCATTACATTAAGGAAAAATCGCGCTCACTCAAAGGTGTGAGAATAAAAATTCATGATAAATATGTCTCCCAGATTGAAGCAGTACTGACGCGCGGTGATGATTCATTATGCAGGTATATTGAGGCGCTGTACCAGGCGGGGTGTTATCTTGACACTTGGGATGAGAATTTTTCGCATGAAAAATGGAAGGAAGTTGCCGACAGCGTGCATATTCCGATAAGAGCTCTTGCGCAAAAAGAGTTTGATTTAGACGATGTGCTGCCGTGGGATTTTATTGATACGGGTATTAAAAAGTCGTGGTTTATTGAACAGTACAAAACTGCTATGCGAAACTTAACGGCTGTTCCCTGTGAGACAAAATGTTCTGACTGCGGAATCTGCAGTTCTTTCCATGTTAAAAAACAGCTCGATGCGCCTTATAGTCCTAAACTTGAAAAAGCTCCGGAGACTACGGCTGAGGTAAAAAAATATCGTGCAGTTATTACAAAGAGAGGATATTTAAAATACCTGTCCCACCTTGACTGGCAGAATACTTTGATGAAAGCACTTTTCCGCTCCGGACTGAACGTTGTATTCACTGAGGGGTTTAATCCTATACCCAAAATTTCTCTAGGGGTTGCACTGCCGTTGTTTGTGGAGAGCGAGGGTGAGTTTTTTGAGTTTGAACTCCGGGAAGAGCGTACGGCAGAGGAAATAAAAGATATTTTAAACTCTGTATTGGATAAAAATGCACGAATTATTAAAATTTGTGAAATTGACAAAAAGTCGAAAAGCCTTGATGTGCTTGTTCAATGGGCAAAATATGAGTTTGTTCCTAAAAATCAGGGTATTCCCAATTCTCCAAATTTAGGGTATATTAAAAATGAGCTTGCTTCAGAGAAAGAAATTTATCTCACGAAGAAGACAAAAAAAGGTATAGACAAATTAATATGTATAAACAATTCAGTCAGAGATATAGAGATTGATGGATGTAAACTCTATATCACGATTAAAGCAGGGCAGAATTCTGATATTCCGTCTGTGCGTCCTGACGAATTAATCAAATTTTTCTATCCTGACGAAAAATTTAATATCAGACGTCTCAAATTTTTTGATGAGAACCTGATAGAGATATAAAAGTTTTTAAAAGTTTAAAAAGGAATTATTTATGAAAAAATCAATTGTAATTGCTGAACGTGACAACATCGCAGCAGTATTTGAGGATGGAAAAATTACTGAATTTTTCATCCACCGCGGTGATATTCTCCTCGGTGACGTTTATCTGAGTAAAGTTGAGAACATTCTGCCCAGTATAGAAGCGGCATTTGTAAATGTAGGCTCGGACAAAATGGGATTTCTCCATGCAGCGGACGTTATCGGAAAAGGAGGACTGCAGGATAAACTCTCCCCAAAACAGAAGCTTATGGTTCAGGTTGTAAAAGAACCGACCGGTCACAAAGGTCCGCGTGTAACTACTTCTATCAGCCTTCCCGGAAGGTTTCTTGTCCTTATGCCTTATGAATCGGGCGTAAGTGTAAGTAAAAAGATTTCTACTCCGAAAGAACGCGCCAGACTGAAATCTATTGTCAACCTGCTCAAACCTGTAGGTCTGGGCGTTATTATAAGAACAGAGGCAGAAGGGCAGACTGAGGCAGAAATCCAGGAGGATTTGGAAATTCTTCTTGAAAAGTGGAATACTATTGTTACTCAGGCAGAAATGGTTTCTGCGCCGAACCTTTTGTACAGAGACCAGGATTTATTATACCGTGTAATAAGAGAAGCGTGCGACGAAGATGTGAAAGAAATTATTGTAGACACTTCTTTTGCAATGCACAGAACACAGCAGCTTATACAGAACTGGAATCTCAATAAAGAAATTGATATCTCTGTTTATAAGGGCACAGAGCCTCTTATTGCGGCTTCCGGTATTCAAAAAGAAATCAGAAATGCGCTTCAAATAAAAGTCAATCTTCCCTCGGGCGGATATCTCTTCATACAGACGACAGAGGCTATGACCGTTATCGACGTTAACAGCGGCAAATTTATCAGCTCTGCTACGCAGGATGAAACTATTTTAAAAACAAACAAAGAAGCGGTTGTTGAGATTGCAAGACAGCTAAAACTCCGTAACATCGGCGGTATGATTATTATTGACTTTATTGACATGCTCAGCCGTGCGGACAAACTCTCTATTCTCCAGGAACTTGAACTCGCTATTGAATCTGATAAGGCTAAACCGCAGGTCGGACAGCTTTCTGATCTCGGACTTGTGGAAATGACCAGACACAGACAGGGGCAGAGCCTTGATGAAATCTTTACGAAAAAATGCCAGGCATGTCAGGGAACGGGGCATATTATAGAGGAGTTTACGTTCTCCTCATCTGTTGCTGAAGGTGAATACCGTTCAAAAGCTGCTAAGCTGAAAATTCCTGTCGGACAAATCAAGAAAAATAGCAAAAAAGACAACAATGTATTCAATCATCAGCACAACCAGAGTTCCAATCCGTCTTTGACCGCAAAAAGACAGAATGATAAGAAACAAAAGAATGCTGAGAATATTGAGTTTACACCGGATGACGCAGTTCAGAAAATTAAAGAATCATCACTGTCTCCGGAACTTTCGTCTACTGTTAACGTTCAGAATGTTTCTAAAGACGCAAAAGAAAAACACTTTAAAAACAACAGAGGCGGAAGAAAAAATGTATTTAACATTCTTGATGAAATAGAGGAGAAGACTTCCGAAGTCAGGTTAGAGGAAAATACTCTTCCTCAGGTTGAACTGATGCCGGAATCTCAAGAACCGCATGTTCATAAGGAACCGGATTCTGTAAAACCTGAGGATGCGCCGGTGCAGGCAGATACCATCGAAACACCTGCTCCTTCCGAAGAAAATGTTATAACTTCGGAACCTGTTGAGGCTTCTGATGCACCGCAGGAAAAACCCAAAAGAAAAAATACAAGGACAAGAAAACCGACTAGACCGAGAAAAAGATCTTCGGCAAAGAAAGAAAAAGCAGATGAAACTCCATCAAATGAATAGTAAAAAGTTCATAATCACTCTGTTAACAACGGCGGTTATAGGCGGATTTACGCTTATACCTGCAGGTCAGAGCCTGGCATTGCAGTTTCCGTCGGTGAATCCTCCGTCACAAACAGAGCAGACTCAGGTGTCACAGCCCGTAAAACAGCAGAGTTCAACAAATTCCGATGTGCGGCTGCCGCGGGATAGTGAAGGTAAAATAGTTCTGGGCAAGTTTTTTACAACTATGCTCTGGGTGGTCGGCTCTTGCGCTGTTCTGTTCGTCATTCTTTTGATATACAAAAAAAGAACAGGCGGCATGAATATGTCAGTGCAGCGTCCTATGACAAAAGAGCAGGATTTGACCTCTCCGTCGACTGTAGATGAAGCTGTGAGACTTTTTATAGAAAAATTTTAGACGCAGATTGCTGCTTTGTGTTAACGGGACGCATGTTCCTGCAAACTGTGATTTAGTATGACATTGTGCGGCTTGCATTCCCTCTTAAAGTCAGAGTTTTCAGTAACAAAAGTCCGTGATTAATGTGCATGCGATGCACTAGTTTACTATATAAATATCTTTTCCTTTGGTATCAGGCTTCCCCTGTTCTTTCAGGAGGACTTTGATTACTTTGGGCATCTGGCAGATGAAAGAGTAGCTGCCCTTAGTAATGGAACATTTACTGCAATTCTGACCCAGTTCGTAGCATTCTATTGCCTGAGGAGTCCAGGTTTGCAGAATCGAATCAGAAAGCTCGCCGTCATTTTGCGGTACATAAAGGTCTGATATGGCACTGTGTCTGTATAATCTTGCACAATTCATCTTAAAACTCCTACCCCTATGTTTGTAGTATATAGAAGTTTTTGATAAATTTACTCCGTTATTTAGTGTATATTTTTTGAATGGAATTCATTAATTAGGCGCAATCCTTCGAGAGTAATCCAGGGATTTATGCAGTCGAATTTACGTTTCATGTACTTTGCTACTATTTCAGAGTATCCGCCTGTCGCAATCACCTTTACAGGAACGCCGAGCTCCTGTTCGCAAGCCTCGAGCATTCCGTCTACCATGCAGGCATGACCCCTAACCGTACCCGAAAGCATTGCATCAATACTGTTTTTTCCGATAGCATTTTTGGGCGCTTCAATTTTTATCAACGGAAGTTTTGAGGTATGGGTTTTAAGGCTTTCTGCCTGCAGTTTCATACCCGCAGCAATTACGCCTCCCTGAAATTTTCCGTCTTCCGTCACTATATCAAACGATGTCGCTGTACCGAAATCGACGACAATGCAGTTTGTTTTGTATATTGAATATGCTGCAAATGCGTTTACTATTCTGTCTGCACCGACTTCTTCCGGAAAATCAACATTAAATTCAAGAAGGGTTATGTTTTTGTTGGAAACAACAAAGGGCGTGATTTTTAAATATCTTTTCAACGCGTTTCTGTATCGTTCTGTGAGCGGTACAACGACGCTGCAGATTACTGCTGCATCTACTTTATCAAGATAAGAGTGCAGCTGCATCAGGTTCATTAGCAAAATTCCTATTTCGTCATCAGAACGGTGATGTTCAGAGGCGATTGACCATGTGTCTTTCAGTTCTTTTCCGTCAAAAATACCTATTGTTGTAGATGTGTTTCCGATATCAATTGTTAGTAGCATAGTTTCCTCCACAAATAAATATTTTAGCAAAAAAATAAATATTTGCATTTTTAGTGTGTTTTGCGCAATTGTAAAAAACAATAGAATCCGCCAATGCTGTAAAAAAAATCCTGCTTTATTAGTTGTTCAACTTTATGGATTTTTCGTTTTTGCAGAAAATATGCTTCATAAAATCCAAATTCTTTTTGATTTTTGAATTCATTTAAATTTTTGCTATAATATTACCAATAAGAAATAACCATATGACAAGGAACAACGGATGAGGAATTTATTATCAGTTATTTTAGTTTTTACCGCTTTATTAGGATTTTCGGGTTCTGTTTTTGCGCAGGACGTTAATTTGAAGAATATCGGATTTACAGACATGTCACTTGAATCAAAAAACAATGATTTGCGCGTGTTTTTCCGTAACTTTAATAAATACTCGGTTCAGCATAAGCTTGATAAATTAATGAATATGTATGCAGACGGATATGTAAATTCTGACGGAATTACCAAAAAGAAACTCTCTGAAATAGCTAAAGAAGCATGGATGGCATATCCTGATGTAAAATACACCCAAAAAATCCAGTTTATCAGTGCAGAGCACGATAATGCCACAGTAATCACCCGCGAGTCAATAAAAGGCGACACCACTATGTCTGTTGATTATATTCCGGGAAATGCCTATGTAGATTCGGATGCTGTGATTGTGTATTACCTAAAAAAAGTCGCTGGTGAATGGAAAATTTACGCGGATTCAATAATTCACGAAACGACTTCACTAAAGTACGGCGTTGCGAAAGATATAAAAATGGCAATAGATGCACCTGCAAAAGCCTATGCCGGCAAAGAATATACAGCAAGTCTCAGAGTCGATGTTCCTAAAGAATATCTCGCAATGATTTCAATAAACAACGAAACTATAAAATATCCGATGGACAAACCCGAGGATGCTTTCAGAAGCATAAAAGCCGACACTGTTCAGGAACGTATTCTCAGAGCAAACGATGAAAATAAAAATGAAAATGCAATTGCCTCTGTCGGGATTGCCGAAGCAAAAATTAATGAAAACGATGTGAATATAAAAATCAAAGGAATTGCACTTTTAACCACCAGAGTTAATATTGCAAAACAATTTAGCGAAAGCAGTGAAAAAAAGGATGAAAACATTTAAACCCGGTCTGAAATTTTTAGTATATGCCTCTGTAACCCTTATACTTTCCGGGGTGTCGTTTCTGATTCGGGATTTTTTACATGCGAATTACGACCAGCAGAATTTTTTCCTTTTCAGTATTGATTTTGTAAAAAATACCGGAGCTGCTTTCAGCCTTTTCCAGACGCATACGGATGTTCTTATTGTTGTTTCCGTTTTGATACTTGCCGCCGTTGTTTTGTATGTTTTAAAGCACATAAAATCTCTTGCAATGCCTTCAATTATCCTTCTGTCATTGTTTTCCGCAGGTATTTTGGGCAACCTTGCAGAGCGGATGGCGGACGGATTTGTTACTGATTATATAAGAATTACGTTTGTTGATTTTCCTATTTTTAATCTTTCTGATATCTTTATAAATATAGCGGCTTTTCTTATAATCTGTAAAATACTTTTTGGCAATGAAAAACGAAATGCATGAAAAATTTTATATTGACCCTGATGATGCGGGTGTGAGGCTGGATTTGTTTGTGTCCGGTTTGTTCCCCGAACTATCAAGAAGCGCTTTGCAAAAACAGATAAAAAACGGTAATGTGAAAGTCAATTCTTCTCTTGCAAAAAATTCTTATATTCTGAAAACAGATGACTTTCTCGAAATAAATATCGAAAATGAAAATAGGCTTGTTATTGAACCTGAGGATATAAATATAGAGGTTGTGTATGAAGATGAAACTATGCTTGTTGTGAATAAGCCAAAAAATATGCTTACACATCCAACCTCAGAAGAGACATCGAAAACACTTGTGAATGCTTTGATAGGAAAATATCCGCTGTGTGACTGCAACGGTGAATACCGCCCCGGTATTGTGCACAGGCTGGATAGAAACACGAGCGGTCTTTTGATGATTGCAAAAACTAATGATGCCTATGATTTTTTAAAACAGCAGATGCAAAACCGGACAATCCAAAAAAAATATTACGCTGTTGTCGGAGGAAACTTTGAGACGGACGAAGGCACGATTACTCAAAATATTGGTAGACACCCGACAAAACCCGAAAAAATGGCAGTTACTCCCGATGGAAAACCGTCTGTTACTCATTTTCGAGTCCTTGAGCGTTTTAAGGGCTTTACTTTGCTAGATATAAAACTGGAAACCGGCAGAACTCATCAGATAAGAGTACATATGGCATATATCGGGCATCCGGTGGTTAATGACAGCTTGTATGGCGGTGCTAAGATACCTGTAAATACACATGAACAGGTTCTTCAGTCCTATTCACTCACTTTTATTTCACTGTTTGATAAAAAAGAAAAAACTGTCACAATCGGTGAATCTTGTGATATTATAAAAACAGTCAACTATATGAGGAGTAAAAAATGAAAAGAAACGCATCTATAGCCGCATTTTGTCTGAATATTCTGATAAGTATTGCATTGCTTTATTTTATATATGTAAATCACTCATATCAGGTGACATATGTATGCATATTGAATCATAATGTATATACTCTGCCGCTTTCTCTTATGGCAATTCTTTTTGTGTTCACGGGTATGATTATGGGCTTTTTGAGTTCAAAAATCACTTCGTACAGAAACCAGAAAGCTGTTTCTGCATATGAAAGAAAAACAGAATCTTTGTCTGTTAAAAGTGAAGAGGATGCTGCGAAGATAAAGGCTCTTGAGGCAAAAATCGAGACTCTTGAAACAGCTCTCGAAGCTGCGTTAAATAAAGAGTAGTAAAAAGTATATATTAAATATATTTACCTCTGCTGTATAAATAATCTAAACCCCTTTTGTCTATTGGTGTACGGTAATTGTTAACTTTTGTTACGTAATATATAATAAATATAGCAATTTTATTTCTTGTTTATACTTTATATATGTACGAGAGAAAATTTAAAAACTAGATTAAAAAAATACCTAATTTAAAACCTTTTTTACCACCGTACCACTAGACTAAATGATTAAGGAGAGATTGACATGACTGTCGCAGCAGTAAACACAAACATTTTGAGCTTGACTCTTTACAAAAGCAATCTTGAGTTCAGCATCATGGGTATAAGCAACAAAAGACAGAACATAGCTTATACATTATCAACAGCTTGCACCGGCTCTGACTGGGAAAATGACCCGAAGATTCAACAGCTTCAATATATGGATTCTTATCTTGAACTCCAGCAGAAAAACCTTGAAACTCAGCAGAAAGCTGCAACTGCACAGCTTGAAAGCTTGCAGAAACTTCTTGAAAACAACATCAAGAAAGACTTCACTATCAACCTTAGTGCTTAATAAATTTGTTTTAATAAATACCGTTCAATGTAATTCTAAACTTTACGCACCGTATGTAAGGGTGTTAAACGGTAAACGGAAAGAAAAATATATCATTTTGTGCAGGCTGCCCTGTTTAGTTCACGGGGTGCAGTTATTGTGTTGTAAAAATCTGACTTTTTATACTGTTCAATAAATTTGTGTTCAGTTTAATTTATAAAGATTCCATTAAATTAAATTTCATTTTATTTACAATTTATTGAACTAAAAGAATATGTTTGATATCATACCCTGTGATGAATATTTTCAAGACATTTGAAATCTTTTTGTCACAACCGATGAGTATTATTCGAGATAGAATAATACAGATTTGTCATGTTGAGACTTCGCTTACCGGTGTAAAAAATAAAATACAGTTCAATATCTCCGATGAAGCGACCCAGATAAATGTCTATAACAATCCAAAAATGTACAATCTCCTTTACACGGTTTTGTATAAAAAGAAGAAGTTAGATGATAGTAAAAAAAGCAAAGTTCATAGTTAGTGCGGAAAAACTCAGTCAGTGTCCGGATTTTGCAAAACCTGAAATTGCGCTGATAGGACGTTCGAATGTCGGTAAGTCCTCATTTATAAATGCACTGACAAACAACAATAAACTCGCAAAAACCAGTAACAAACCTGGCAAAACTCGACTGATTAATCTTTTTGATTTTGATGAAAAGTATATTGTGGCGGATTTGCCCGGATACGGGTATGCACAGGTTTCGAAAGCGATGCAGGACAACTGGCAGAAAAATCTTGAGGAGTATTTGTTGAACCGTGAGTCCTTGTGTCTTTTGATACAGTTTATTGACTCAAGACATGATATACAAAAAAATGACCGCCAAATGCAGGAGTGGATAGACTATCACAATCTGCCCTGCGTTGTTGTTGCGACAAAAATAGATTTGACTTCAAAATCCCGTATTCAGGCAAAGGTCAATGAAATTTCAGGAGAGTTAAAAAAAACAGTTTTTCCTTTTTCTGCACAAAACAGTTATTATAATGAAAATATCATAAAATATATAAATGATGTTGTAGGTCAGACTGGTTCGAAATAGCTTTTGTGGGTGTTTTACCGGCAATGTGAAGTTTTGTAACATGCATGTTTTAAAAATGTCAATTATTTTATCTCTATATACTTTATATATATAAGAGGATAAAAAAGAGATGAGATTATGACAAAAACAGGATTACAACAATTTCAACAAATGCAAGAGAAATATAGTCTCGCTAATCTGAGAAATCCCGGCTGGGGCAGCCACGTTACAGTGCCCGGCTCGTCATTTGTTCAGACTACGCCGCTAAATTCAATGTATGGCAATATCTGGAATATGAACCGTTTTGACCAGTCGCCTCTTTACTGTAATGTAAACTATGCAGCGCTTGGCGGCTACAGCAATAATATTTTTGGTATAAATTATGGAAATTGCGGCTACAATATGTACGGAATGAATGACAAAGCATGGAACAGCTACAATAACGCAATGTCAAGCGGATACAATTTAACCACCGCCCAAAATAAAGTCGGAACAGCTTTGACCTGGGTCAACGGTATCGGCGGTATTGCCGACGGTATAACAAATTCGATGGGGTCAGTTGCAAATCTGTTCTCGAACCTTGGAGGATTCACTTCCGTTACGACAGAAACACCGTTTAATGTTGTTGGCGGTGCAGCAGAAGGCGTCACAAACGGAGTTAAAAAACTGGGCAGCTTCTTTAGCGGTCTCTTTGGCGGCGGTGACGGCTAGAGCGCTATTCCATAACAGGCAGGTTTTCAATCAGCTGGATATCGGCGGGATGGACGCCGGTATTTTGCTGTGATTGGGTATTTTGCTGCAGATTGTGATTCTGATTTATGTTTTGATTTTGAACTTGAATTTCTGCTGAGGGAGTAGTTGTTTGCTGCATCATATTTTGCACACGGGAGTAACTTTGGATTCTTGCAATAGCTTCTGACGAAAGTTCTGCGTATTGTTCATTACCTTGCATTTTTGCTGCGCTGTACAAATCCTGATATGCATTGAGAAGAATATTTTTTGGATTGTCAAGAGTCGGATTTCCGTCTTGAACATTGTATGCCCGTTTGTATGAATTGTAAGCTGCTTTCATTATTTGGGCTCTGTGGAACAGAACCTGCAAGTCACTTGAATCAAGCTCATGTGCTTCTTGTATATATGTCTGCGCTTTTTCTAAAAATTCATCCTGCTGCAGATTTTTTGCATTCAATGCCCTTGCAAGCCAGTACTCTTTTTTATGTGCATATGCTGTTTCAACTGAAGCAAATTTTGACTCTGCATTTGGGTAGTCATGCATTTTGCTTTCGCATAGCCCAAGATAATATGTATCGAGCTTATTTCCCGGGCTTAGGCGCAATGCCTCCTTGAACATCGCCATTGCATTCATATAGTCATGCTGAGAGTAGTATTGGATTCCGCTGTTGTGCATTTTTGCATAAGCCGAATTTGTTGTCTGCGTCTGCGGCATTGGTGAAAAAGTCTGCTGGGGCATTGGCATTTGCTGCTGTGCAATCTGTGAATCCCGCTGCTCTTCGCTTTTTAACACATCATTGTTTCTGTATTTCTCGGGGTTTTCTATGATAAAAAATGGCATGCTCAATAAAAACAGCAGCACAAATCCCACAATAATAGATGCTTTTATGATTTTATCTTTGTTGTACATATTTCCCTCACAGATTATTGGTTAGTAGAATTCTCCTACACCGAATGTGAATGCGCCTTTGCTCTGGTTGTTGCCTACGCCGGTGAGCGGGTATCCCCAGTCAATGCTGAGCGGACCGACACCGGGTATATAAACTCTCAGTCCTACACCTGCTGTAATAGCGTGCAGCGGCCTGTAGTATATGTCATTTGTGACAGTCGGGTTAAATATCTGACCTGCGTCAACAAAGGCTGCAAGCCTTACGTTGTCGAGGAATTTAGCTTTGCTCAGACGGTCAACAAACGGAATCGGAGTTTGGAACTCGGCTGAACCCATCATAAAACCGCGACCTGTACCTACTCCGCTCATTCTGAAACCTCTGATGGTGTAAGGGCCGCCTAAACGATATGCAAGAACTTCCGGGATGTCTCCGTGGATTTGGCCTCCGGCTCTGAACGCAAGCGAGAATGATGATTTCTTTGCAACAGGATAGTATTTCTTGATACTACCGGTGATTTTACCGAAAGTTGCACTAAAGTCGTCAACACCGAGTGATTCATCAAACCTTACATTAGCAAGTACACCGTTTCTCGGATGAGATGTATTGTCTCTTGTGTCGTATATAAGACTCGGTGATAAAGTCAGGAATAAACCGCCCTGCAGCTGTTTTGCACGTTCTGAAATCGGAATATTATGATATGCATAAAGGTTGCGAATCTGGTTTGCGTCCCCTTCTTTAACATGAACGTTTTCAAGCCCGACTGAGAACGAACCCGTAAGCGTTTTTTCTTCGTTCAGAAGTCTTGAGATGGTAGCTTCTATACCGAATCTCTGTTCGATTGAAAGCGGTACCTGATAGCTGGCAAAGTCTCGTCCGAATGCTTTAACAAGAAGTGCATTGTCCGTACCTTTCAGCTTGGGTTCGAAGAAGCTGACTTCTGCCTGCAGGTTTGCGCGGTTAAGCATGGAGTTGTCCGCCATGATAATACCTGTACCGGCAAGAAGGTTAAGCGATACACGCTGGCCGTTTCCGCGGAAGTTGTTGTCCGTAAAACCGCCTGAACCAAAGAAACCGGTGGCTGTATCCAGACCTGCACCTAGAGAGAGCGTTCCTGTTCGCTGTTCCTCAAGGTGAATCGTTACGTTATAGATTCCCGGGTCTTCATCATCCTGCTCGATTGTACGGCGTACATCTTTGAATGCTTGTGTTCCGTACAGACGCATAAGGTCTTGTTTAATAATGTTTTCGTTGTAAACCGTTCCGGGCTGAGTAAGTACGTTTCTTTTTACGACAAAATCTTTTGTCTTTTTGTTGCCTTCGATTGTGATAGAACCGATTGTTCCTTCATCAATGTCTATGTTTACAACTCCGTCCGGGTCATCTGTTACTGATACGACGCGCGCAAGAATATAGCCTTCACTCGCGTATAAATCCTGGATTTG
The DNA here is from genome assembly GCA_944322755.1 of Candidatus Gastranaerophilales bacterium. Classification (GTDB taxonomy): domain Bacteria; phylum Cyanobacteriota; class Vampirovibrionia; order Gastranaerophilales; family Gastranaerophilaceae; genus CALUPY01. The sequence goes on along the minus strand of CALUPY010000003.1, from coordinate 37,238 downwards.
CTCGATTGCTTCATTGATTTTGATGATATTCTGGGGTTTGTCAATAAGAGGATCGAGAATTTTCATAATATCGCTTGTGGCGAGCGAATCGTTTCCGGTTACGGTAAAACCGGTAATCGGAATATTTTCTTCGACTAAAATTCTGAGTTTTATATTTTTGTCATCAACTTTCAGGGGAACAGCTTTTATCTTTTCGTTAAAATACCCCATGCTGTAAATTCTTTTCAGGTTTTCCTGAATGGTTTCTACGCTGTAGGCGTCACCCTCCTGCAGAGTCATGTTCATTAATATATCATTTGAATCGATTAGTCTGTTTCCGGAAAATTCAATAGAGTGGATTTTTACTTCCGGTTCAGCCGGTTTTTCCTCAGCAGGCTGAACGTCTTCGGGGCGCAGCAAAGGGCTGACAAACTGCTGGTCGCCTTCCGCACAAAAAGACGGGCATGCCAGTAAAAACATTGCGCACATTACTACTATATGCCGTATTATTCCAGTTTTAGCCGAAATTTCTCTAATCCCCTATAAAGATTTTACTTCCACTTTATTATTATACCTCAAAAAAACAAACTTTTCGTCAAGGTAAATAAAATTTAATAAAAATATAATTTCTGAATAAAACAAATATTATTTGTATGATTATCCTGTCTTTATCTGTCCTGTACCGGTATTTGTAAATTTTTTTGAATATACTTGTACAAAATACACTATTTAATTTAAAATATACCCAAGGTTATAAAAACTAATTATTACGGGACGGGTAAGGATGTTCAAAGAGACAAAAACACATGAGGTCACAACCGACGTAGTTATTTTTACGATTAAAGACGGAAAACTTAAAGTGCTCCTTGTCAGACGTGCGCATGAACCATTTAAGGGCAAATGGGCTATTCCTGGCGGTTTTATCAGAATATCTGAAACAATTGATGCAGCTGCATTGAGAATTTTGAAGGAGAAAACAAACGTTCAAAACATTTATCTAGAACAGCTTTACACCTTTGGTGACCCGTTGAGGCACCCGACAGCAAGGGTTATTACCTGCGCATATTTTGCACTTATCCGCTCTGATGATATTGTACTGTCGTTTGAGGACAATTCAGAGATTACCGAGGTTGAGTGGCATCCTGTTTATAATCTTCCGCCATTGGCATTTGACCACAAAGAGATTATTGAATATTCCCTGAAAAGGGTCAGAGAACGGCTGGAGTTTTGTCCGATTGCGTTTCAGCTTTTGCCTGAAAAGTTTACTCTTACAGAGCTGCAAAAGTCTTATGAGCTTATTCTCGACAAAAAACTGGACAAAAGAAATTTCAGAAAAAAATTCCTTGCTTTGTCCATATTAAAGGAACTGGATGAATACACAAAATCAGGCTCAAAACGTCCTGCGCGTTTGTATTCGTTTAATGAAATTACACTGAACTCAAAACGCGGTCACTTCTTCTCATAGCCGGTATAACATTTTTAACCTTGTATGCCGAGTTCTTTCAGAACGCCGTTTAAGGCTATTTTTACGTGCGCGTAGTTTAATCCGCCCTGCATGTATGCAGCAAATGGCGGTCTCATCGGGCCATCGGCCGAGAGCTCTATTGTCGAGCCTTCGATAAAACTTCCACCAGCCATGATGAGTTTGTCGTCATAGCCCGGTACTTCATCCGGAATCGGAGTAAGATATGACTCGACCGGTGAATAGTACTGCAGTGCTTTACAAAATGCCATCAATGGCTCCGGTGCACCGAATTTTATGGTCTGAATCAGGTCAGTGCGTGGTTCAGACGGTTTTGGGGTAGAAATAAAACCGATATCCTCAAACACCTGAGACGCAAGTATTGCGCCTTTTATGGCTTCTGAAACAACAGACGGTGCCATAAAAAGACCCTGAAATATTAACCTGAGCTGGTTTAGCATTGCGCCGCCTTCTCTTCCTATTCCCGGTGCGGTGAGTCTGCAGGCTGCCTGCTCTACATATTCGGCTTTGCCGGCAATGTATCCTCCAGCTTCTACTATCCCTCCGCCGGGGTTTTTTATAAGCGAGCCGGCCACTAAGTCAGCGCCAATCTCTGTGGGCTCTTTTTCTTCGACAAATTCGCAATAGCAATTATCCACAAAGCATATGCAGTCAGGATTTTTTGATTTTACAATTTCTATAATTTTTTTTGTTGTTTCTATATCAACAGATTTTCGTAGTGAATACCCGCGGGAACGCTGGATTGTCACCATATTTACGGATTTATCCACGGCTTTTTCAATGCCGTCGAGGTCTGCAAACTCCTCTCCTTCTTCGTTTTTAGCAAGCCCGACTTCTTCGTATTTTACCCCGTGTCCTATAAGAGAAGCCCTCAGATTTCCTCTAGTGCCGATAACTTCTTCCATTGTGTCATAGGGCGTTCCTACGACAGAAACAAGTTTTTCTCCGTGTCTGAGGTTTCCGAAAAGCGCGCAGGCGATTGCGTGAGTTCCCGAAACAAAGTGGTTTCTAACAATTGCTTCATCTGTTTTAAAAACATCCGCATAGACATTGTCAAGAGCTTCACGCCCCATGTCGTCGTGTCCGTATCCGCTTACTGTTGAAAAATGCTCAAGCCCTATTTTGTATTTTTGAAAAGCGCTAAGCACCTTTTCCTGATTGAGTTCTTTTATTTTGTCCACTTTTTTAAAGTATTTTTGGACTTTTTCTTCTGCGTTATTAATGATTTCGTTCATAAATTCACTCTTACTTCTACACTTTGTCTATGATTTGGGCAAAGAATTCGTCAGCAACTTCTGCTCTTGTTATGACTCTTGCGTTGTGCATAACACGTTCAAAAAGCATATTTGTTATATAGCGAATGTTTTCAGGTACAATCAGGACAACGTTCGGTGCGGTTATTCCATGTTTGTCTATTGCTTTATTTATATTAGCAACGATTGATTTTATTTTTGCATTGTCAAATCTGAAAATTTCACCCTCTTCAGTAATTTTTCCATAAAAATATTTTATGTGTTCGTTTGTTAGTTCAAATGCCTGAATAATATTGTTTTCATTTGCAACGCTTTTTGATATTGTGCGCGATAGTCCAAATCTCACGTCAGCCAGGAGTTCTTCTTTCGTTGTACTTTCAGTGCTGTCGTTTATTTTTTCAAATATAAAAGTGATATCTTTTATGGAAACATATTCTTTTATCAGGCTGGTAAGCAAAAACTTCAACTCTGATACAGAAACCATATCAGGGATGATATTTTCAACAAGAAAAAGATTTTGTGATGCGACAATTTCTATATATCTGTTTAAATCCGTATAATCAAAGAGATTGTCTACATATCTGATGCAAATAAATTCGAGTGCGCGGATGATTACAGTTGCTGCGTCCTGACCTGATTCCCAAAAGCTTTTTGTTTGTTCCTCAGGAAGCCACATTACCGGTTTTCCTGAAACGATATCCGTGTCTTTTATAGCGCTTTTTGGCAGTTTATCGAGACTTAGCTGGTCTTTAAAATACATCAAATACCCCGGGTATACTCTGCCGCAAATTGCACTTACACCTCTTACATCAATAGAAAATTCGTTTGCTTGAAGTGTTTCAGAGTTTTCGAATTTTATTTTAGGAATAATATATCCAAGCTCATCCGCCAGTTTCTGACGGAGTTTTACGGTTTTTGCGATAAGGTTTACTTCATCGCTGTCCGGATTAACCAGTTCTATAATTTCTTCGCTCAGTCTTAGCGTAAGTTTTTCCTGTCCGATTTTATCATTCATAATGTCCGGCGAAATTACTTCATTAAGCTGCTTTCTCAAGGTTTTCAGCTCTTCCATTATATTGTACATTTCTTCGTTAAGTCCGTGACGCTGGTCTTCTGATGTTTCGTCAATAAGGGATTTTATTTTCTGGATACGGTTTCTTTTGTCTTTAATTTTTCTTTGAATATCCACACATCGTTCATAAGGCTCATTTTGAGTATATATTATTTTTTGCATTGTTGTTTTATAACCGAAGGTTTCGTCAAAATCCTCTTCTTTTTCAGGTTCTGTATTTTCTGCATCTCTTATGAAGATACAGTTGAAACAGAATCCGTCATCTGCTTCTGCTTCGTGCATAGTGTACAAATCCCAGCCTTCTGCTGACATTGAATTCAAAAGGCTTTCAAGTTGAACAGTGTCATCCGAGGGACAAGATTTTATTATGTATTGTGTTTTTTGTTTTGGCATTATTATTTCCTCCGGTTTCTTTGTATAAGACTTTGTTGGTGCTGCGATAAAATATAGCAGGGGATAAGAAATTATAGATTGCCAGTAGAGCTGTTTCTGTCGTCCTCAAGCTGTCTTATATCGACATTGTAGTCAGAAACTTCCTGATATGAGTTGGCCTGTATATCTATATCAATGTTTACATCTTCATCAACCATTTCTATTTCATTTTTTGTAAAATCTTTGACTTTTCCGTCTTCAAGTTTGACAGCAATGGTTGAACTCAAAAAGTGAAGCGAACAAACACGACCCAATCCGTCTGGTGTCATGACCGCAGAGCCGATGGGCGGCATGCCTTTAGCTGCTTCGAGATAGTTTGGATACTCGTAGTTAAGGCAGCACAGAAGTCTGCCGCAGGTTCCGGAAATTTTCCCCGGAGTAATTGGCATTCCCTGATCTTTTGCGAGCTTAATATTTATCGAATCAAAACTTCTTAAAAACGAGCAGCAGCAGAATGGCCGTCCGCAAAGCCCGTTGCCCTGCATAAGGGAGGTTTCGTCCCTTACTCCTATATGTCTCAGGTCAATGCGCACTCGTTTGAAGGCTTGGGTTAAATCTTTTAAAAGGCCTCTGAAATCCACGCGTTCCGGTGCTGTATAGTAAAATGTGATTTTTCTTTTATCAAAAGTGTATTTAGCCTGCGTAAGGTTCATATTAAGATTGTGTCGGGAGACAAGTTCTTTGCAGACTTTAAACGCCTCTTCTTCAGCAATTGAGAGTTCATTAAGTATTTCAATATCACGTTCATTCATCACTCTTATAAACGGTATTGGCTGTGGTTTTTTCTTTTCCCAGATTTTTGCGATTTTATGGTTTACCACGACTACTTTTGCGGCTTCTTCGCCCTTGTCTGTCCTGATAAGAATGTATTGTCCGCATTGAAGCTCTGTTCCCTCCGGTATGTCCAGCGGGTGAAATGAATTTTTTATTAAATTTACTGCATATTTAAACATGTATATTTCCTCAAAAAATATAATATCATAAAAAATACCGCAGGGTGAACTAAAAACCGAAATCTCAGAGTCAAAATATCTGAAAGCTGTTGCTAAGATGTTAAAATTTCCAGACGTTTTAGGCGTAATAATCAAAAAAAAAGACCCTATTTACAGGGCCTCAAAATCGGTTTTTTCCTCGTGGTTTGTGGTAGGTTTCTCGTCTCTAATATTTATTCCTCGTATATATATAAACAATATACACGAGGAATAATTGCTAAATCTTATTGATAATATTAAGAAATGTTAAATACAATTTTTGCATTCTTATTTAAAGTGACTTGTCTGTGAGTTTTTCCGCTTCTTTTGTAATTTCTGTTTCAAGGTCGTTTAGGGTCGCGTCAGGATTGTCGTTCAAAAAAGTCTCCGCATCAAAGTGTGTGCTCAGATAATCAAGCCTGCTCAGCTCTGCGTCTGTTGCTCCTTTAGCTTTGAGCTGAGTTTTTATGTCTTTTATAAGACTTTCTACCTCTTGAGAAACTTCGTCTTTGTCTGCAAATGCAGCGTTATTTGTGTTTTGGGAAGCTGTTTCTTCTGTTTCTGTTGCTGTTTCGTCTTCGACTGGTGCGGCTATCGCAGTTTCTTCTGTCTCAGCTGACTCTGATGTGCCGTTGTACGAATTTACATAATTCTTTGCAGCCTGATAGCCGTCTTTGTCGGCTGCATTGCTTTCATCCAGTATAACCGTAGCATCTTCATCCGTACTTACAGCTGTCACATCTGCATAAAACTGGTTTGCTATATTTGTCATTTGCTGCTGGGCAGCATTTTGTTCTTCTGTTTCTTCTGATTTTTTTGTTTCATCAGAGTCTTTTACTTTATATGAAGTGTACTGACCTGCTTTAATTTTATCGATTTCCATACTTAACTCCTTTGTTGTACCTGTTATTTTTATCGGCAGTTTTTATGAAAAACTTTATAGATGGCATGAGAATTTTTACAATAGTTAACTTTTTAGTATGTGATAATATATTATTAAACAGACCTGACGAAATCAGCGATCAGCGTAAAATTTTTGGTTATAGTCGGCAGAGTCCTTATGACGCAGTTTTAAACAAAGGAGGAGAAGCACAGATGAAAAAACTTTTAACAATATTTGCGCTCTTTGCAGTAGTGGCCGGATGCGTTGTTGCACAGCAGAAGCGTCCGGAAATGCTGCCTGTATTTTCCCAGAGTTCCGGTCAGCAGAACAAAATCTGGGTCGGTACGTTCCAGCTGGTTTGGAACGAGTTTTCTGACAATATTGTCAAAGGCCCTGTAAAATTTAAAATGTTTGAATCCGACCTTGCTGATGAGCTTAATAAACAGGAATTTAAAAAATCCATGCTCTCTGAAAATTCTTATTATACAGCTTATGGAGTTACTTCTTTAAACCTGAAAGAGCAGATTGAAAAGGCTTTGATGGAAAAATTCGGAGAGACGAGCGAACTTTTAAACCGTGTGAACTGGTCTGACAAGTCAAATGCTTACCTTGTCTATGCAATGCTGAAAAAGGATTTTAAATTTGGTGCAAAATTCGATGCGTTAAAAGACAAAGAAAAATTTAATTATTCAAAAGAAAAATACAAATATTTCGGTATAGATAAAGAAAGTCCCTCATATATGTACAATGCTGTAAAGGTTCTGTTCTACAACTCGCCTTTTGACTATGCGGTTGCACTCCAGGGGCAGAACGATGAAGTTATTCTTTACAGAACCGAAAAAAACACTTCTTTTAAAAATATCTATGCTTCTATGATCGAACGTTCAAAAAAATATAAGGGCTCAAAGGATTTTGTTGCGGGAGACAGGCTGAAAGTTCCTTATATGTCTGTAAAACAAGAGGTGTCATACCCTCAGTTGTGCGGAAAAGAGATACTTAATACGGATAGACTCTATATTGCGCAGGCGCTTCAGAATGTTGATTTTAATATGAACAACGCCGGTGTTAGACTGAAAAGCGAAGCACTTATGGATATAAAGACGATGTCAATGCCGATACCAAATGACAACTGGGGACGCAACTTCTTCTTTAACAAAACCTTCTATCTCTTTATGAAAGAAAAGTCAAAACCGCTTCCTTACTATGCTATGCGGGTTCAAGACCTGAACCTTTACCGGTATAGCGGGGAATAGAAAAGGTTTGTCTACGGTTTATTGACTATTTAATGTATTTTATTAATCTGATAAGTATACTATAATAAGTATACTTATCTTTTTACAGGCAGTTTTATGAGTGAAATAAATCTCGGTCAGTTTATTAAAAGTTCCTTTGATTACGTAGCGGGACAGCAGTCGCGCAATACTCAGGCTGCAAATGTTAACGCAGAAAAATTTGTTGAGGCGCAAAAAACTACCGCAAAAATCATCAATGAGACTGTCCAAAATATCCAGCGTAATTTTGTACAGCAGAGCAATATCCTGCTGACCCAGATGCAATTAAAACAGCTTAGCGCCATGGAACGTTCCGCACTTTTGAAAGAGCTTTTTAGCTTTCCGGACGATATACAGGAATTTTTAAAATTGGTTATTACAGACGGAAAAACACAAATTGCCCAAAAAGAACTCGCAATGCTTATGACACAAACGCTTGATATCTCAAAGCTTGTGGTGTTGCTCAAAGAAAACGGAAAAGAGGCTGTTGAAAAACTTGCGAAAATGATTGCTATTCTTAACCAGTCAGGTATTTATAATACACAGCAGTTAAAGGAGCTATCTTCTGTAATTAATGCCTGTATTGCTGTCAGTGATACAAACCCTGCACAGGTTTTGAAAAATATCATGCTTATGTATCTTCCGTGGCTTCCATTGACGGAAAATGCAGGATTTAACATTGGATTCGAAGAAGGCTCTGAAAAGAGGAATAAAGACTCAGATGACACAATTACTATAATAATTACAACAAAATATTTCGGGGTTGTAAAAATATTTCTATTTAAAGATGGCAGTGATTTGAATATTGAAATAACGTGTTCAGAAACGTTTCCTAAAGAGGATTTGAAAGCGGCTATTGGAATGGAGTCGTCTGTAAAAAATGCTAAAATTGCTTATGTTTCCAGAAAAACAGAACAAAACGAAGAATCCAAAGAAACTAAAATAAACTTTTCAGGTACATCAAGAATCTCACCTCAGATGCTGCTTTTGACGCATATGTTGGTCAAACTTGTTCTGGACATTGACAGTGCACATGATTTGAGAACATCCAGAAAAAATATGCAAAACGGCGACTTACAGAATAAAGGACATGAAACATCTTTAAATTGAATAAATTTTTTATAAGTAGTTTTGTGTCTGTTTTGCCTTTGTTAGTCGTGCGCTTTTTAATTAAGAATCAGAAATTTGGTGATAAAAAAAAGACTGCAAAAAAAGCAGCCGTTTGTATAATTAAGTGATATTGGAAGTGATTTGGTTGTATGAAATGTTATCACGTTAGTTATCATACTATCATAACGGAAAATATCTCGCAAGCTTTTTTTAAGATTTTAAATAATTATTATTAACAAATTGATTTAAAAAAATGTTTCGGTTAATATAAATTAAAAGCGAACAAGGGAGTGAGGACAGATGAAACTCAAAGACACGACAGCCGAGACTTCGTTTAGTTATGTATATTTGACCAAACGTATTTTTAAATTTATAAAACCTGTACTTGGCAGAGTTATTTTAGGTTTCATTGTTGCAATACCTGTCGGGCTTCTGGACGGTGTTGTTGCGTATGCTCTAAAGCCCTATATGGATGAAGTTCTCATTAAGAAGAATATGCTGATGGCGGCGCTGATACCGTTCGGCATAGTTCTTTTTGCGGGATTACAGGGTGTTTTAAGGTACCTTAACGAATATCTTACAAACTGGACTGGCCAGAAAGTCACAAACTCCGTAAAAATTGCACTTTTTGACAAACTCGTACACATGGATCCGAAATTTTTTGACGAAAATTCATCCGGAATAATCCTGACCAGATATCTCACAGACCCTGATACTGCATCAAAAGGAATACTTGATAACCTGAAAGCATTTATGAGTGCAGGTTTTGGCGCAGTTGCACTGATTGGCGTCATGCTCTACAACTCCTGGAAACTTGCTGTCGTCGGTGTTGTTGTGCTTCTGGTTGCATTTTTGCCCGTTGCTCTTATTAGAAAAAGAATTAAATCCGCATCGAATAAAAATATGAAGATATCCGGAAATATTACCACCAATTTTAATGAAACATATGCGGGCAATAAAATAATGACTGCATACAATCTCGCACAATATCAGAAGAAAAAATTTGTTGACAAAATCAATGAATCATTCAATGTAAATATGTCGCTCGTAAAACGTGCAGGATGGATGTCTCCTATTATGTATTTAATAGCGTCTGTCGGTATTGCGCTGGTTATGGCTTACGGTACCCATCTTGTGACCTCGGGTGCAATGACAAGCGGCAGCCTTCTTTCTTTTGTGACTTCACTGCTGCTTCTTTACAAGCCGGTTAAAACGCTCGGCAACACCATGACCAACCTGCAGACAATTTTTGTCGCAATGGGAAGAACGTTTGAGCTGTTTGATATTTATCCGGAACTCAAGGACAGAGAAAATGCAATAGAGCTTAAACAAATTGAGCATGGTGTTCAGTTTGACCATGTAAGTTTTGAATATGTTGAGGGAACACCGGTTTTGAAAAATATAGATTTCAAAGTCGGAGTCGGCGAGACCCTTGCTATTGTCGGAAATTCCGGAGGCGGTAAAACTACGATAGCTAACCTCATCCCGCGTTTTTATGATGTAACGTCGGGTGCAATCAGAATTGACGGAATTGATATAAGAGATATAACGCTCGAATCTCTGAGAAACCATATTTCGGTTGTTTTTCAGGACAACTTCCTGTTTTCAGGAACAATAAGAGAGAATCTGCTTATGGGCAATTTTAATGCAACTGAAGATGAGATAGATAACGTTGTCCGTATGGCGCATCTGGATGAATTTTTACATGAAATGCCGGACGGTCTTGATACAGAAATAGGAGAACGCGGCACAACCCTCTCGGGCGGACAGCGCCAGCGTGTTGCTATTGCGCGTGCAATGCTTAGAAATGCGCCGATTGTTATACTTGATGAGGCAACATCAGCACTGGACAACAAATCCGAGGCAATTGTACAAAAAGCGCTCGACAATCTTATTCAGGACAAGACGGTTTTTGTTATTGCGCACAGACTTTCTACTATTAAAAATGCTCATCGTATTGCGGTGATAAACGAAGGTGAACTCATTGAAATGGGTACGCATGATGAGCTTATGAACCTGCCGAACGGAAAGTACAGACTTTTGTATGAAATGCAGTTCGGCAAAGAAGCCTCTGAAATGCAGATGCAGACTTTATAAAAATTTTAATACGCTTTATACGTGCTTTTATAATTTCGCGGTTGGGTAAAACTAACCGCTTTTCTTTTTGTTTTTATATCTAATCCGTTACGCATATGCTGCCCGGCATGTGCTTACCTTTTCAAATGGCAGTCACCTGCAATATGCACTTCAAAGACAGTTTCACTGCTGCTCGCTTCGCAGTGTGCCTGTTCGCTTTGTCAAAAAATCCGTTCAAGTCACATTGCTCATTATCAGAAATTTTCCCGGCATAAATTTCTTGGGAAAAATTTTCTCTGGCAGCATTTGTACAATGATTCATTTTATGACTGCAGTCAGCAATATTAAAATAACATGCAGCAAATAAAGTTTAAGAAAACTAAAATTACAAACGCAAAAAGGGTGCAAAAAGCAAAAAGGCCGCACTGCATGCGGTCTTTTCACTCGTAAAGTACATAATTTTACGTAATTTTTAGTTTTTTTAAATAGATTCAGTCAGGCTGACAAAAGGCAAATCAGTAATGAAATATTCATTGTTAACCTGTTTCAATACGTTAGCCGAGCGGTCAATCATCAAAGACGGTTTGTTTGTCTGGTATTTTGCGATTGCCGGATCGGGATTTGCTTTTTGCATCTGGTATTCATTCATGATACCTCTGACGAATCTTTTTGTTTCCGCAAACGGCGGAACACCTTTGTACTTGCTTACGTTGCCCGGCCCTGCATTGTATGCTGCAAGAGCAAGCTCCATTGAGCCGAACATTTCATACATCATTTTGTAGTAAGCGAGTCCGCCCTGAATATTGCCTGAGAGCGAATAGGGATTGTAGCCTATTCTTTTTGCTGTGGAAGGCAAAAGCTGAAACACGCCTACAGCACCGTAGGGACTTCTTTTTTCGTGGACAAAACCTGACTCCATTTTCGCTATGCTCAAGCCCAAAGCGGGATCAATGCCCATTTCAATCGAATGTTTAACAATGTATTCTTTCACTGTTACTTTCGATGCCGGTGCTGAGTTTGCTTTTTGTGGACTTGCAATAATGCATAACATGAATAGTAAGGTTAGTGTCAGTAACTTTCTAATCAAATGAAAATCCTCTGTTGTTGTAACTTATACGGGGTTAGAATTAACACCCGGGGTAACCCCCCGCGAACATTTTCCGTTTTCAATCGTTTTGACGTTCGATTTAGTCCGGAAGCTGAGATAAACTCAATGCTCTTAAACATAATATTACAAAAAAAACAAAAATCAAGTCCTGAGACCATTTTCGGATTTTTTGCCGGTATTATTGAATTTTTAGAGTGTTAATTCTAACTTTACATCTCACATTTTTATTTTTTATGTTAAACAATTTTTTTAAATTGGCTAATCGAGTATTGTTTATGATAATATAATTTTGAGGAATAGAAGAATGCCAAGAAAAAAAGTTATAGAAATAGTTCTGGACGTAGAAACCACAGGTCTGGACTATACCAAAGAGAGAATGATTGAGTTCGCTGCCGTGAGGCTTGAGAACGGAAAGATTAAAGATAAGTATGAAACCCTGATAAATCCGAAGCAGCATATCAGAAAATCGAGCATGGCTGTTCATGGAATTACGCAGGAGATGGTCGCAGATGCTCCGACGGAAGACGAAGTCATGCCCAAAATTCTTGAATTTATCGGCGACTATCCGATTGTTGCGCACAATGCGATTTTTGACTACAACTTCATTAACGAAGCATCGAAACGTCTTTACAATAAACCTATTACAAACACCAGAATCGACTCCCAGATGCTTTTCAAAGAGGTTTATCCGGATTTGGAATCTCACGGGCTCGAGAATTTAATGAACAAATTCGATGTAAAATTCGATACACGCCATCGTGCAATGGCTGACACAATCGGGCTTGCGCAGGCATATCCGAAACTCAAAAAACTTTATGACAAAAAATATGACTGGCAGTTAAAACAGGTTGAAAATATAGAATATTTGTTTGAGCGCTATATTCGCATTCAGCAGGCTGTTCAAACTATGCAGTCAGAGCTTCAGGATTTACGTTCCATTTTTAAAATATATTTTGAAGAAGGCGGAGAACCTGTCACGGCAGTCACGGGCGAAACTCTTATTTACCAGTCAAAACAGAGTTTCGGATACGATTTTGTAAAAATTAAAGATATTCTTGATGAAATAGGCGCTCTGCCCAAAGCCGTAAAACTCAACAACGGTTTTGTGGACAGGCTTGCTTCCAGCCAGAGCCTTGATGAAGAAACCAGAGAAAAGCTCAAAGAAGCACGTTGTGAATTTTCTGAAACAAGAAATATCCAAATCCAAAAACCAGACAGACATTAATATGCGCTATTTTAAACGAAAATGCAAGGCTGCTGTTTAGTGCTTTTTTGCTCTAATGCTGTGTAAAACAATAAAGAAGACAATCATTAAGATAAAAGCAAAAACGCCTGCTGATTTAAATGTTTCAAGCGGGTTAACAAACCCGACCAAGTTTGCAACAATTAGTGTTCCCGCTATAAAAACCAATGCATTTAAGGCTGCTGTTATACCGAACAGTCCGCCTCTTAAGCCTGAGGGAAGTATTTTCTGGGCACATGTATCAAGCAGTGTTATCACTATAGCAGAAACCAGTCCGGTCAGGAACACCCAGATACAAGAAATTATTGCATTTGTACAAAGCAGCGTACCAATGCAGAGTATTGCGAAAAAAATAGCTGAACCGGTTAACATTTTTTTGGCTTTAACAAATTTTGACAGCAAAAGCACTAATAGCGCTCCGAAAATCAATCCCAGACCCAGAAACGTGCGAAGCACAGTTAAATCCAGTACACCCAGCCCGTAAAAATCTGTCATCATTGCATTAAATATATTCAGCACAATTGCTGTATTGAACTGCAAAAATAATACAGACAGAACAATAAACAAAGCTTTTTTATGAGTTTTTAAATAATCAATAATTCCCTGCTGTATATTATTCTTTTTTGAAACATTTACAACCAGAACTAAAAGTCCTGCAATAAAATACATTGCGCAAACAATGCCGAATGCAGCCTGTTTTCCGCACATCCACAGACAGTTTGCCCCGAGAGTACCGAGCAAAAGCGCTGTCATTGCGGTTGTGGAAAGAAAAGCGTTTGAATATTTAAGCTGGCTGCTTTTTACAATGTCAGGAACAGCAGACATTTTTGCAGGATAGAAAAAGGAAGCAAAAGTGCCTATAACTGCGGCGCATGCGAATACTCCAGCATGGTCGAGTTTTTCCAAACATACGGCAACTACAAGCAGCGCAAAAAATCTGAACAAGCAGCTAAGCGCAAGTATAAGCTTTTTGGAAAATTTTTCGCATAATGCTCCGCCCAGAGGTGCAAATATCAGCTGGGGAATTAAAAAAGCAAGAAACGCGGCGGCAATAGATTTTCCGACACTTTCGGATATGGTCACAAGAAATGTTCCGAGAAGGAACATGCTTATTGCGTCTGCAAAATGAGATAGCAGCTGCGCAAAAAATAAGCCGTAAAACCTGAAATTTTTAAAAAGTGTTCTTTTTTCCATTGCCCTTTTCCCGTTTTTGTTTTTTTATTAAAACTGTTTTGCGAGATTTGCCATTTCAATGGCAGCTTTTGCAGCATCAGCGCCTTTGTTGCCCGCTTTTGTGCCTGCACGTTCTATTGCCTGTTCTATATTTTCTGTTGTTAAAACACCGAACAAAACAGGTACACCGGTGGACAAAGATACATTCGCAATGCCCTTTGACAGCTCAGCTGCGACAAAATCGTAGTGGCTTGTTGCACCGCGTATGATTGCGCCCAGAGTTATGATTGCATCATATTTTTTTGTTTCCGCTGCTTTTTTTGCAATAAGCGGTATTTCAAAAGCGCCTGGTGTCCAGATTACGTCAATATCGCTCTCACTGACCCCGTGGCGTACAAGCTCGTCGATAGCACCTGAGAGAAGTTTTGAACCGATAAACTCGTTGAACCTTGAAATAACAATACAAAATTTTTCTCCCTGAGTGACAAGCTGTCCTTGTATTATATTTGCCATAATTTCCCTCAACTTTCTCTTGTTATTTACTTATTTATTATTTTAAATTTTATAATACAAAGATTAAAAATAAAAGTACAAAATAAAGGGATTTATATAGCAGTTTACACTAAAAAAAGCCAAAATTGTCACCCTGAAGCAGTTTGACTGCTTTTGCCGAAATCTTTGATTACGTGCAATATGTCCGGTTTTGCACAGGAGCTTATCAACGGTAAGATTCCGAAACAAGTTCGGAATGACATTATAGCACTATTTTGCACATATTTAGAGTAAAGTTGTATATAAGTCTCAAAGAGTGTTATTAGACGTTTTGTAAATTAAATACCAACCGTGACCGGCAGCTTTTCAACATAAAGACATCTGACAGCCTCTGTTCCCAAATCTTCAAATGCAACTGTGCGCGATGATTTTACGCACTGCGCAAGCACGCAGGAAATCCCGCCTATGGCTGTGAAGTACTTTCCTTTATATTTTTTTATTGCATACTCCGCTTCTTTTGAGCGTTCTCCTTTTCCGATTGTGGCAAGGACTCCCGAGCTATAGAAATCTTCACAGTATTTATCCATCCGGTAGGCTGTTGTAGGGCCTGTCGGGCCTGATATTTCATTTTCTTTTGCAGGACACGGGCCCGCATAAAAAATAATTTTGTCCTTTAATTCAAACGGCAGCTGCTGTGCATTTTTCATCATTTGAAACAGCCGTTTGTGAGCAGCATCCCGCGCTGTGAGAATCTCGCCGGTTAAAAGTATTTCTTCTCCGGGTTTCAAATTTCTTACAGTTTCAATATCTGCGGCAAAAACTTCTTTTGCATGATTTTTTAGTTCAATGTTCTTAAATGCAGGAGGTTCGCTGTCATAAACAACTTCATCTTTTTTAATGACGCAGGAAGCATGTCTTGTACAGTGGCAGTTTAAGCTGACAGCAACTGGAAGCGATGCAATATGCGAGAATGATGAACAGGTTCTGACATCCAGAATATTTTCATTTTTTGCGTAATCAAGAAATTCCTTGCAAAATTCCGGTTCGTTGCAATCAAAAAACGCCTTTTTTGAAAGAAGAACAGCTCCGTCGAGCGTTCCGCCTATTCCTACCCCAGCAACAACAGGCGGGCATGCCTTTTCACCTGCGGTATTTATTACTCCGTTAATAAAATCAAAAATCTCTGACTGTGCGGCAGATGGCGGGAACATTTTCACGGCACTCATGTTTTCCGAGCCTGCACCTTTTACAAGAACATCTATTTTTATTTCATCTGAATCTTCAAATTCAATATAAACTTCGCAGGGTGTGTTAGTGTTCGTATTTGTGCGCTTAGAGAGGGCATTTTTAACAATTGATTTTCTGAAATAATTTTCCTCGTATGCCTCTTTTACTGCAGAATTTGCAAGGGCATTGAAATTTATTCCGGCATAGTTTGAATTTGTGCCTATTTTGAAAAAAACAATGACAGAGCCCGTATCCTGACACATCGGACGCTCTATTTCAAAAGCAAGGTTAATATTTTTTAAAATATAAGAGATTTTATTTTTTAAACTCTGGCTTTTTGTTGAAGCCTTCAGGCGGATAAGTCTGTCATAGAGGTTTTTGTCATATATTATATTTGCATTTTTGCAAAGTTTTTTTAGTGCAGTTTTGATTAAATTTTCCATAAAAATATCTTATCATATACAAGATTGTTGTGTTATTGCACAAAAAATAGTAGAATTATTGTACTTGTCTGAAAAGATACAGTTATATATAAGAGTTAGAAAAGGATAGAAACATGAAGCTACATATGCAGATACTGATTGCCCTGGGACTGGGTATTAAAAGAAACGGACATATCTTCTTCGGCTTAATTGCCGGTGTGCTGATAGGTATATTAATGCACACCCAGCATGCCGGAACTCCAGAGGGAAGTGTTGCATATAACATATTGTACAGCGTGCTGAATTTTATAGGGCAGGCCTTCATCAGACTTATTCAGATGATAATTATACCTTTGATATTCTCGGCAATAGTGATCGGGATATCGAGTATAGGAGACAACAAACAGCTTGCCTCGTTCGGTAAAAAAATGATTTTCTATTACACTCTTATATCCCTTACAGCAGTAACAATCGGCGGTGTGCTGGCTCTGGCTGTAAAACCGGGCGTGGGGGTTCAGTCTTTTATCAGCGAACAGGCTGCACTTTCTTCACAAGCTACTGTTGAAGCAGCTATTCAGGATCAAAAAGACCATCTTTCAAATATTTTCTTAAATATAATACCGGCAAACCCGATGGAAGCTTTTTCTACTGGTGATATGATACCGATAGTCGTTTTTGTAATGATATTTGCAATAGCGCTTTCAAAAGTCGGAGAAATCAACAGACCCGTGGTTTCGTTTTTCGAATCGATATTTGCGGCAACGATGAAAGTCACAGACGGAATCATGTATCTTGCTGCACCTGGTATATTTGCCCTGACTGCCACTGCGATATCTTCGTTCGGACTTTCTATATTCTCGAGTATTACAAAATACTTTTTCGCAATACTTGTCGGATTTGCAATCCAATTATTCGTTGTTTATCCGGTTATAATGAAAATATTCAGCAAAGTTCCTATCCGTCTGTTCTTTGCCTCTATTGCGGAAGCAATGATGGTCGGCTTCGGAACGGCAAGCAGTTCAGCAACTTTGCCGCTTATTATTGCCTGCTGTGAAAAACGAGGTGTGTCTCACAAGGTTTGCAGTTTTGTGCTTCCGCTCGGCGCAACCCTGAACTTTGATGCAACATCACTTTTTCAGGTTGTTGCGGTATTGTTTTTAACACAGGCATATGGAATACATCTCGAACCTTTGATGTATCTTGTGATTGCAGGCCTTGCAATAGTAGCAGCCAGCACTTGTGCAGGTATTCCGGGAGGCGGAATTATTACAATTGCACTTGTTCTGAACGGAATGGGGCTGACTACTTCACAGATGGTAGAAGGTTTTGCATTCCTGTTTGCTGTGGACAGAATCGTTGATATGTTCAGAACCATGCTGAATGTCACAAGCGACGCTGTTGTCGCAACAATAATTGCTGACAATGAAAACGAGCTCAACTACGATATGCTCACAAGCGAAGAATCCTATAAAGATATAATATAAAGATACAATTAATGGACATCATTTCTAAATTCACAAAACCTCTCAGAGGGATTATAACAATACCTTCTGACAAATCAATAAGCCATCGTGCCGCAATGTTTGCCTCGTTGACGGGAGGAACGGTTGAAGTTACAAATTTTTCAAACGGAGCCGACTGTCACAGTACCCTGAACATAATAAGAGAAATGGGCTGTGAAATTGAGATTCCGTCAGAGCAGCATGTCGTTATTCATGCCCAAAACGCATTCAAAGATAAACTCGATAACTATCTCCTTGATTGCGGAAATTCCGGCACGACGATGAGGCTTTTTTCAGGAATTCTTGCTGCTCAGGAGGGGATTTCAGCCACTCTCACAGGTGATTTGAGCCTCAGCCAGAGACCTATGAAGAGGATTATTCTTCCATTGGAGCTTATGGGTGCAAAAATTCAGCACAACGCTTTTAAAGCGCCCCTGTACATAAAAGGGGTCGAGCTGTTTCCTATTGATTACAAAACGCCTGTTGCATCTGCGCAGGTAAAATCCTGTATTCTGCTTGCAGGTTTGAATACGGACGGCAAAACTACTGTAACCGAAGAATATGTTTCGCGTAACCACACAGAGAGAATGCTTAAGTATCTTGATGCTGATTTAGAGATAAACGGCTCTTCTGTTTCTGTCAGAAAATCAAAACTTACCCCTAAAAATATATCAGTGTGCGGAGATGTCTCATCAGCTGCATTTTTTATGGCAGCTGCTGCAATTGTTCCGGATTCTGATATTGTTATAAAAAATGTCGGGCTCAATCCGACAAGAACGGGGATAATTGAGGTTCTGCAAAAAATGGGCGCGGATATCGAAATACTTCATCAGGAAACCGTCTGCAATGAAGAAGTCGGAGATATAAGAGTAAAATATTCTAACCTCAAAGGTATTACTATAGAGGGCGAAATTATTCCCCGGCTGATTGACGAAATACCTGTTATTGCTGTTCTTGCCACGCAGGCTGAGGGCACTACAACCATCAAAGACGCACAGGATTTGAGAAACAAAGAATCTGACCGCATAAAGTGTCTTGTACATGAAATGAAAAAGACAGGTGCTATAATTGAAGAAACGCCGGACGGAATGATAATAGAGGGCAAAATTAATATAAACGGAGGCTGTGATGTGGAATGCTACCACGATCACAGGCTGGCGATGAGTCTATATGTGTTGGGACTTGCCAGCGAATCCTCCCTGAAAATTAATGAATTTCAGTGGGTTGATATTTCATTCCCCGAGTTTCTCGGTCTGATGACGGAACTCACTGATTATTAGAATCTTTTTTCTTCTCTACCCACGCATACGTGCGGGCAAATCTGAAATCAAACGGATTCGAAGAATATCTGTTTTCTTTTGCCATATTTTTTGTTTTCTTATCAATGTCGTTAATTCTGTTTATTAAGTTTTGAATAGCGGTGAATATCTTCATATTGTCGCCTCAAAAACATATTGACCGATTTTTTTGTATAAAAAATTACACAAAAGTATAAAATAAGGTGTACATGATTCAACTATTTTTGTATAATCAAATTATGATTAAAATTTTACTTGCAGAAGATAATCAAGATTGGCTGTGTTTACAAAAAACACTCCTAGAGGAATACTTTGGAAAAGACGAATACGGGATTTGTTTTGTTAAAAATGCCAGAACTGCACTAAACTGTTTAAAACAGGAAAAGTACGACGCTGTTATAACCGACTTGCAGATGGAATCGGATTTTATACCCGAGTTTGCTGGAGAATGGCTTGTAAAGCAGATGAGAGAGCTGGATGATTACAAAGACACTCCAGTATTACTCGTTTCTGCTACATACAATATTGGCTTTATTGCTGAAAAACTCGGTGTAAAATACCTTTCAAAAAGGACATTAGTTGCAGCTCCGGACATATACAGGTGCGCAATGAATGATTTGCTCGGTCTTAACAAAAAATGACTCTTTTCTTTTAAACTGGTATAATTAAAGAATGAAAAAACATACTCTATGGCTGACAGAATTTTTAGTATGGGTACTTGTGCTGTTTACTGCCCTGTTTATCGGAGTCTACAGCTATAGTGTTTATGTGAAAAAAAATTACACATACTATGCGTTCTTCAACGACGTAGACGGACTGATAAAAGGCTCGCCCGTAAAAATGCTCGGCTATCAGATAGGTTACGTATCCGGAATTTCGCTAATTAACGACGACGATGTTTTTGTAAGTTTTATTATTACTGACAAAGATATCAACATGCCTGAGAGCATGGTTGCGACAGTCGAATTTACGGGCATGGGCGGTTCAAAATCTCTTGAGCTCACGCCTGCAAGTTCCAAGGACAAAAAGAATATAATAACAGTTACACAGCCCAGACGTGTTCAGGATATTTATGTAAACCAGACCGTCATAGCCCAGAATCTTGTTCTTATGTCAACAGGATTTATGAAAATGGCTAATGACAGAACAGTTGCCGCATTAAAAACATTTATAAAAAATCCTAAAGAACTCAGTGAGATAAACACATTTATGGACGATGTAAACGAACAGCAAAGTACTTTATTAAAGAAGGTAAAAAGTCATGAAAACAGATTTTGAAAATGTTATAGTCGTTAATCATCCGCTCTGTGAGCATAATATGTCGCACATCAGGGACAAAAATGCATCAGCGGACTCTTTTATTAATTCCCTGAAACGCGTGGCACAGATTCTCATGTACACTGCCACAAAAAATCTTCCGCTCTCATGCTGCCATGTAGAAACGCCTATTGCAGAATGCGACGCTTTAAAAATAGATGATTCATACAAAATCGTTTTCGCCCCTATTTTAAGAGCAGGACTCGCATTGTCAGAGGTTGCAAAAGAAATTTACCCCGAAGCAAGTATCCAGCATGTCGGGATGTATAGAGATGAAGCGACTTTAGAGCCAGTCTGGTATTACGACAAAACACCTGTATCATACTCAAATCCAGAGAAAATAAAAGTGTTTGTGCTAGACCCTATGCTTGCAACCGGGAATTCTTCAAAAGCTGCAGTGTCACTGTTTTTGAAAAAGGGTATTTCAATAGAAAATATTGTTTTTATTTCAGTACTTGCAGCGCCTGAGGGGCTGGAGGTCTTGACAAAAGACTTTCCGGGGCTGAAAATATATACAGCCCACATTGACAAATCGTTGAATTCAAAAGCATATATTGTTCCCGGGCTTGGAGATGCAGGAGACAGGCTGTTTAATACGTTTGAGAAGTAATGTTTGTATTTGATGAAATAAACGGAAAAAAAGTTCTAAAATCCACAATGCTCGATGGCGTTGAGCATTTTTTCACCACAAGAGAGCTTCCGCTCTTTCACGGTGATATACCGGAGCTTGAGGCAGAATGCGAAAAAAACAGGGAGATTGTAAAAAAATATCTCGGAACAAACCACCTGATAAAGCCGGTGCAAAAACATACCGCCAACATCGAAAAAGCTCAGACCGGCATGGACTTTGACAGCGTAGATGCACTGGTGTTGGATGATTCTGATATTGCAATATATTTGAATTTTGCAGACTGCGTGCCTGTGATTCTGTGGGATGAAAAACTCAACAAAGGCGCAATTGCCCATGCCGGATGGAGAGGCACAGAGGCACATATTGTTCCCAAAACAGTAGAGTTTATGAAAGAACTTTTCGGCTCAAGGACTGATGATATAATAGCTGCAATCGGGCCTGCAATTTCAATGAAACACTTTGAAGTGGATGAACCTGTGTTTTTAAGGCTCATGGGATGTGTGGACAGAGACGGATTCTGGAAAGAAGCGGGTCATGACGACAAGTATCTTGTTGATTTAAAACTTTTAAATAAAATTCAGCTCGAAGAAACAGGAGTAAGTCGGATTGACTTATGCGGCTATTGTACTTATGATTGTAATGATATATTCTTTTCATACAGGAAAGAATGCGGAAATACTGCGCGTCACAGTGCTGTTTTAAAATTGAAGGAGCAAAAATGTCAGTAATAGAAAAAATAACAGATATCAGCAACACTATTTCAAAAGTTTTTAATTTTGCACTGGATAACGAAGAAATCCGTGCTGATTTTGATGAGTATTTAAAGACCATCGGAGCGTATAACGCGCCTCAGTCAAAGATTCAGGGTATCTTGACGACCTATGTGTTTGAGAGGATTTTAAACAGGCAGCATGAGACAGTTTTTTCAAAATACCTTGATGAAAACAAAAATCTTGACTCGCATGAAGAAAAACTTATAAAATCTTTCCAAAATTCCATTAACTCGATTTTTGAAGTAAAAAATGTCTTCAAAAACGGCTTTGAACTGTACAATATGGTGGATGAAAAAACTTATACAGTGCTTCCGCTTGTAAAAATGTCGCATCTTAGAGGAATTTACAAAGGTTCTTATATTGCAGCTAGAATTTTTGAATACGAAAATGAATATTACATTGTAGAAATCAGTGATACAGCCTCGTCTTTGAACAAAGATATGATGTACAAACGTGCTGTTGCAAAAATCATTGAAGAGCCCGAAGCACTCTACAAAAACAATCCTGAAAAACTCAAGGATATTGAATCAGAAATTGCAAAATTCTGTGAAAAATTTAAAGAATGCTTTGACACTGACGTTGTTATCACAACAAACGACAATGCCGACAATCTTATCGCCGCATTCAACGACTTCTGCTTTGAGGAAAACGCAGACAAAGAAGAAATAAAAAACTTTATAAAAGAACCGGAAGTATACAGATTCTTCAAAGTCGGAGAATTTGACAGCGCATATGACAATTTTCTTGAAAATTCGCTCGGCGGATTCTCCAGTCATAAAGAAAAATACGATGTGGGCGTAATTTATGACAGCGAGCTCGGGCTTTATATAGTGCCATTTTACGGTACTTTATGCAAAATTTTCGAATCAGAAGATTACAAGTCCATTGAAGGATGGGAAACTTGTGTTAAAAACTTTTTAGAAAATGACAAACTTCCCTCAAATCTCGTTGTTCGCCTGTATAATGCATATCCGAATTTCTTGAAAATCGTAAATGAAATTTACCAGAAAGATTATACGCTTGAATCTTTGTTAGACGAGTTTAAGGCGCATTTTCTGGCTAATAAAATCATGTCGCCCACCAGTGTACTGTATGCCTCAAAAACCTTCTCTGAACTTATGGGATTTATTCCTGCAGAAGAAGAATCAAAACCCGCACTTCCCGAAGGCGCAAAACCCGGCCGAAATGACTTATGTCCCTGCGGAAGCGGAAAAAAATATAAAAAATGCTGCGGTATGGTATAATATATTCATAGTGTGCAGGGGTTGGAACTATGATACAGCATAAATTTGAAAAAATCGGCGATATTGACGCTGAAACAACAAAACAGTCTCTTAAAGAAATCCAGAATGTCTGTGAACAGTGCAAGGCATGCGACCTGCATAAGACACGAAATCATGTTGTGTTCGCAGACGGAAATCCGACTGCTGATATAATGCTGATAGGCGAAGCGCCCGGCGCTGATGAAGATGCTACAGGCATGCCTTTTGTCGGCAGAGCAGGAAAACTTTTGAATGAAATGCTTGCAGAATCAGGGTTGTCCAGAGAAAATGATTTTTATATATGCAATACACTAAAATGCCGCCCGCCGCAAAACAGACAGCCGTCTGCAGAAGAAAAATCAGCTTGCGAAATTTACTTAAAAGCGCAGATTTCTCTTGTAAAACCGAAAATCATACTGCTTTGCGGCTCTACTGCAGCTTCTTCTTTTATTGATGAGGAATTTAAAATCACTCAGATTCGAGGCAAGTGGCTGAATATTTTTGACGGCATTGAGTCAATGGTAATTTTTCACCCGTCATATCTTTTGCGCAATCATTCACAGGAACAGGGCAGCCCGAGATGGTTTACAAAACGGGATTTGGACAGTGTTAAGAAAAAACTCGATTTGTTACGAAATTTGTAATACCAAGGCTGGACAAAATTTCACTTTTGTGCATTAATATAATGTACAATATACACTACTAATGTAAATGTATAAAAAAGGACAGACAGAAAATGAGAATTAGAAAGTATCAGCGACGCTGCTTTTATACTAACTCGAAGGCTTTACATCAAATGAATGTAACATTTTCTGTTGCACAATAGAATTTGGTTAAGGTCTTCTAAGAAATTAGAAGGCTTTTTTGTTACAAAATATCAATAAATTTCTAAAAAAATAGCACAAAACATTATTCACAAACATTAAATAGATAAATCACAGGAGAAATCGAAATGACAAATATACGACGAAAT
The DNA here is from genome assembly GCA_944322755.1 of Candidatus Gastranaerophilales bacterium. Taxonomy (GTDB): domain Bacteria; phylum Cyanobacteriota; class Vampirovibrionia; order Gastranaerophilales; family Gastranaerophilaceae; genus CALUPY01. The sequence continues at coordinate 13,287 of CALUPY010000003.1, read as the reverse complement.
ACACAAAGAAGGGCAAATGCTCGCATGGTTTTGGTTATGAACTTGGAATGGGGTCTATAATCCCTTAATTGTGTAAAGGAAAGGTCAATGTCACTAAAAATAATTTCAACATTCGGAGATCACTCTTCATTATATCCGCTAGCCACCAAAGATATTATTAACAGCATCGGTATGACTGCATACTCCTATGATGCGGCCGGCTCTGATAAAAACGCAAAATTAATTGAAGCAAAAGACAGATTTATAGATGAATTCGGTACAGAAGCCATATGGCTGGGAGGCCTTCCGTTTTTTAAATGGCTTGCCGACAAAACTATTTACAAAGCAAAAGGTTACAACCCTGATGTGGATGTAAGACTTGTTAATGACAAAAATCAGCTTTCCATAGCAAAAAAATATGCTGCACAATTCTCTGAAAAGTTGAGCATGCCTGAACTTGCACAGGACTTGCTCAAAGCTGAAAAAGGCTCAAAAGTATTCAAAGGTCTTTTCTTTGGCAAATTCATTGCAGCTACGGCATTGACGCTCGCTTCTTACTTTACACTCACTGTTTTAAAACAGAAATATACTGACAAACAGGTTCTGAAAAGAGAGCTCGAAAAACTTGAAAAACAGGAGCAGTACAACAAAAATATAAAAAATAATCCGGCGTTCAAGGCTTTTGCTATCGGAAAGCAGAACCAGTCTTTTGCCGGTAAAAATCCGTCCTTTAAAGGCTTCGGCGGATTGTTGAATACATTTATGTTCAATCCCGTTCACAACATGTTTATCGTCGATGCAGGTATTACTTCCGAGAGACTTGGTATGGCAAGAAACAAACACGAGTTTATGGAATACGCAATAAAAGAAGGCAGCCTGCTTTTCTTTATGTATGTTGCCGGAAAATATATTCAGCAGGGCATTGAATATGTAAGCGACAAACTCTTCAAAAAACCTATTAAGCTTCATGCTGACTTCATGAACTCTGACACGCTGAAAAATGCAATGAAAAATGACACGGTCAAAGCTCATCTTGATGAGTTCAATGCATTGAAAAACGGCAATCCGATGAAGTCCGAGGCTGATATTGCTAAATACAAACAAGGTATTTACGAATTCATATATGATGAAAAAAATGCGGACAATCTTGTCGTAAAAGCTGCAAAAAAATCAGGTATAATAAGTGTTATTGATGAAAATCCAAAAAAACTTAACGCTTTGCAAAAATTCATTAATATCTTCAAAATCTCGGAAAAACCGGAAATCGGAAAAGTAAATCCGCATCAGTATATTGATACAAAAGATATTACGAGTCTTGCAGACCACATTGCTGATTTTGTTAAAAAGCAGAAAGCATCCGGCAAATCAGTCGAAGAGTTCTTAAAGACTGCAAAACAGTTTAAAGTCGGATCTGTTGTCGGCAATATAGGAATTTCCTGCCTGTTCCTCGGTTTTATTGTGCCGAAAATGATGAAAGCTTACAAAGACAAATACTACGGTGAAGGTTCGCATATTCAGAAGGGCATTCAGGAAAAAATCGCGAGAATGAATTTCGGACAGAACAGAATCGGCTAAATAGTATTGTTGCTTTCGGTTGTATTTTCCTATCATGGCAAAAAAAAATTTTTCAGCTGTTTTGTGTAAAATAAAACTATGAAAATATACAGCTATAATCCCGGCAAACAAGCATTTAAGGCAGAAGTCGCGATTTCAGACAAAAACGGTTTATTAAACAGCGTTGATATAGAAAATATCAAAGAAGCAGCTAAAATCACAGGTCAGCCTGATGATTTAATTTCAATAGACTTAAATTCTGAAATCATAGACTCGGTAGAGATAAACAGAGACAAAAGCCCCAAAAAATTTTTAACCGGCTACAAGTTAAAATTCGAGACGACTTTAAAAGGCGCAGAGTCTTTTGACGCCAGTGTTTCTAAGACGCAGCAGTGTTTCTGGGAAAAATTCGGTCAGTATAATCCCGCTCAGGTAATACAAAGTATAATCAATGCTGTCTCTGACGCAACAAAGCTGCAGGCACTGAGACAGGATATAAACGACAATCCAGAAATTTACAATTCATTGAATGAAAACTGGCAAAAAAATGCAAGCATCGAAACACCTGATATCGAATCATCTGCGGTGCTTTACTATTTACACAATTCACCGTTTTACAAGGCATTGATAGAAGAAATAGCATCTCATGGTGCGGAGAGACCCTGTAAGAGGGCTGCTGTTATTGACGTGTTTAAAACAAACGGGCTTTCTGTCTCAGACAGTCAAAAATACGATGAAGCTCACGGAAATTTGGTCTTTTCAGTGTTAAAACAACTTACAAAAAATTCGGGTGTTGAAATAGACACTTATAATGTTATTGCCCAGAAAAACAGACCCTGCAGCTTTAATCCGAAATCGCTTCTTAAAACACTAAAAAAAATAAAAGACAAAAATTATGATTACATAAATCTTTCGGTCTACTATCCTGCTGACTATACGGCCGGCGGCAAAGCTTTCAGCCCTGATGAGCTGTACAAGTACCGTGAAACCCTTCTGGAGGAAATACCTAAGGTCTATCTTCATATAATAGAGGAACTTGAAGATATAATAGAATCAGGAACCCAAGTCTATATTGCGGGCGGAAATAAAGATACAAAGTATAACATACTCTCGCTTACGCGCGGAGCACATATAATAGGCGGCGAGGACACTAATCCCCTGAAAAAATTTTCGAAAAATTCGATGATAGAGGATTATGAAAGCCTTCCGGTATATATAGGTACGGCAGAAAACTCAAAACCCGGAAATCTGACGATAAACTACCCGTTTGAAAAAGACTTTTCAAAACTCTCCAAAAGAGAATTAATAAAAAGAATAGCAACTAAAAAAGATTATATTGAGCTGGAAAACGCGGTTAATGATATTTATGAAAAGTCCTGCAGGCAAAAATTTGATATAAATTATCTGCAGTATAAGGTCGCATTCTCTGTTAATAAAAACTTGAGGAGAAAGATTTACGAGATAGAAAAGCTGCGTAAAATTTTCGAAAATAAACTGGACAGCGATGTTCTTGAAAACACCTTTCCTGCCGGCACGCACTGTGACTTACAGCTAAATCAGTTTTTTGACATGAACAGCAAAAAGAACTACATAATCCCCCGAAAAAGAACAACAAAAATTCTAAAATCCATATCAGGAAGCTCTTTTGCAGTTCCGCAGGCTCTCGCAAGACAGATATACTATGAGAAAGAGGCTGACAACCTTGTTAGAAAAAGTGCTAAATACCTAAGAACTGTTTTTGATGATATATTTCACAAAAATCAGCAGCAATAAATTTTTTGCAGACATATTTATTTTTCTATAGGCCTGTATGCCTGCGGATAGCAGTAGTCCTCTTTAAATCCGAGTCTTCTGTACATACGCACTGCAGGATAGTTGTCAGTTTCCGTGCTTGCATTAAGTTCGCTCAGGGTGTCTGAATATTTGTCCAGAGCTGTTTTAAGAGTGTTGTGCAGCAGAGTTTCGCCGAATCCCTTGTATCTGTGCTTGTGTAATAAGCCGACCAGCGGAATATTGCCTATTTTTCCGCCTGTTATGTTTGCAAAACATATGCCTACAGGCTCATTTTTATAGAGCAGAACGTTTGTGCAGTCCGGTAAAAAAGTGCCGTAAATACCTGATACAAGCTTTTCTATAATATCTTTGCAGCCTTCTTTTGTTAAAAATCTTGTGTCAAAAAGCGCGTCTGAAGAGTGCTTGAATGCGTCATGTATTATATTTATGCTCTTATTAAAATAAATATCTTTCCACGGGGAAATTGAATAGCTTGACGGGAGGGGCTTTGGGGTGTGTGCTTTGAAAATTTCAACTGATGATTGGTTTGCAAACATAAAACGCACAACTGCCAGCCCGACGAGCTTAAATCCGTAGTTTGTAATCTCTTCTACGAATGTTGACTGGCTACCGAGCATAGGATAGGTCGTTACTTTTTCTTTGAGCATATCTTTATTCAGTTCAAGATACCGTTCCATCAGAAGCCTTCTTTTGAGATTGACTTCTTCGCTGCCCAGACAGTGTATTAAGTTCAGCTCTAGAGCTTCGCTTATTTCTGTTGTATAAACCATAAAAGCGGTCGGAACCTCGTCTTCGAGCAGTATGAGACATTTTATCAGCCCTTCGTTCACCGCATTAATAAAATCCTCATATTCAAGAGGCTCAAGCTCAAATTTGTAATCAGAAAAGGATTTGCTCCTGAAATCCTCATATACGCCTCTGAAAACTTTTTTGTATTCTTCTTTATATTCACAAACTTTGTATAATAAAATATTCGCCATATTATTGCTCCATGCCGGCTGTGTTTAAAAGATGGTGCATTTTGTTCACTTTTGTGCAGAGATATCTCTTATTGTATTTAGTGAACTCTGATTCCACCTGTATTCTTTCAACAATCTCGAGCCCGTATCCTTCGAGCCCGATTATTTTTTTTGGGTTATTTGTAATTAACTTAAATTTTGTAAAACCGAGGTCGAGAAGTATCTGTGCGCCGTCGCCGTAGTCTCTGAGGTCAGAGGCAAATCCCAGTGAAAGATTCGCTTCTACAGTGTCCTGTCCTTTATCCTGCAGGGCATAGGCTTTTATTTTGTTCACGATTCCTATACCTCGGCCCTCGTGGTTCATAAGATATACGACCGCGCCTTTTCCGTACTCGTTAATCATTTTCATAGAGTTTTGAAGCTGGCTGTTGCAGTCGCATCTAAGACTGTGGAAAGTATCGCCCGTCAGGCAGATACTGTGCATTCTGACAAGAGGGATTTTGTCGGAACCGTCGTCTTTCAGAAGCGCAACGTGTTCTTGCCCGTTCAGTTTATGCCTGTATCCGATTAGTTTAAAATCACCGAATGCTGTTGGCAAATCGACCTCTGCTTCGCGTTTCATGAGTCTTTCGTTTCTGAGCCTGTAAGCAATTAAGTCCGCTACTGTGATGAATTTTATATTATGTTTGTCCGCAAAGGCTCTTAAATCGTCTCTTCTGGCCATAGTGCCGTCTGGATTGACTATCTCACAGCAGATACCTATCTCTTTTAAACCTGCAAGTCTGCACAAATCTACAGTCGCTTCCGTATGACCTACTCTTTCAAGTACTCCGCCCTGTTTTGCAATCAGCGGGAATATATGCCCGGGCTGGCGCAGGTCAGAGGGTTTTGCATTGTCATCTGCCATAATTTGAATTGTCTTTGCCCTGTCAAATGCTGACACACCTGTAGTTACACCGTATTTCGGGTCGGCATCAACGCTCTGTGTAAAAGCTGTTCCTTTCACATCAGTATTGTTTTTGACCATCTGGTCAAGCCCCAGCTTTTTTGCCTTATCAGGCGTAAGCGGAACACACAAAATTCCTTTTGCTTCCGAAATCATAAAGTTAACCGTCTCAGGAGTGGCTTTTTGCGCAGCACAGATTAAATCGCCTTCATTTTCCCTCGATTCATCATCCGCAACGATAACCATGCCGCCGTTTTTTATGGTCTCAATTGCGCTTTCAATAGTATCAAATCTGTATTTCTTGTTGGTTTCTGTGTTTAACATTTTATAAAAACCCGTTTTCTTTTAAAAAATCAATATCCAGTGTGCTCTTATTATGGTCTGGTGATAAATATTTTTCAACATACTTGCTGAGCAAATCCGTTTCCAGATTAACTTTATCTCCTGTTTTGAGGTATTTTAGTGTTGTATTTTCAATGGTATGCGGAATCACTGCAACACTGAACCCGTCAGGAAAGACCTCAGCAACAGTGAGGCTTACGCCGTCTAATGCGACCGAGCCTTTTTTCACAGTCTGGCGCATCTGTGAAGCCGGAGCACTAAAAGTCAATTCTACAGCCTCTCCGTCATGCCTTTTCGCAATAAGAGCCGCCTGTGCATCAACGTGTCCGCTTACGATATGCCCGCCCAGACGGTCAGAGAGTCTCAGGGCGCGTTCGAGATTCACAATTGAACCTGTTTTAAGGCTGCTTAAAGTAGTCAGTTTCAGTGTTTCATATGAAGAAAAAACTTCAAACCAGCCGCTGCCAATTTTTATTACAGTCTGGCATGCACCGTTTATCGCAATGCTGTCGCCGATTTTTGTTCCGTCTGTCACAACATTGCACGCAATTCTGAAATAAGCAGAATCGCTTTCTCTTTTTACGGCTGTGATTGTACCTGTTTCTTCTATTATTCCTGTGAACATAACAATAATTTATCACAAAAATAAGCTTGCGACATGTTTAGCAACAGCCTCGCCCATAGAAAAACATGAGGTTTGTATTCTCAGCGCTGCCTGTGCTTCAAAGTCGGCAGAAAGATTTCTGCCTGCGAGAAACAGATTCTCATAATCTGAAGCGCACAATGCTTCTATAGGCAGCTGATAGGGCTGTTTTACTTTGTCCAGTACAGAGTCCTCTTTTTTGTAGGAATGTATATCAATGGGGTAATCCGCGCTTAATACAGGATTTTCGAATGTTCTGCCGCTTATAATGTCTTCTTTTGTGTAGACAGTCTTGCCCTGAATACGCCGTGATTCACGGATACCGAGCATGTCCGCGATATTTGAGATGTATGATTTTTCAAATCCCGGAAAGTACTTTTTCATAAAGTTGTACAGTCTCCATACCTGCTTACGCCCTGTTATCAAGGCTTTTGAGGTATCTACGGGGTCAAGCGGGTCGAGCTCTCTGTCTGCGATTATTCTGGGGCAGTTTAAGGACACGGTTCCTTGCATTCCCGGCACAGTAAAGAGCTGAAAATAGGCAGTATCAGCTTCTTCAAGGTCTCCGTTATTAACCGCCTCGCCGAATACCGGCCAGAGCGCCCAGTTTCTGCTTTTGTCCCATGTGCAGGCAGTAGAAAGATGAATTTCTCCGTTTACAACACAAGATGTTGTGACATCCCGGTTTTTATCGAGTTCTGTTATCCAGTTTGAAAATTTTTCCAAATCTATTCCCGAAACATGAAAACGCAATGTCATCGGCTGAAAATTTTTATAATTTTCTAAAATTTTATTTTTTGCAAGCAAAGAAAAATTTCCGTCGCCTGTCGAGTCCACAAAATATTTCGACTCGATATGTAGTGATAATATTTTTGAATTAACTTTAATAGATTTTATTAACTTTTCTTCACAATTCACTTCTGTTACATCTGTACCAAACATAATATGACACCCTGCGTCTGTCAGCATTTCATCGAGTACTATTTTTGCAATTTCAGGGTTGAACCAGCCGTCATTTCCGTCGCAATAGGTTATTTGCCCGCCGTATGCGGACATTTTTTGCACAAAATCATTATAAAAATCACAGTTTATGCCCTTTTTATCCGACTTCATCGCCGGAATGATCAGCGCAGACGTGATTGCCCCGCCAAGGTGTATATTTTTTTCTATAACAAGCGTTTTCAGCCCGAGTTTTGCGGCCGTATATCCGCACGCAGCACCTGCCGTGCCCCCTCCGCATACTACTAAATCGAACAACTCTCCTCCTTTTGTTTTTTATATTTTTTTATAAAGCTGCTTGAGGAAGGGAGATTGAGAGAGCATTTTCTTTCTTCCCATTCGCTCAAAATCTCCTCCGCAGTTGAATTTAAATTTTTGTCTCTGAAATAAACTCCCGCGTTCGTTTGCATAAGCCCGAGGTCATACTCATCGAGTTTGTGTTCAATCAATTCACCTGACTTGCACGCAATAGTGCCGCAGGGGCGATTGCGCCTGTCAAAGAGCTTTCCTGTACAGAAACCCGCAGTCATCATAGCATGTCTTACGGCAGCAGAATTTGAGTAAGTAACCAGCATGGACTTTTCTTTCATAAGCTCATAGAGTCTCACAAAAAAATCCAACGACCACAATGTGGGTAATTTTACCGGTGTAAATGCGTCCAAAAATACAATATCATACCCGCCTGAAAGCTCAAGAATACTTTTTCTTGCATCCTGAAAATAGGGTTTTATTTTAAAAGCGCCATTTTTAAGGTATTTTAGGCTATTTTTAGAGCGTTTCGATACGTAATGATAATATATATTATGTAAGAAGGCGGGTTTGTTATAAAGGGGGGAATAAGTGTATGGGTAAGATATAAAACGTTTGTTAAAAAGCCTTGTAGACGGCTTGAAAAACTTTTTGTTCTCAGGAGAGGTCATAATCCGGAAAATAGCCTCTTCGCCGTCCATGTAACCAGAAATAGCACTTAAAAGTATATATGAGATGATATCGTTTTTTATATTGTCTCTGATAAAAGGTGAGAGCAAAACGAGTCTCCTGTCATGTTCCAGAATATCGATTTGAATTTTTGAATTGATTTTGAGATTTATTATTTCGTCGAGAAAAGCTTTTGTGTTATATCCGATTCCGTAACAGATGTCCAGAACTTTTATGTTTTTATTCTGCGCAAAATTTTGTCTCAGGTTCAACGGCCTTACAAACTTTTCCACAGCCTCGGTTTTCGCACCGTAACTCGAATGGTATATGTCGTTTACCGCTTTATTGAACAGTCCAGTCGAACCGTCGAGCGTCATGCAAAAATCTATATTCTCATCAATCATAACTATATTATAGACCTGTATATTCAATGGGGGAAATTTGTTACAGATAAGAAATTATTAGTTAAATATGAAACATGCATTGCAATTTTGCAGCAGGTTGCAAGTTAGTCCGTTTATTTAATGCAACAATATCGAATAGATATATAATGATAAAATCTAACACGCTTAAGAAATATTATCACTATATATCTAGTCGATATTATTTGTAACATTTAGTTAAAAAAAGAATTTTTTTTCTAAAGTTAATTTTAAAAAATGCCGATAAAAATTTTATAAAAATAATTTTTATAAAACTAAAATTCTTTGGTAAAAATAAAAAGGAGAAACTATGGACATTACAAAAATCACAGCAGCACTTTTGAACGCTTACACAGACAATAAAGGTTCTGTGGATAAAGATGCAGTAAAATCCGAGGCTGAATCACTCGGTATATCTATGCTTAAAGACGAAGGTGCAGAAGTCGACGGTGCCGGCTATGAAGAGGCTCTGCAGAAGTTTATTGAAAAAGTTGAACAGGAAATTAAGCACGAAAAGCTGACAAATAGGGCATTTCAGGAAGATTTGAAGCAGCAAATCGAAGATTTTAAGACAATTACAGGCCCTAATGATACCCTAAAAGAGGCGTATGAAGAGCTTATTGATACTGCTAAAGACGGAAATGTAGATGAATTCGGCTTCAAGTCAGCTTTAATCAGGTTTATGAGTACAATGCAAGACCTGCAGAATGACAAATCAGAGATAAGCATAACAGACAGATTCTATCAGTCTCTTGAAATGGAGGCTATGGAGGCTATCCGGGATGCTGAAGCAGGTAAGGAAGAGCCCGCAAAAGAATCAGAAAACGCCGACAAAACAGAAGAACCCCCAACTTTAATAAATATTGCAAAGGCTCTTACTGAAAGAGCAAAGAATGAAAAGACAGAAAAAAACGGGGAGGCTGAAAACACAGAAAGCGAGAGTGATACACCGACTCTTGAAAGTAATCTTAAAGAAATCGTTTCTCGCGAAGTTGCGAAAAGGGAAGCCATTTTTGGCGCTATTTTTGGTGATAAAAAAACCGATACCGAAGAATAACAGTATTATATCAAGACAGGACGCAGGCACTGCCTGCGTCTTTACTATACTACGGGCAGCCAGAGTGCCTATCCGCCGAATAGAGCCTGTTATTGTAAACAATTGTAAATATTTAATCGAAAACTCTAAAGATTAGCCACGAAACAGCCGATACATAAAACATAAGCATAAGTATAAGGAGATAATGCGTATGAACATGGTTGAATTTTACAGAAAGATGGATGGACTTTTGAACCCGTCAACAACCAGCAAAAAAGTTGTTGATGAGAGTGCTATTACGGTAATACAGCCCTCAAGCTCATCATATAAATCAGTCCGCCCGAATGCTGACAGCGCAGCAGTGAATTATGCAAACAAAGTAAATGACACAGAGTATGAAGAATACGTCTATGTTGAAATCACTGACGAAGAAAACCGTGTCTATCAAGGCGCGATAGCAGCGGGAATGGAAGAAGTCGTCGGCAGCAACCGCAGCGAGCTCAACAAGCAGATGACCACTGTAGTTGACCAGTACATGGAGTATATCTGCAATCTTGACTATGAAGAAGACGGTATTGCGCTCGACGCAAATAAAATTTCAAGAGTACTGAACCTTTTGACCGGCTCTGTTAACGACTTTACAAAAGAATACTATGATAACAACAAAGACAAATCAGCTTTCATTATGGCAGATGTTACAAAAGAGTACATAAAATTTGCCGAAAAGAAAATTAATGAGTACGCAGAGCAGATGCAAATAAGCGAGCAGAATATTCAGGGATTGAAAGACCTTGATTCTAACAACTTAGACGACCTGAAAGAAATTTTTAACACAATTACTGAAAACGGATATGCAACCCAGCACGAAACAAAAACTGCCCGTGAAGCAACAACAGATTATATTATTGCCGCAATGCTCAATGGTGCCGACGATATACCGGTATTGAAGGCAGTAGACCCCAAGTATACAATAAACGTAAACTATACTAATGCCCAAAAATACGCTAAAGAAGCCGAAAGATATGAAAATATAGGCGACTATATAAACGCTGAAAAATCATACGGAAAAGCTTACGACGCAATAGCTAAAATGGTTGCGAAAGTTCCTATTACAGACCTTGCAGCAGCAGTAAATTACGCCGGTGACAGCAATGCTGAAGAAGATACAGAAATTGGTGTTGAGGAAGACACGGAAAGTGTTGTACCTCCTTCTTACAACAAACCATCTGCAACAACTCCTCCTGCAAACAGTAATACAACCCAGAGCGAAAAAAATCAATATGAACAGACAATAGAACAGCTTACGAATAAAATAGAGCAGCTTGAAAGCATATTGAAGACGCTGTTTGATGCAATAACAGGCGTTATTAACAACGGAACTGCCGACAAAACAGAGCAGACAGAAGAATCTGATAAAACTGAAGAAACCGACTCTGAAGCTACAATGGACAATATCATGGAAAACATGGAAGATTTGAAAAAACTTCCTGCGTCTATGAGCGACTTTGTTACTGAAATGGGCTATATCTACAATAAACTTGTAAGCGCCGATTCAGAGTCAGAAGCCCAGGCGGCATTTGATGAGGCAGAAGAACTTTATGCCCAGATACAACAGCGCATTACAGAAGCAGAAGCAAGGCTCGAAAAGCTCAAAAAGATTAAAGAAAGAGCAGAAGAAATTGCATCTGATGAGGAAGCAACTCCTGTTGAAAAACAAATTGCCCAGTCTGCAGCATCTGCCTATAATGCAGCTGAAACACTCGTCAACTCGTTAAAAGAAACGCTCTCTGTTGCAGAACAGATGGTTAAAGATACAACGAATGTTCTCAACTCTTACAAAACAGATGACCAGACCACAGGCACAAAACCGTCCACGTCTCAAACTACTTCAACAACAAGCACAACAACTAAAAACGAAAGCAGCAGCGGCTCATGGTCGTCAGGCTCTTCAGGCGGCGGATATGCAAATACAAGCCCGACAGTTGAAACAACTCCGTCTGCATCGTCAACGCCTTCCACTCCGGCACCAACCAAAACCGTAACAACTACATCAACTGTGACAACAACAGTTACTACATCAGCCACAGGCTCCACAAGCAGTGACAGATACGCAGGGCACTATGACTCTTCAACTGATAAACCTGAAACACCGAGCGGACGCGGCAGCGGTACAACAAGTACAACTGACAGCGACAGAGGCGACGGACGAACAGGTTCCTCAACTGGCGGAAGAAGCAGTGAAAGTGTTCCAAGCACGAGCGGCGGTTCATCTACAGCACCGCGCACAAGCGGAGGCGGCGGCGGCTCAAGAAACATAGAGCGTCAATACTTTAAGAATTCAAGATATATATAACACTAAAAGGAGTCGTTAAACGGCTCCTTTATTTTTTATTGGTTAATTAAATACTATCACTATATATCGATAAGTAATAAAATGTAACTTATTTTTTTAAACAAAAAATTTATGGCGCTTTATGAGCATCAATTGGTAATGTGTATTTGCGACGCTTATTTTATATTGCTAATACGATAAAAGTAGAAAAGGGATGGCAATATGGAAAACAATATTAGTAAAAAATCAATTTCCGTCCTTATGGTGGAAGATCATAAACTTCTCAGAGTGGGGCTAAAATCGTTGTTTGAAGACTTTGAGGAGATAAAGGTTATTGCAGAGGCAGAGACAGGAAAAGAAGCAGTAGAAAAGGCCAGACTAATTAAGCCAGACATTATTCTTATGGATTTGGGACTGCCTGACATAAGCGGAATCGAGGCTTGCAAGCGTATTTTGAACAATGACGTTGACCAGAAAATTATAATGCTCACTTCGCACTGCACTGAAAAAGAGGTTATGGACTCGCTTAGCGCGGGCGCTTATGCGTATGTATTAAAGGATATAAACACTGAGCTGCTGATTATGATTATAAAATCCGTAAAAGACGGCGCAATATGGCTTGACCCACAGATTGTACCGCTAATCAGGACTCAGTCGTCCTGTTTTATTCCTCAAAAACAGAATTCCAGAGCGTCTTTCAGAGCACAGCACGCTAATCTTACAGAGCGCGAATATGAAGTTTTGAAACTTGTTGTGGACGGAAAGTCAAATTCAGAAATAGCCGGAATACTAACAATAAGCGAACATACAGCAAAAGCGCATGTGTGTAATATTATACAGAAACTTGTAGTTGACGACCGTACCCAAGCGGCGGTAAAAGCCATAAAAGAAGGTCTCGTGTAGCGGATTTTCGGACGAGTGAGCGAAGCGAAACTCGGGGAGCGAGAACCGAAGTGAACACTTGCGTAAGCTAAGTGAACGGCAGGTTCGAGCGAGAAGAAAATCCAAGACGCGGATTCGGGCGTGGCTGAGGGAAGAAAACGCCACAACAATCGTGTCTGTTCAGGATCTTACCCACCCCGCAAACCACACGACACCCCGAGCCGGTAAGATGCTGAACACAGACGCTGATAGTTTCACCCCAAGATTATCGCTTCAGCATGACATGGCGCGGCAATCCATAGAAACAACAAAATGTCATCCTGAAGCACAAAACCCGGAACGCCGCAACAATCGTGTATGTTCAGGATCTTACCCACTTGACGTATAGCGCAACCTGCGCCGCCGGTAAGATGCTGAACACAGAGTCTTGGATTATTGGCAGCTCGGAATTTTTTCACTCGTTCTTTTTTGCTCTGCAAAA
>CALUPY010000002.1 GCA_944322755.1 Candidatus Gastranaerophilales bacterium | reverse complement strand
TTCGGTGGTACTGTTTCTTACTATTATTATACGCTATTTCTCGTCAAAAATCAACCATTTGTTGTGACAGAGCCTTTGACAATTATGTTTCAGAAACTCCACCAAACGTCGATTTAAAAACCTTTTTATCATATATAAACAAGAATAATATTAGGGTTTTTGATTACCTGGTGAAACAATATCCGAAAAACCCAGAAATATTAAAACAACAAAAACAACTTCTCAGATATTCATATGAGATTGGCGATACAGGTAAAGAATTCTTTACATCGGGTGCAGGTATACAGGAATTTGCAAAATTAATAAATAAAACTGCAAATGAAAACAGATTTAGAGAATTTAACCAGACAAAAGCAGCTTTAAAAGTCCTCATTGATAGCCCTGAACTTTATGAAAAAATAAAAAAAAACGGAGTACTAAAACTCATTTCGGAGAATAAACTATCTTTTGAAACTTTAGACTATTTAAACAAACATTCAGATTTTAGTACTGATGTGTATAATGATATACAAAAAGCTATAGACAACGAGCCTGTTGTTATTGAGTTTCCTGAAAAAACAAACAAAACAAAGGTATTTAAGTCGACAAAAACAGGTGATGTTGTCAGTATCGGCAGGAATTTGTTTATAAATAACGGCGAAAAACTGGAAAAATGGAACATAACAAAAGAAAAATATCTTGAACTATTTCCGCAGGTTTTGAGATTTGCTTCTAAACAGGGGCAACTCGGGGATTGTTATTTTGTTTCTATAATTGACAATATGATGTCCAAACCCAAATTTCGGGTAAAATTGTATGAAATGTTTTCTCAGGACGGAGATGATATAATTGTTCATCTGAGAGGAATGGACGGCTACAGATATGAAAACAAAGTCAGATTCAAAAATGGAGATGTAGAAAAATTTTCGCATAAACGCCAGCTTCAAGGCGCAAAAGGTTTGCAAATGCTGGAGCAGACTTATGCCGAATGTGCAATAAGAGAAAAGAAGTTTGATATTATTTCACCTGACGCTCATGCATCCGTAAAAATCAACCGTCTTAAAACAGGTTCCGAATATCAAGTAATGATGGAATTACTGGGTTTAAAGCCTTTATCGAAAGCAGAGTTTGATTTAAGTGATACTGAGGAATTGAGGGGAAAAGCAGTTTCTGTTGATGTTAAAAAATTAGAAGAAAGTCCGGATGAACTGCTCAGAGAAGCCGGACAACTAGCGAATAACACAAAAGCAATAGTTTGTTTTTCAATGAAGACTCCTGACGCAAATTCACCTGAACGAACAATAAATAATGAATACAATCTTGTTTCAAACCACACTTATGCAATAAAACACTATGATAAAAAGGCAGATGTTCTATACATAACAAACCCCTGGAACTGTGCAATTGACATAAAAGTACCGGTTTCTTTATTAGCTAAATATGCCGGCTATATCAACGCAGGTATGCTTTAAGGTGTAATTAATACCTTTATAGCATCACCGCGTTCATGCATTTCGAGTGCTTCTTTGGTTTTTTCAAGAGGCATTCTCGCTGTGATGAGTTTGTTCACATCCACATCTCCGTTTGCAATCAATTCCAGCGATTTTCTAAAATATTCAGGAGTGTGGTGGAAAACGCTGATGACTTTTATTTCATCATAGTGAAGCATTTTTGTGTCGAGATTTACAGTTGTACCGCTCTTGCACCCGCCAAAGAAATGCACAGTACCGCCGCGACGGACTATCGAAAACATTTTTTCCCAGATTTCAGGCAGACCCACGCACTCTATAGCTACATCCAGCCCTTTTCCTTCATCAGTAAACGATTTAAAGATTTTTTCAGGATGCTGGTATTTTTTTATATCTATTATTTCATCAGCCAGCGCAAACTCCTCAGCAAGCTTCAATTTCAATGGATTTCTACCTGCAACAATAACCCGTGCACCCTTTAGTTTTGCAAGTCTTGCAAACATAAGCCCTATCGGTCCAATCCCGAATACCCCAACAGTGTCTCCGGGATGTATTCCGGTACGTTCAACCCCGTGGACTACATTTGCAAGCGGTTCAGTGAAGGCCGCTTTTTCAAAACTCAAACCTGTCGGTATTTTCAACAGATTTTTTTCAACAATGCGCTGCGGAATAGTTATATACTCGGCATAAGCACCATTAAGCAGGTCAAGATTTTCACAAAGATTATACTGCTTACGTTTGCAGAAGAAACATTTTCCGCAAGGAGCGGAATTTGCAGCAACAACCCTGTCTCCAACCTCAAAGCCTATTACGTTTTTTCCTACTTTTTCAACGACGCCTGAAAATTCATGCCCGAAGCCTGACGGAGTATGTTTAATCAACACGGGATGACCGCGTCTGTATGTTTTTATGTCAGTACCGCAGGTGAGCGCAGCTTTTATCTTTACCAGCACTTCATTGTCATTTGGTTCTTTTACATCTACTTCTTCAAAACGAATATCGCCCGGGGCGTAAAAACGCATTGCTTTCATTTTCATAATTTTATATATGCCTTTAATGTTCTGTTGCTTATTGTATCTTCTATCGCGAGATTCAGCTCTTCAAGGGCATAAGCCGTTGAAAGATATTTTACATTAACCTTTCTTGTACATAAAAGGTCAAAAGCCTCTTTTAAATCAGCAGGAGAAGGAGAATAACTGCCCATCACAGTCAACTCTCTGTAATAGATATCATTGTTTGTATATCCGAAATCGTTTGGAATAGAAGAAAAGACAAGTATTGTGCCACCGTCTCTGACTGCTTTCAGAGCGAATTCCAAAGCTTTATCCGAACCCGATGTCATAAAAACAATATCTGCACCATCTCCGTCAGTCATCTCTTTAATTTTTTGAGAAGTAGTATCATTATCTTCAAACAGGATGGTCGTATCAAAATTTAAATTAGCACCGATTTGAACACGTTCTTCAATCAAATCACAGCCTATTACATTTCCTTTATAAGCTTTTGCGGCCTGCCCCATCAAAATACCAATAGAGCCCATGCCGATTATAAGAACATTGGAGCCTTTTTGAACATTTGCCCTTTTAACAGCTCTTACGCAGCATCCAAGCGGTTCCATAAATGATATTTCAACATTATCCATTTTTTTAGGAACTTTAAATACCGTGTTGTTAAGGTGCTCAGGAGTAACATAAATATATTCCGAGAAACCGCCTGGGACTATATTTGAATCCTTAAAGGCATGACACATGGAATAGTTGTGATTCAGACAGTATTTACATTTCATACAGGGAATATGGTGTCCGAGAACAACTCTGTCACCTTTTCTGATTTTTGAAAACAAGCCGTTATCAATTTCAACAACTTCTCCGACAACTTCATGCCCGAGCACTTTTCCGGAAACACCGTGGTTAAACTTTACAATATCAGAACCGCACAAACCGCATCCAAGCACTTTTATAATTGCACCGCGATTTTCAAGCACCGGTTTTTCAATATCTTTTATAACTATCTGTTGATTTTCTGCAAAGGCTGCCTTCATTTCCCTATCCTTTATTCATACTTTTTAAGTGATGCAACTTATTTTTCTTCAATTTTACCACTAAATTTATTTTATTTATATAATATTATTTGTAATGAAGAATTTGAATGATTTTCAAGAAGAAATATACAAATGTTCACGCTGCGGACTCTGCCAGACGGTCTGCCCTGTTTATAAAGTTACACTAAATGAGTGTTCTGTCTCCAGAACAAAATTCAATATGCTAAATGGAATACTAAAAGGAGATTTGACACTCAACAAAAAAATTCTGGAGTATATGGATTTGTGTCTCGGATGTAATGCCTGCAAGGAGTTCTGTCCGAGTAATATCGATGCACGCGAAATATTTACTGCAGTAAAAGCGCAATATTACAGATACAAACACATTCCATTTACCAATTCATACAGTTTTTTTAAAATGCTGTTGATTACTGCAGGAGCAGCATTAATTGTATATCGCAGCTTAAAACTGGACATAATAACTAATAAGCTCTTCTATGGCATAAATAATTTTTTACTCAAACGAATATTGTTATTTAACACCCTTGCCAAAAAGCTCCTTCCGAACCATACAAAAAAGACAGCAGCACATTCACAAAAAACGAAAAAAGCCGTGTTTTTTAAAGGGTGTTTCAATAACTACATAAACAATGATTCAGCTAATGCAGTAAAAAAAATTTTAGAAAATACAGATATTGAAGTAATTGAAAAACCGTTTGAATGCTGCGGGATAAGCCTTCTAAGCTCAGGTCTGGAAAAAGAATTTTTAAAAATCGCAAAACATAATCTTTCTTTAATACCTCAAGATTGTGATTACATCTTAACAGACTGTGCGTCTTGCAGTTATGTTCTAAAGTCTTATGAAAAGTATGTGCCATCTGATATTACATCTAAGGTAGTCAGTATACTTGATTTAATAAAAGATAAAAAAATATCCGTCGTCAAAGAGAAGATAAAAATAACAGCACATAAACCCTGCCATGATGATTTTGATTTTATTACACTTTTAAAAAATATTGAAAATGCAGAATATATTGAGGCTGAGAATTTTGATAAATGCTGCGGTTTTTCCGGCAAATTTGCTCTTACACACCAAAATATTTCAAGAGAAATATCAAAACGCAAAGCGAAAGACATACTTCAGACTGGAGCCGGGTTTGTTTTAACCAACTGCCCTGCCTGCAAACTCGGACTTAATCAGGGGCTTATTGAACTTAATGCGCGCAAACCTGTCGTCATGAATGTTGCGGAATTTATTGCAAAATACTGTGAAGTAAAGTGAAAAGCTGTAACATATTGTAAATCGGGACTATTGACGCAGTAATATTTTATTGTTACTATGCTGGTATGACAAATAGAAATTCTTTAAACTTAAATAGAAATTGGTGGCGCCTGTAGAGAGTACAGGTGTATAACGCATATAATTTTTATGAAAGACCTGTACTGATTTAATATGTACAGGTTTTTTAGTTTAAAGAAGGTAACAGATATGCACATCACATTAATAAATACATTAGCCCAGCCGTTAAAATCAGCCGCAAAGTTTATAAATTATCAGGAGCAAGCTTCAGGACTGTCAACATCCAGATTTATTCAGGACACAGGAACATGTCTGCTGCCCAAAGCTGTTTTTTCCAGAAGTGCTGCTGATTTGGCAGAAAATGCATTTCTTGAACTGTCTGAAAGCGGACTTGTATATTTCGCTCCGGCTCTAATCGGAGAGAAAATTTCAAGAAAGATTTTTTCCAAGAAACTTGAAAACACTGCCAAAAAGCTCATTCCTACTCCTGCCGCAAAACTTCTTGAAACAAAAAATCCGCTGAACAAAAAAATTCTACCGGTAAAAGCAGGCATTGCACTGAGTGCAATGCTTATCCCGCTCACAGAATTTACCCTTAACTATTTCAAAAATATTTTCACAATAAAAGCATTTAACAAAGCAGACTTCAATAATATAGCAGCTCTGGAAAATAAAAAAGAGGACAAAACGCTCCAGAACAAAGTTGAAAAGAGTGCGAAAAAGAACATTCTTCGGGCTGCGTCTGTGTTTGCAGGATGTTTGGGACTCGGTACACTAATTGCAAAAAAAGGTGCTGACTCAAAAACATTGCAAAACCTGAGCGAACTTATACTGGCTCCCGGAACAAAATTATTTAAAAATAATCAAAAAGCCAAAAACTTTTTCAACAAATACTTTAGTATTGATTTTGCACAACAGGACGGGAAACTTGTTCTCAGCAAAGGGCAGCTTACCTCCTGTGTACTCATTGGCGGAGCAGGATATTTTGGTGCTTCAAAAGACCGTGGAAAACAAAATTTTCTGGAAACTTTATTTAGATTTCCCGTTGTCGGATTTTACATAATTACAGGTAGCGAACTCTTTGAAAAAGGATTCAAAAAACTTCTTGTAAAAATGGAAAAATGTAAAGAAACAATCGGAAAAAATCTGGAAGTACCGTCATTTGAAGAACTGGAAAAACTCGCAAAAAGCTACGCACAACGAAATGGCTCAAAAGCAGAAACAGAATTCAAAAAGCTGGCAAAACAAAAGACTCTGATATCAGGTGTTCCATACCTTTTTAGCATTGGATTTATGGGATTTTTTGTTGCAGGAATTTCTAATTTATTTACAAAATACCGTTTTACAAAAGAACAAAAAAATCAGCACTATCCATCCCATCAGCAGCTAAATCCGACCTTCAAAGCTTTTCGCGTGTAGCAAACTTTAATAGATTATCAGCAATCATCTCGTCAGTGGGTTTGAATAAAATTATTTTTATATAATCATGTAAAATATACGGAAAAATTTGAGGATAACAATGATTAATGATATGACAAAGGGTAACCCCTTGAGCCTGATATTTTGGTTCTCTGTTCCCCTTCTTATCGGAAATATTTTCCAACAGTTGTATAATATAGCCGACATAGTTATAGTAGGCAGGACTCTTGGAATAAATGCCCTTGCCGCTGTGGGAGCTATATCTCCAATATTTTTCTTTATTATGTTTGTTGTCGTCGGACTGACAAATGGTTTTGCTGTTATCACAGGTCAGCGTTTTGGAGCAAAAGATTTCTCAGGTGTTCGTAAGTCAGTCACGGTATCAACAATTCTAAGTTCAGTTTTTACATTGTTTTTTTCAGTAATTCTTGCTGTATTTATGAACAAAATTCTTTATATTATGAATGTTCCGCAAGAAATATATAAAGATGCATTCTGGTATATTCAAATAGTAATCGGTGGACTTTGGATTTGCAATTTTTATAATCTGCTGGCTAATATAGTCAGAGCACTGGGCGACAGTAAAACACCTCTATACTTCTTAATTTTTGCTTCTATATTGAATGTTTTTCTGGCTCTGCTGTTTATTCTTGTATTTCACTGGGGAGTACCCGGATCTGCTGTTGCTGTCATTTTTTCACAGGCTGTTTCTGTTATTCTATGCCTTTTTTATGTAAAAAAACGTTTTCCAATTTTACATTTAAAAAAATCTGACTGGACATTTGATTTAAAAAATAATAGAGATAAAGAACTTTCATTTGCATTCGACCATTTAAAAGTCGGTATTCCAATGGCAATACAGTTTTCTATTTTAGGATTTGGCATACTTATCATACAAAGCGTATGCAATACATTTGGGCCTGATGTAATTGCAGCATTTACCGCAGCTTTGCGAATAGAGCAGATAGCGACAATGCCGATGATATCATTTGGTGTTGCACTAGCAGCATATACAGCACAAAATTATGGTGCAAATAATTTCGCAAGAATACGTTTGGGTGTGAACAAGTGCTCCCTTATTTGTATTTGTCTCAGCATTATAATGGCATTTATTATGCATTATCAGGGCGCAGAGATTGTTAAAATTTTTCTCGGAGACTCAAAACATCATATAATAGAAATTGCCCATGAATACCTTTTTTTAAGTTCACTTTTCTACTTTTTCCTTGGACAAATTTTTATATTCAGAAATGCATTGCAAGGAATGGGACAAGTGATAATTCCTCTGAGCGCAAGTCTTGCAGAGCTTATTGTCAGATCCTTTGCTGCTGTTTATCTTGCTGTAAAGTTTGGATATATGGGAATATTTTATGCCGGTCCGATTGCTTGGGTGACAGCAGCAATAATTGTTGCCGCAGGATATTTTTCAAGTCTTGGAGGTATTGTCAGAAAAGCAAGAATATTGTTCAGAGAGCAAAGAAAGGCCGCCTGATTAATTTTCACTTGGCTACTATGCATTAAGCTAAACCGCAAAAATTTAACTGAACAACATTCACAAATATCAACACCGAAAAGGAGAGTTACAGTATAATTTAACAAACTTTTACGCCGTCTGTCACTGTATGAAGCCCGTTAATAACCAGAAAGTTTTGTGATTCAGAGATTTTGGCTGCTTTTTCAAGAGTAAAAAACGCAGGCCCTGAACCTGACATCATTGAACCCGTGATTTCCGATTTTATTTTTAAAAGCTCAGGAAAGTCATTTATTACAGCAGCCTCAAGAGAATTGTACAAAAGTGTCTTATCAAATTTTCCTGATTTCAAAAGAGCTGCCATTTTGTCTGTATTTCCAGGCACTGACTTGTCTTCAAGATGACTGAATTTTGTATAAGCTTCTTTTGCTGATATTCCAAACCCGAGCGGTTTTATCAATGACACATCAAGTTCAGGAGCAGGAAGAGGTTCAATATGCTCCCCGCGTCCGGTACATAGCGCAGTTCCCCCCGTCAGGCAAAAATTCAAATCAGAGCCCAAAGACGCACACAGTTCATTCATTTCAGACTCAGAAAGATGTGTATCAAAAATTTCATTCAGGGCAAAAAACATGCCTGCCGCATTCGTGCTGCCGCCGGCAAGCCCGGCTTCAACCGGAATATTTTTTTCAATATGAACTGTTATTTTCTTGTTTTTTAGGCCTGTTTTTGCAAAATATTTTTCAGCAGCTTTCCAGACAAGATTTTTTTCGTTGTACGGTATACTGTCAGATGTACCTGTCAGCTTTATTTCATTTTCGACAGCATCTTCAGCTGATACATTAAGATAGTCATACAGATTTATTGCCTGCATTATGCTTTTTATATTGTGAAATCCGTCATTCCTTTTATTGAGGACTTCAAGAGTAAGGTTTATTTTTGCGGGTGTCTTAACTCTGATTGTTTTCATAATTCTTTTTTAATTCCTCTGACAGTCGTGCTAATTCTTGTATAGAAAGTGTTTCACCGCGTGTATTTTCAGGGATATTCAAATTTGACAACGCTGTTGATATCATATCTTTTGAAAAACCTCCGTTCAGGAGCGAATTTTTTAGATTCTTTCTCCGCGTAGCAAAACAGGCTTTTATAACTTTTTTAAAAAATGAATAATCATCCAGCTTAACCAGCGGTTCTTTTCTTACTTTGAGTTTTACAAGAGCAGAATCAACTTTTGGCGCAGGATAAAAAGAACGTGCAGGAACTTTTTTTATAATCTCCGTATCTGCATAAAACTGTGTCAAAATAGACAAAAGCCCGTACTGTTTTGCCTGTGATTTTTCATTTGCAACAAGTCTTTGCGCAACTTCGTACTGAACCATCAGAATTATTTCAGAAATTCTGTTCCTGTTTTCATTGTCCAAATCATCAATTTCACCAAGCAGATGAACAAGGATGGGGCTCGTTATGTAGTAAGGAATATTCGCAACGACTTTAAAAGTCGTGTCTTCAAGTTGTTTCAAATTTGTTTTTAAAATATCCTGATGTATAATGCTTAGATTTTGGGCATTAATTTTCTTTAAAACAGAAACAGCCTCCTCATCAATTTCAACCGCATAAACTTTTTTCGCCTTTGAAACCAGCTGCTCTGTTACAAAGCCTGCGCCTGCGCCAATTTCAATTACTATATCATCCGGCGACACTTCCTCCATAATGCGGTTAATTACACTTTCATCTATGAGAAAGTTTTGTCCGAGGCGCTTTTTTGTTCTGAATTGTTTTGCTCGTAAAAAGTAATTCATATTATAATTTATACTATAAACACACGGAAAACGCGAAATGACAATAATACCTGAAGAACTGCAAATACACGAACCTGATGAAAACCTGCTCGAAATAATAAACAACAGGGTTTTCGATGATAAAATTCTGTTTGAAAAACAGTCAGATTTTCATACTGTAAAAGTTGTTAAAAATGAGATTGGACGTTTTTTGCACTACAAAGACACTTATCAGGCAGGACACATAAAAACACCCTCATATACAGGCAATCTGCCATACATTAACTATTTTACAATTCCGTTTTTAATTAATAAAAATGTTAAAAATGTGCTTCTTATCGGTTTTGGTACAGGCAGGCTGGTTAACGACCTGTACAGACTTTACGGAGATATTGCCGGCTTCGATGTTGTTGACATAGAAGAAAATATCGTATACATTGCAGAGAAATTTTTCGGTTATAAAAATTTAAAAAATACAAGTTTCGTGCTGCAAGATGGAATTGTATTTCTGCGCGAAAACCCGAAAAAATATGACCTTATAATAGTCGATGTTGCTTCTGATGAAGGAATAGACGAAAGATTTTTGTCTGATGAGTATTTTAGTCTTGTGAACAGCTGCCTTTCAAAGAACGGTCTCTTCGTTTCAAATCTCTGTGCAAGCCCTGATTTTGGTCATCCCGAAAATTATTTCATACGCAAGCTGAAAAAAATTTACACAAAACATTTTAGAAAAAACCTTGTATTCAGAGGCGACACCTCTGACCACGTCTATTACAAAGCATTTTTCGGTTTGGACAAACGCGTTATCGATATAACAAATGTAATTTTGATTTCCTCAAACGATACAGCTATGGAGATTTCAGAAGACAGAATAGATGAGTATTCATCCATAAATCTTGATATTCGTCCATACATCAGGGATTTGGCTGATATTTGGGAGTCTTAAGCCTGATATTCCCGTAATAATTGTAAAACATTGTTAAGTTTAATAAATATCTTATATATATCAAATATTTCAAAATTAAAAAGTAAGTAAATTCCTCAGATGTATTTGTTTTTATTAATTTAAGGAATTTAGGATATTAATAATTTACTACGGGGAAAGGGGACAGTTATGTCTTATCCGATTGGGATGCAGATGCCATATGGCATGTACAATTTCAATGATTTATACGGAATGCTAGGGCTTTGGGCCGGTCAAAATCAGAAGAATTCTGATTTGCTGTCGCAATATTTACAATTTGCCCAGCAGCCTGCAGCAGCGCCAACTCAGACGCAACAGAATCAACAACCTGCGCAGACTCAGAGTTCCCAACAAACCCAACAGGCTGATACAGCCAAAAATATGACACAATATGATGTAAAGCCGCAACAGAACACTCAGGAATCAAAAATGCCGGAACCGGACGCTGATGACGGAAAAATAAGCTGGAAAAGAAAACTTAAAAATTTCGGAAAAGGTATGTTGAACATGGCAAAAGGTCTTTTCTGCGATGAAAAGGGATTTAGCTTAAAAAGAACACTTACAACAGTAGCTGTTGCCGGAGCAGCCGCCGCTATTACTGTAGCAACAGGCGGCGCAGCAGCACCTTTCCTTGTTGCAGCAGGGGTCGGAATCGGAGCAGTCCAGACAGCTAAAGGCGCTTATAAAGCAGCCAATGCTAAGACAGACGCTGAAGCAGAAGCAGCGTGGCAGGATATAGGCGCCGGCACCTTATCTATCGGGCTATCCGCCGCAGGTGCCAAAGGAGCTCTCAAAGCCGCAGGGAAAGCCGTTCCTAAAGGAAATGCAGTAACAAGTACAGCAAAAGCCACTGCAGAAAGTTTTAAAGCAGTAAAGGATGGCGTAAAAACTCTTGCAACAAGCCCCAAAGAAACTCTTGCACCGCTGTCAAAAGCAGAAACTTGGACAGCAGCCGGCGGCAGGTTGAAAAAGGCCTGGAATGATACAATGTCTGCAAAATCAGCAAAAAATACCACAAAAGAAGCTCTCGGAAAAGCTTATGACAAGGACATTGCAAAACTGAATAAAAACGCTGACAAGCTTGCTAAGGAAATTTCAGAACTAAAGAGAAAGCCGCAGACTGAAGAACTTAAACTTGAAATAAAGCAGAAAACAGCACGACTTGAAAAGCTTTACAGATACATAAACAAGGTTAAAGAACAGAAGTCAAATATTGGCAAAACTTCGCAGGAAAACGGCATGGTCAGAAGAAATCCTCAAGCAGGACAAATAAACAATCAAAAGGCTTCTGCAGACGCAAGAAAAGCAGCTGTTGAAAAAATTGAAGCAGAAATTAATGATATAAAAACAGCGATGAAGGACGCCACCTCGGTCAGAAAAGCTGTTTATGACAAACAGTTAAAGGCAGCAAAACGCAGACTTAATGAGACTAAGAAGCTCAATAAAATAGATGAAAAGCTGGATATTATAAAATATGCAAATGCTAAAAATGCAAAACTGAAAGCAGCACTTGAAAAATTAAACAAAAAAATAAGCGACGTTGAAAACAGCACTATGTCTGATGCTCAAAAAGCAATTGAACTTGCAAAACTCAACCGCCATAAAGCAAATGTGGAAAAACTTATCACAGAAAACAAAGTACAATCAGCAATGGCAAAAGCCGGACTCTACAAAACAAATGCAATAAATTCATATAAAAACATGCCAGGTTATGAAAAAGCCCTCACTGCAGGCATAGCAGGCGGTTTGAATGACAATTCAACAGCAGAAAATACGTCGCTCGCAGAATATCAGGCAGAAATGGAAGAATACATGCAGCAAATGCAGGAGCAGCAGGCACAGCAACAAGCTGAACAGCCGCAAAACACACAGCAAGAAGAAACAGAAACAGAAGCTGCGTCAAGCTTTCAGACTCCGCAGACAACAATGAATTATCAATTGCCCGCAAGAAATATATATCAGGATTACCACAATGCGATGAACGCAATATCCATGGGCAGTGTTCCTCTTGGTTTCAACGATCTCTACGTCTCTCCCTACCCCGATATGATTTTTTAATCAACCATATCGAGGCACTACGGGGCTCTTCAAAATAAGAGCTCCTTTGTTTTTAATCCGGTAGTTGCCAATCTGCTCACTTTTGGGCACTCAAAAAAGTCGCTGCAGCCGCGTTATTCCTTAATTGCTAATTTTTTTTTCGGACAATTTTGTAAACATATGTTAAAGAACTTAGTTTTTCTGTAAATTAAATTGAAAAAAATTTGTTTATTAATATATAGGAACCGAAGGAAACATAGGAATATTATATTTTGGCAACAGAAAAAGTGACACAGAGGCTTGTGTCCGATGTCCGATTGGATACGGAAGCAAGTAAAATAAAATTTAATAGTCCTGCAGAGAATGGCATACAGGTTTTTGGCACTCCGACAATGGAATTTCCGATTGGGGAGAGCGTAAATCTCAGCAAAAATCTGTTTGTAGAAACTCCTGACAGTTTTAAAACGTCTGATGAAAAACCCGAGTTAAAACAGACGAATCTGTTCAGCACTAATATGTTCCAAAAAGCTCCGGTAAGTGTAAAACCCGAGCCGGAGAAACTTGCGCCTTTGGAAAAAGACAAATTTGAAACAACAGAAAACCCGTTTAATAAAGAGCCTGACAATGTAAAATCAGTTCTCTCAAGCAGACTTTTAAAATGGTTTAAGCGTCCGAATGCGCTGTCAAAACTTTCATCCGAAGAAGATATCAAAACAGCAGTGGCTTCAAATCCGCGTATAGGACAAATTTTGTATGAAGCCGGCGTTCCGCTTGTTATAGATTACAAAAACTTATCAACAATAAAAGAAGGACACCTCAACGATACAGTTGAATATTCAAAAGCACTGGCAAAGAAATTGGGATTGTCTCCGGAAGAAGTGAAAACCGTAGAAGTTGCCGCTGCGTTTCACGATATAGGAAAATCTCTTATTCCTGCCAAATACCTGAATAAAAACGGTGCACTTTCAAAAGACGAAAGACGGGTCGTAAATCTTCATGCCGTACTCGGCTATGAGTTGATGAAGTCACTCGGCTACAAACCCGAAATAGCAGAAGCAGTCAGAGACCATCACAACCCTCATTCAAAAAATGAACTTGCACAAATTTTGAGAATGGCTGACATTTATTCAGCTATGACAGAAGAACGTCCATACAAACCAGCACGTTCTCACTACGATGCAATGAGAGTTTTGAGAGATTGCAAACTGCCGGATAAACTTATAAAACTCGGTAATGTTCTGAAAGATGCTCATGACGACTTACATGGGCCGGTTCCTGAGAGAGCTTAACTTATTCTTACCGGATATAGCAATATTGTCTACTTTCGGTCTTATTAGCTGTTTACGCTGAAAACAGCCAAATACAACTACACAAAAATCTGGAATTATGGTACAATTTCAACAAATTGTAATATGAAAATTACGAGAGTTTAATGAAATTGAAACAAATCAAATCAGGAATTAAAGATTTTTGGAAATCTTATTGGAGCAATTTTCACTCTCCCGCAGGGCTGAGTCCGTTAAATATATTCGGACTCCTTTTGTATTCTTTTAATGTACCGTTTTTGATTCTGATTTTGTGGGAGCTTTTATGTATATTTTATCTGATTATAATTACACCGCTCTCTTTACTTGTTGCTATTTTTTCTTTGAACTCAAGCAACCAAATTTCGTGGACTTTATTAGACACTGAGATATTAAAATTTTTCACCTTATTCGCTATTTTTGCGCTAAATTACTTTTTGTTCAATAAAGGTAAAAAAAATAACAGCATAAAATTCTATATTATTGGATATATTGCAATGTATTTTTCCTATTTGATTTATTTTAATATTCCGTGGGAAACATCGGTATTCGACGAAGCAGTTTTACGCCAAACACTGGTAAATATGGGCTGCATAAACCCATACCGGTAAAGAAAGTTTACACCTTTTTATTATTCATCCTGTCCACTTCTACACATTTTTGGATAATTTTTTCACGATTTTTTTCATCTATTTCAGTAAACTCGATTACGTATTCATCGGGCTTAAAGAAGCTTTTTTTAGATACAATTCCGGTAAAGAATATTAAAGAATCGTATTTTTCCAGTCTTAAACTTCCATTGTAAACCTTCTGATTTTCAAGTGTTTGTCCGAAGGCAAAACGTATCCCTCCACCGCTTATGTCGAGTGTTTCAGATTTTTTGTTGCCTTCAGGAAGCGCTATAAAAAGTTCCGCAATCAACGGAACTCTAAGATATCTCCGCCGCTGGATTATCTGGGTGTCTTCATGATACTCGATTGTAAAATCTTCCAGCGGAGAGTTCAAAACAATAGAATCAAGAACCTGTATCCCCGCAAATGTGTATATAAAAGCCTTGAGCTCCGTACCCTCAGAAAGATAAGGAATAAATTCTTCCTTAGACGCCGGGTACATAAGTTCTATTCTGTCGTCCTCGTAATCCAGAATATAGCAGTCTATTCTTGATTTTTTACCAAAACCGCTTTCGAATTCGATTTGTACTTTAAGCCCCTTCTTTATTGCCGCCATACTAAAACTCCAGATACTCTCCGGGCGCAAGCACTGTCAAGACATGCGGGTCTTTCAGATATTCGTTTGCAGCTCTTTTTATATCTTCTGCAGAAACCTTCTTCACTGCTTCAATAAGTTTTTCTTCAAAATCATATCCGAGCCCTTTATCCTCATAAAAAGCATACAGGCTGGACTGCTGCAGGTTTGTTTCCGTAAAGAACTGACGTTTGCCTATCAGGTTATTTTTTGCATTCTCGAGTTCTGTTTCATCAACAGGAGTAGTTTTGATTCTGTTTATCTCAAACTCAAACCCCTCAAGTGATGTTTTGATATTCTTTGGCTCTGTTGCAATGTATACAGAAAACGCAGCTGCTTTGTCATAAACTTCATAGCTGCTTCTGACTACATACGCAAGCCCCTTTTTGTCTCTTAATTCAACAAAAAGTCTTGAAGACAAACCGCTTGAGCCAAGAATAGTATTCAAAAGCATAAGCACAGGATAATCCTTATCAAAAATAGTCGGGACTCTCCATCCTTGAAAGATTTGCGCCTGGGAAGCGTCATTTTTTTCTACAGTAACCTTTTTGTTTTCAGCAAGCTGCACAATATCATCGTCATTTGATTCTTTGGGTGGATTCGAAAGACTGCGGAAATGTTTATTCAATTTAGCCGTCATATCAGATTCATCAAAATCACCAACAAGACTCATAACCTTTGGTGCCTTTTCCAGCATATCAAAATAAGCAGATTTCACCTCATCTTTTGTTATACTGTCAAGAGCTTCGAGCGTTTTTGTATAAGTATGCCCGTAAGAAAGGCCGTCAAATAATGTTTTGTAAAAAGCGTCGGCCGCACGTGATTTCGGCGAGTCGAGCTCTGCTTCTATTTCACCCTTCATTTTTACGACTTCTTTTGAAAAATCCTCCATTGTAGAATTTTTCACGATATCTTCAAGTATTTCCAAGGCTTTATCTATGTCTTCATTGAGACAAAGAAGTTTAAATCTCAGAAAATCGTGTTTCATTTCGCTGTAACACTCGATTGCATTTTCATCCAGCTCTCTTGCGAGTTCTTCCGCGCTGCGGTTTGCAGTGCCCTGCATCAGAAGTCTGTTCAATATTGAATACAATCCTGCTTTCTTTTCCGGTTCTTCAATTTTAAAATACAAACATAACGCAAGACGCGGAGTATTTTTGTTTTCTTTGTATATAACAGGTATTTTGTTGTCCAAATATATTTTTTTCATAAGATTAATCCTTCTTTTCCGGCATTAAAACCGATACGACTGCGTGTTCCGTGGGAAGATATTTTTTTACAATATCTTTAAAATCGTCTATGCTGATAGTTTCGAGAACTTTTTGATACTCTTCAACAAGTTCTATATTGTCACATACGGTCATATAGTAACCGATAGTGTCCGCTATATCAGAAACTGTTTCCGCACTTTCCGCAAAACGTACTTTCAGTTTTTTAACTGCTTTTTTAAACTCGCGTTCTTCAATATTTGAGAGTTTTTCAACTTCATTCTTTAATTGGGTAACAGCCTCCCCTTTGTTTTCCGGTTTAAAATTAGCCTGCACAAAGAAGTTTCCGCCGTCTCTAAAGCTGTAATAATCAGATGCTACGACATTAAAAACAGGCTCTTTGGGTTTTTCAATAAGATTCTGGTATAGCCTCGAGCTCTGGCCTTCGCCGAGAATGATATTGGCTATCTCAAGCCCTATATTTTCTTTTATATCGCATGCAACAGGTCCGAGCCAGCCGATTATGGAAAAGCCTGTGTTTATATGTGCGTAGTTTTCCACATATTTTGCTTCCGGTGTATCGAGTTCAAAATGTTTTTTCTCAGTATTTTCACGGCCTTTAAAGTCAAATGCATCGACTACTCTTTTCAAAATTTCTTCACTGTCAAATTCACCGGCAACAATAGTCGTTATATTATTCGGACTGTAGAATGTTCTGTAATAATTCATTATTGTTTCACGGGGAACAGACGCTATAGTCTCAGCAAAGCCTATTACATCACGTTTGTAAGGATGAGACTTGTACATATTATGGTTGGCCTCATTATAGACCTTTGTCCACGGCTGGTCTTGTCTCATTCTTATCTCTTCAATTACGACATGGCGCTCTCTTTTCTCTTTTACGGTATCATCGCCGAGTTTGAAAGCGGGCCCGATTTCTTCTTCAGGAATAATCGGATCAAGCATCATATCGCCATGCAGTTCAATAGCCTCATAGAAATATGCATTATCAGGGCCTTTAGGAAGGGTTACATAATAGTATGTATAATCTTTCCATGTAGCCGCATTTACGATTGCGCCTTTTGCCTCAAGCGTTCTGTCAAAATATCCTGCAGGGTGCTTGTGCGTGCCTTTGAACATTAAATGCTCAAGAAAATGAGAAATTCCGTTGATTTCGTCATTTTCATTGATAGAACCGGTTTTTACCCAGCTGCTGATATTAACAAGTCCGCCTTCTTTTTTTGCAAAAACTATTTTGTGTCCGTTTTCTCTTTCATAAACTTCAACAGGAGAAGGGAGAAAAGGATATCGGATTTCTCTTTTCTTTATATTTTCCACCTTGGTAACCTCTATTTAACATCTGTAAATACTACGCATATTGTACCAGAGATTAAGGCAGATTGCACGTTAATTTTAAAAGGCTTAAAAACATGCATTAAGACATATCGTCTTTCTTGTGTTATCTTTATATAATTCAATAGCAAATTTTATTTTTACAGGGTTTATATAATAATAAAAAGACTCAAGGCAGGTATAAATGAAAGTATCAAATATTTGTAATTCGATTTTAAACACATTAACCGGTGTAAAAACAGAACGCAAGGGAACAGACCAAAACGGAAAATGCTGGAAAAGCTACAGATATTCAATAATCGATCCCCCAAGACATGTAACCATAAAGAAACTTCCCTCGGGCACGAGAGTCCGCTCGGAATACACTGGCAGCGGACTTCTTATGGAACGTCAGATTCAAAAATACGACGGCAGACAGATTTCTATGCATGATAACACTCTGACAATACTGGAACCCTTTAAAAAAGTCAGATTTATGTTGCTGGAAAAATCTCCGAACTGGAAAATAATTAAAGATCAGATTATCCCTGTAGGTTTCAGAGGACTTTTTGATTCAAAAATAAGAAACCAGCTTTTTAAAATCCGCTAATCTTTAATATAAATTTCCTCAATATTATGCATTACTCCGCCGATTTCTGTCGGATGAAGGTTTCCGAATCGTTTTCTCACGGCATATATAAGCAACGGAGAATACAGATATATCAAAGGTTTTTCATCATAAATAATCTGCTGATACTCTTCATAAAGCTGTTTTCTTTTTGCAAAATCCAGCTCAAGTGCAGCAGCGTCAAAAATTTCATCCAGACGTTTTTCCCACGGAAGGAGTTTTACAATTTCGTCTTCAGAACGCATATTAAAAAGATGCAGTGTACCGTTAGAATACCATACATTTTTCCCGCTGTAAGGCTCAAGCGGGCTCCCTGTAAACCCGAGAATAACCATATCCCAGTCTTTTGTATTTGTTAATTTATTAACAAGCGTGTTAAATTCAACAGGCTTGAAATTAACGCTCATTCCAAGGTCTTCCAAATCCTGCTTTATCATAACACCTATAGATTCGCGTTCCGTATTTCCGGCGTTTGTGTACAGGTCAAACTCGACTTTGTTCCCGTATTTATCGCGCAGTGTACCGTTTTTATCTTTTTTAAAACCGGATTGCGCCAAAAGTTCAGCAGCTTTTTGCATATCCTGAGGGTGGCCCTTGGCAACTTTTTCATTAAGGTATATAGAAGACAGCGGTTCCGGAGTAAACAAAGGCGCTCCGACTCCGCCAGCAATATTAAAAACAATATTCTCACGGTCAATGGCATAATCAACGGCTTTTCTAAAATTAATATCATTAAACCATTTTTGTTTTACAGGTGCCACATAATACTTGCCGGAAGCGTTTTTCCGGTCATTCATATTTATGCCGAGATACATTGTTCCGGTATTGGGGCCGAGGTTATAGATTTTGTAGTCCGAATGCTTTTCCTTTTCCTTAAAAATAGAGACA
This sequence comes from Candidatus Gastranaerophilales bacterium, assembly GCA_944322755.1. Lineage (GTDB taxonomy): Bacteria > Cyanobacteriota > Vampirovibrionia > Gastranaerophilales > Gastranaerophilaceae > CALUPY01. The sequence goes on along the minus strand of CALUPY010000002.1, from coordinate 144,155 downwards.
TTAGACCCTCTTAATCCCACCATATCAAGTTCTTTCGACTTAAACTTTAACAATTCATTATTTAAATCACCGACAATCAACATAATATATTTGTCGACGTAGGGCAGTTTTTGCCCTTTTTCATCAATAATGTAATAATCAGGGTTGCGTTCATACACGATTCTCTGCGCCGGGACATATTCTTTCAGCCTGAAAGCACCGCTCGTCACAAGTTCTTCGGGTTTCACAGAAGAACTCCAAAAAGAGTCAAAAGCGCGTCTACCTTTATCTGTAACCTTTTTAAGCACATGTTTCGGCGCAATCGGAACTCCCACCTGTCTTAAAAACGGGGAAAATGGTTTTGGGGTAACAAATTTTACTGTGTATTTATCAATTTTGCTGACAACAGGGAGCTGACCGTTAATATACATTGCATCTCTGGTACTGGTATTTCCGTATCCGCCGAATATAATTGTATTCCAGGTGTAAACAACGTCGTCAGCAGTTATTTCCGTTCCGTCTGACCATTTTAAACCTTTTCTGAGTTCAATTATGTAGGTTTTCTTATCCGGCAAGGTTTTTATATATTTTGCCATTTTTGGGATAACATCGCCGGTATAAGCATCTGTTGCAACAAGGCTGTCAAACATTATTTCACTGGCCGCAGAGGAAGTATTGTCCTTTGAATTCCAGGGATTAAATGTTTTAGGGCCTTCTCCTATTGTGCTGATGACAATATCTCCGCCGTATTTTCCTGCCGGCTTTCTCGACAAAAGGTAGTCAACACCGTTTATGCTTTTTGTTTTTTGAGGATAAACAGTCTCTGTCTCTGCTGCATTGTTTTCACTGCTTCTAGGAAGTGTTTCCGATTCAGGCTTATCAATACGAATACAGGCAGCCAGAAATAATGCAATAAATACAAGAAGTGATAATATGTAAACTCTGCCTTTTGTCATTTTCATTGTTTTAATTTAGCACAAATTACAAAATAATTCACACAGCCTTTTTGCGTAATACAATGTGATATAAAAATACCGCATCTCAAATGATGCGGTATTCATGAACTAACAGGGGTTCACTTAGTTGAAATATCTGTTAAGAAGTCCCTGAAATGCTTTTCCGTGGCGGGCTTCATCTTTGCACATTTCATGAACAGTATCATGAATAGCGTCGAGATTTAATTCTTTTGCTCTCTTTGCAATTGCAAGCTTAGCAGCGCATGCGCCATTTTCTGCATCCACACGCATTTGAAGATTTTTCTTCGTAGAATCAGTTACGACTTCGCCAAGGAGTTCTGCAAATTTTGCAGCGTGTTCAGCTTCTTCAAAAGCTATTCTCTTATAAGCTTCAGCAACTTCCGGATATCCTTCTCTGTCTGCCTGACGGCTCATTGCAAGATACATACCGACTTCTGTACATTCGCCCATAAAGTGTTCTTTTAGACCCTGCAGAACCTCTGCATCAACGCCTGCAGCCACACCGATTCTGTGTTCGTCTGCATAAGTTAACCCTGCAGAAGCGTCAACTTTATTGAATTTAGATGCAGGTGCACCGCAAAGAGGACATTTTTCCGGAGGGGTATCACCTTCATGTGTATATCCACATACTGAGCATACAAATTTTGTTACTGTTGCTGTCATAATTAACCTCTTTCATTTCCTGTTATTTTACCCTTATTAAGAATCATTCTTAATAAGTTCATTATACACATGTATTTTAAAATTTGCAAGCATTTTTTATAAATTTAACCTATATAGCAAAAACAGTGCTTATTGTTTATACAGTTCAGGATAATATTCTTCATAAAAATTTTCGATTTTATGGAAAGAATTGTCCAGTTTTTCGTCAATTTTTGCAAAATCCTTATCCATTTGAGTCAGGTGATTTTCGAGAATCTGCCGCTCTGCATTCAATGTATCATACTCATTTCCGTATTTTTCGGGAAGTATTCGTTCTATTTCGGATTTTCTTCCGTGGATTCTGGCCTGTTCATCAATCATTGACTGTTTTTGTCCGCCCAATTCATCCAATTCGCAAAGCAGTTCAAATCTTTTATCAGAGATTTCTTTTTGTTTCTTTATACCCTCAATTTTTTCTTTTTGTTCGTCTATAACTTTATCGAATCGTTCAAGCCTTCCAGGAAGTTTCGAATTAACAAGTTTTTCAAAGTCATTTGATATTTTAAGTTTGTAATGGGTATAAATATCTTTGAATTGTTGTTTGTTTTCATACAAAGTGTCTAATTTTTCGTTTTCTGTTTTAATTTTTTCAGCGAAAAATTTCTTTTCTCTGTATGCATTATTAGCAAAATTTTTATAACCGTTTCTGTAGTTATCTCTTATCCAGCTGAAAGGCATTTCAGTATGGATGGTACATATTGTCAAATTAATAAAACGCTGTTGTATATCTTCATCTTTTTCGCCAGGAGCTGCAACATATGCATAGCGGATATAGTCAAACCCCACGGGTTTTCTTGTTTGTTTGTAAGTATATATACGACCGTCAATTATTACAGGTTTTCTGTTATAAGAATCTTCAAACTGGGACAATTCAAGAAAATCACCTTTAAAAGCCGGTGATGTTACAGTTTTTTGATTAGTTTTTAATTTATTCAGCGAATTATTATTTTTGTAATTATAAGCGTAATTGTTAATCTGGGATATTTTCATAAGGAGTTCCTTTGTATTTTTTGAGTAAAGCTGAGACTATTTCATATCTGCATATTAAAGCCCTAACAGTGCCATATTCCTGCCGATTTTTGTGCCGACCAATCGTTCTTCATCAGAGCGGGTGTATTTACTTTTCGGCAGTTCTCTTTCTTTTCCGGACTCTTCAGCTTCCTTGTTCTTTTTTGCTTCATATTCTTTTATTCCGTAAAGTACCTCTTCTGTTGTAACAGGGGCAATATAATCCGGTTCATTTGCATATGTTCTGTCAGATTCTGATAACTTATCATTCACAAGATCTGCAACCTCTGCAAACATCGGTGGAGTAAGTACTACTGAATTTGTTTTACAGTATTTCATAATTTCTTCATGCTTTGACTTGTCAAATCTACCGAATTTTGCCCAGAAATAGCTCATTACTGTAGACATCTCACGAGCATTAATATCTCTTATGGATTTTGCAACTCCAAGTCGTGACGGGCTAAAAATCCAGTCCGGCAAATCTGCTCCTTTGTCACTCTTTGCAATCCACGTAATACCCTTATCTTTTGCTCCTGTCATTTCAAATGCAAGTTCTGTAACAACATTATCACTCGCTTTATCAAGATAATCATCGAGATTTCTTATAAAAATCACTGTGTGTTTTTTACCGTCCCAGCACTCTGCATTTTCAAATGTGTTTCGTATATATTGAATCATTCCCTCTTCATCATCAGGATTCACAGGCTCATCCATATCGACAGTAACAAGTTTTACATCCTTTTGTTTTGCAACTGTCTGCAGGTGTTCATAAAAGCATTCTGTCAAAAAATCTTTGCCAAAGCCATGCGGACCGAACAAAACAACACCTGATGGTATTGCTTCTCTGTATTTTTGAACATCTTCTTTTTCATCATTGTTTTTTAACAATAACACAATCGGCGCAACCACTTCTTTTATAAGATCAAGTTTTTCAAGCGAATAGCCGACGACCTTATTTAAACCGCTTTCATTACCGTTTCTGTTTGCTTTAATACCGCCGAGTTCAAGATATTCTTGATACATCTCTTTTGCATCACGAAACGGTATGCCGAGCCGATCAGAGACCATTGATACATCGCTTGTGGTTTTTGTCCAGATTTGTTCTATCTGGTCTTTTCTGAACTCTTCTCGTTCACCGTTTTTTTGACCTCTTAAGTAGTAAAACATATCATCTATTAAATATGAACCGAAAGAGGGTTTAGTGCTGTTATGAAAAAAATTATTTGAATTTAATTTTTGACTACTTGTTGTTTGTGACGATGTTTTTTTTATTGAATAATTATAACTTGTTATCGGAGAAATTTTCATACACTACTCCTTTTTTAACACACATACTTTTGTTTATATTAGAACATAATAAAAAATAATAAAAGTTATAATTAGCCGGTCGGGCTAAAACTTTTACAAACTTTTACACATTTCTACGAACATAGCAGTTACAGAATACCTTCGCAGAGAACAAATCTGCCCAGAGGCACAAGTTCGCAGTATTTTGATAATGAATCAACAAAACACTTATTTTCGCAAAAACCGCCGGAAAGATAGATTTTTTCTGACCTTTTTGAAAAATTCCAGGTATTAAACGCTATTCCGTGAATAAATTTTGATATTGCAGCCTGAGCGCTAACACCTCTTGCTATATCATCCATAATTCTTTCCAGTCCGAATATTCCGCAGGTAATATTGTATTTTTCTTCATTACATACAAGCTCTGATGAGGAAACATTATAAAATTTCAGAAGCATTTCAATCGTAGCACCTGTAGAGCTTGCACAGGCAGTGTTCCAGTCCAAATCTTTAAATTTCCCGTCTTTAAATCTGACCCATTTTGCATCTCTGCTGCCCAAATCCAAAATCAGTGCGTTTTTTTCTATATTTTTTGCGCCCTTTGTTAATGCAATAATTTCATTTGTATAATGATTTTTATCCTCAACAAATTTTGCTGACATATGCCCGGTCATCGCATCGAATTTTAAATCCTGAGTCTTTAAAATAGAGGAGGGCAAAATATAATAATTTTTTTTCTCAAATGACTTTACCAAATATTTTGAAAAGCCCTGTTTCAGTAAATCTGTTTTATATTCAATTATTTTCGACCAGGTTGTACCTGCGTCCAGTACTGTTTTTTCTTTCATCTTAATTTTATAAATGCCTCAATTTTTGCAAGTGTTGATTTCGTTGCATAGTCGTCAACATCAATGTAAAGTCCATTGTATTTGTCAGCAAGATATTTTGCAATCTGTGTTTTTGAGCAGAACGACTGTGCATAAAACACAGTAGGAATATTTTCATCAACAAACATTTCAAGTTCAAGATTCGCAGGACAACCTGCTTCAACGCATCTTGTCCAGCCGTATACATGCGTGTCATCAGGGAATAGTTCAAGAACAGAAAGGTCATTTGGCGGAACCCCCCAAAAACCGAAACGGGGTTTTGTTTTTTTTAAATGCGCAAAATCATGTTCGTTTATAATATCATCAGTAATTACTTCAAATTTCTTTCTTAAAGGCAAATCAGAAACACTTACGACAAGGTCTCTTTTTATCTCTAAATCTTCATAAACCGAGGTTTCTACGCAAAAACCCAAATCCTTTAATACGGCAGAAGCAAACCATCCAGAATCACACTTGTCCTTTCCGATAGGCGCAAGTATTGTATACAGCCTGTCTTTAAGAAAAATAGCATTATCAATAATATTTTTTACTATCTTGCAGTATGATTCGGGCAGAATGTCTGTTCTCGGATATCCAAAATCAATATCCAAATCAACAAATTCATAGTTCTGCTTTTTGTACCTTTGTATCATTTCCGGCTCGGGATATCCCCAAAAGCCTATTAAATCCCTATTCATACAATGATTATATAATAAAAAAAGTTAAGCAAGAACTTCTCGGTTTACGTAATATTCATCATCTTTTACTTTCAAATCGTCATTTGCAAATTTTTCGAGACTTCCTGTCTGTACTTTTTCTGATTCAACTTTCTTTTTTATTTCAAGAAGCTCCGGATTTTTGTTCCATTTTGCTTCTTCATCATAAAGAGATTCGCCTATTTTAAATCCTGCAGTACTTGCCGCGATAGAGCCCATTACGAACAAAACCCCTTCAAGTATTGATATCCCGGCTTTTGCATATTTGTTATTTACTTTGTTTTTTAAATTCATCATAGCCTTTGATTTAAACCCTTCCCGCATCAAATGTTCAACACCAAACATTGTGGACATACCCCACAATTCTTTTTTGACTGCTTTTTCTTTGTTTTCTGCAGTCAAAACACGGTAAGCTGCTGCACCGCAAAGCAGGACATTTACATTATCACTGCCGAATTTCACGACTTTTGCAGCGGTTTCAAGAGCTTTGCCTGATTTTGATACAGTTTCCATCGCCGTGATTGCGCTTTGTGCACCTTTACCGAGAGTGTTATGCAGTTTTGTTGCACTCTCCAGGGCATTTTTACCCGCATTGAATAGCTGGAATGTAGCAGCAGCACTTCTTCCGGTATCGCCGTTTTGAACCTTATCGACGTTCCTTACACCAAATAATGCTGATCTAACCATTGCATCAATCATAGCATACCTTCACTTTAACTTCCGTACTTATAAAAAAAATTTTTGTTTGTTAAAATTGCTTATATTAAAAAAAAATTTACAATTGTAATAAAAAAACACCAGATTCGAATAGCTAAAAATATTTCGGATTTTAGAGTATCGTACTTAATAACAGAAGTAACTACAACTAAATCGGCTATTTTTTATATTTTTTTGTTTTTGTTATAATCCATAATATGAAGAGTCTGTATTTTACGGAAGCTGACAGCGACCGGTGTTAGGATAGAGTGATTTTTATGGCAATAAACTTAAAGAAAAATAACATTGACGACCTTTTTTTGAATCTCACAGAAAACCCTATTGGGCTTGAAAATAAAGATTTTCGGCTTCAACTCAGTACAATATATCAGTTATTTGAAGATGAATTTGAAGATGTTTTTGTAGGTAAAAATACACCATTAAGAGGCACTGACTTTTATCTGCTGGACAATGGAGACTTTTTTGTCACACCGACCAATAACTTTGAATTTTACCTTAAATCAAAAGGCTCCTTATACCGTTTGCGCTCGGAAATCCTTGAAATCAACGGAGAGGACAAAATAGGATACCGTACAAAACAGGATATCATTTGGGAATATTTTGATTCGTTCAATGAAATACTGAACTTTGAAGATGGAACGAAAAGTTTTAATTTCTTAAACAGATTTACAGTTACATTGCTAAAAATCATTGAAAAATTACATTTTATTCCCGTTGTGCACTATAACGACAATATTTTTCAAATAAAATATGAAATTTATAAGAGCTCAAAAGAAGTTGCTAAAATCATTTCTTCATTGAAAGAATCTGTACCTGAAAATTTTATACTTGCACCGGGAAAGTACAGTATAGATAAACTTATAGATAAATATGTAAACTTTGTTATTTTTCAGTTTTTGCACATAAAAGCAGCAAAATTTAAGGATGCGAAAGCTGCAGTATATTTTGTAAAATCCGCATCGAACAAACGTTATGTCCGCGGTTTAGACTACGCAATGGCAATTTCAGAGTGGCTCGATGAAATTTATATAGGCAAATATACACTTCTTCCAGAATTTGAGATATATAAAACCCAAGCCGATGATGAATATATTCTTAAAATAAATATTCTCGATAAAACAAATGGTGAAAAATACAGGGTCGAAAATTTATACAATGATAGTGCAAAATTTTCAAATTATACAAATCATGAAGCGATTGAAATTATCGAAAAACAACTGAACTATATTGCAAGATACTATCCGGAAATAGTTGAATTATTTGAAGACGGACATGACTATGAACTCCGGATGAATTTGAATGAAGTGTACAAAATTATTGCCCAGATATCCTACTATCTGCAAAAGGCTTCTGTTGAAGTTATACTGCCTGAAGGCATAGACAATATCATAACCCCCAGAGCATCCATAAATGCAAAAGTTAAAACAGCCAGACTGGGTGAACTCAGAGACATTCTTACCTCAAATGGAGCCTCTGACGGAGCACTTAATGATATGTTTGAATTTTCATACACTATTGCAATCGGGGATGACAAACTGACACCCCAAGAGTATGAAGAATTGACAAAAAATGCGCAGGGGCTTATAAAATACAAAGATTACTATGTGTTAATAGATCCTGCTGAAAACACAAAACTAATTGAAAAAGTGAAGAATCCGAAACTCGACGACAAAACAAAGATGGATATCCTTCATGCTGCACTGTCTTCACAGATAGATGACTATGATTTTGACTACGATGAAGCGTTTGCGAATATTTTGAAGGATCTTACAAAAACAGAAGATGTACCGCCCCCCGAATCGCTTAAAGGAGTTCTCCGCCCTTATCAGGAACGCGGATTCAAATGGCTGTATACAAATATACAAAAAGGCTTTGGCTGCTGTATGGCAGATGACATGGGACTTGGCAAAACTATTCAGGTTATTAGTTTTATACTAAAACAAAAAGAACTCGGTCTTCTCAAGAATCCGGCTCTTGTGGTTTGTCCCACCACGCTTCTTGGCAACTGGGTCAAAGAAATAAAGATGTTTGCTCCACTTTTGAATACCTCGGTTTATCACGGGCTGGAGAGAAAACTTGATTCAAAGGCTGACATAATAATTACAACCTATGCAATTCTGCGTATTGATGTAGAAGCTGTAAAAAAACAGAAATGGTCAATGCTCATTGTTGATGAAGCACAGAATATAAAAAATCCTGACACCTCCCAGACACAAGCCGTAAAAGCGATTAAGTCTGATATAAAAATAGCAATGACAGGTACTCCGGTTGAAAACAAATTAACAGAGCTGTGGAGTATTTTTGATTTCATAAACCGCGGCTATCTGGGTTCAATAAGGGATTTTCAAAAGAGTTATGCAATACCGATTGAAAAATTTAAGCAGACTAACAGAGCTGAAAAATTAAGACTTGCTATTTCTCCGTTTGTGCTGCGACGTTTAAAAACAGACAAAACAATTATCTCTGATTTACCCGAAAAAGTTGTTCTTAATGAATACTGCTATTTAAGTAAAATGCAGGCGGCACTCTATCAGACAGTCCTCGACAATCTTATGTCCGATATTGCAAAACTGAACGGTATAAACAGACGAGGTATGATTTTTAAACTTATTACGGCTCTCAAGCAGATTTGTAATCACCCGTACCAGTATCTTAAATCCGGAGATATGTCGAAAGAGATATCTGGTAAAGCTGAACATCTGGTATCTATTACAAAAAATATTTTAGAAAACAATGAAAAAACCCTTATTTTCACACAGTACAAAGAAATGGGGAATATTCTCATGTCCATTTTGAACGACGAGCTGGGAATAAATCCTCTTTTCTTCCATGGTTCGTTAAATCGTGCGCAGCGTGAAGATTTGATAAAAGAGTTTCAGGAAAATGATGATTCGAACGTTATGATTCTGTCTTTAAAAGCGGGCGGAACAGGGCTTAACCTCACTGCAGCGACAAATGTTATTCACTACGACCTGTGGTGGAATCCAGCAGTTGAAGACCAGGCGACTGACCGTACATATCGTATAGGACAGGAAAAAAATGTCATGGTGCACAGATTTATTACATTAGGAACATTTGAAGAAAAAATTGATGAAATGATTTCTAACAAAAAAGACCTCGCAAATGTGGCAGTATTTGAAGGTGAAAAAGTTATAACAGAACTCTCTGATGAAGAAATTTACAAAATCTTCTCACTCGGAGCTTAGTTGCATTTCTAGAGTTATTTTTTCTTAATCTTTTATCTAGAATAGAACGTTTTCTTTAATAAATCTAAATAAAAAATGCGTCACCCGCGATTCGAACGCGGGACCTATCCCTTAAAAGGGGAGTGCTCTACCTACTGAGCTAGTGACGCATTTTTGTAACTATTCAATTTTCAATTGTTACACCGAAAAATCAATTCCAATATCTTAATTCGTTACGGCTGTATAATTAAAATAGCAAGAACAAAATTCTGCGTCAAATACTTTTTTTAAAATATTTATATAATTTTGTCTTTAATCGCCTTAATCGCCGCCTGCGTACGGTCTTGCACTGATAACTTTTGTAAAATATTACAGACATGAGCTTTTGTTGTGTTAATACTAACATCCAGTTTTTGTGCAATCTCAGTATTATTTAACCCCTCGGCAATTAAGGCCAGAACCTGTTTTTCTCGTTCAGTGAGGTTTAAATTCTCATTGTTTATTTTTTGTTCTTTTTCAGACTTTGCAACTGTTTTTAATACTATATCAGCAACTTTTGCATCAAACCATGCAGCCCCGCCTAAAACTGACAAAACTATATCTTTCAGCTTTTCCGGTTCAATATCTTTTGAACAATATGCACTTGCACCTGCTTTAATAGAATTTATAACCTCTTCTTCCTGCTCATGAGAGGTCAGAATTAGAATTTTAAGAGACGGATTTTTGTTTTTTAGTGCAGAGCATGCCTCAATGCCGTCAATATTTGGGAGCCCTAAGTCCATAAGCACAACATCTATTTTATTTTCTGCCTCTATTTTATACGCAGAATTTGCATTATCTGCTTCAAAAACATGATTAATAAATTCAGCAGACTCAAATGCTGTTTTCAGCGCAAAACGTGTTAGTGCATGATCTTCGACTATCAAAAGATTATATTTTGTCATTTACTTCCTTTATATTCATATTTTCCTGTTCACCCGCCTGCTGCAAACCTGATGAAATATCTTTTTTCTTTATCAGGTCAGAATAATAGTTGTATCTGTAATTTTTGGGATCAAGTGTTTTTACGGGAAACAGGTACTTCTTTGCCAGATTCAAATCGCACTCAACAAGAGCAAGACCGGCCATATCAATCCAGGCATCAGAAAAAGTCGGGTTTGCTGAAAGTGCTTTTTTCAAATATTTTTCTTTTTCTTTATTAGAAAGCTGAGACATTATGTAGTAAACCTCGGCATTGTTTTTACCATATGCAAGCGCTTTCTTTTCATAACTTTCCGCCTTCTCAGGCTGCTCCAGAATACTGAAGCATCTTGCGGCTAGAGCATTCAACACGGGATTCTTTTTATCTTTTTTAACCGCTTTTATATAAAAATCGAGAGCCTGTTTATATTCTTTTTTATAAAAACTCAAATCTCCCATGCCTTTCAGAGTCGGAACATAGGATTTTTTAATCTTATATGCTTTTTCATAACATTCCGCAGCTTTTGCAAATTCTTTTTGCTTAAAATAAATCTCACCCAGAAGAGCCAGAGATGCGTAATCCTTTTTATTCTGCGATACATTCTGGGTCAATTCCTTGACAGCACGAGCAGTATCTCCTGTGTTCAGGAAATAGTTTGCGAGGTAATATTTTGTTTCATTTCTGTCTTTTGTGGATTTTGCAAGCGTAAAATATTTTAGCGCGAGAGCTTCTTTTCTGTAATTCATTATATCTATATTTTTTGAAAGCAGCTGGGTCGTTACTTTTAGAGCATCAGAAAATTTGTTATTTTCACAGAAAATCTGAGCCTTAATTTTCTGATAATTTGCATTTTCCTGATTCATTGAAATAGCTTTATTTATAGCATTTTGTGCTTTGCCGTATTCCTTCAGATTTATATATCCCTGCGCAAGAATGTAATTTGCATAGTCTGATTTTTTGAGCAAATCAGATTTTTTAGACATCTCACGAACAATTTCAAATGCAAGATTATTGAAATAAATCTCCGTAAAATTCTGCGCAAGATATATTTCTTCATCGTACGAAAGCGCAACCTTCGGATATAAGTGCAATTTTATAAGTTCTATCTGGTTTTTATAAAGCTCAGTATCTTCTATGTTCAAAATTGCTTCCTGAGAGAGGGAGAAAAAGCCAAGGTTGGCAAATTTGTATGCAAGAGTAATATTCACAAAATCATTGTGTTTTGACTGCTGAACCACATCTTTAAAATCCCTGTAAGCAGCTGTTATATTTCCCTGTGCAAATTTTTCTTTTGCCTCATCATACTTTTTCACAGCATCAATACTTGTTGCGGCGTGTTTGGTCTCAGAGGAATAAGTTATAATCTTTAAAAAATCGTTTGCCAGATTTTGATTTTTTATCTGCTTTAACGTATCACGATTAATTGCAGGCGCATTGTATTGCAGCGGCTTTTCCTCCGCTGTTACCGCGGATATAGTAAGAATAGAAATAGCTGCCAGTAATAATGCTTTTTTCATAATTTAATTTCCCGCTTTGCAGTTGTAATATTTATTAAAAACCTCAACAAAAATTTTTTCGTCATCTGATAAGTTTTCTTTATTTGATAACAAATCATACAAATAATCAACTGTATAGTTTTCTAATATTTTAGCTGCTTCTTCATCAAGCCTGGCATCGACCTCACTCAAAAATACCTGAACAAGTTTGTCGGTTCTGATTTTGAAAAAGGCATCAACAACAACAGGATCAAAATGAGCCCCTGCCCCGTTTTTTATAATATCAAGAGCCTGTTTAACAGGCATTTTATCTCTGTAATGACGTTTCGAAGTGATTGCATCAAATACATCTCCTACTGCAAGAATTCTTCCGCCAAAGGGGATTTCTCCTTCTTTAAGTTTTCTGAAATATCCTGTACCGTTATATTTCTCATGGTGACTTGATGCAATTTCTGCAACATCCTTAAATTCTTCATTAAGGTATATTTTAGTGAGTATGTCATATGTTATTTTGACATGCTGCTGAATATGCGCATACTCTTCATCTGTAAGCTTGCCGTCCTTTTGAAGAACAGCGTCTCTTATGCCTATTTTCCCGATATCATGGAGAATTGCGGCATGAGAAACATTTTCTTTTTCCTGTTGCGGAAGCTCAAGGACATCGGCAATAAGTTCCGAATACATTTTTACGCGGTTTGAATGACCTGCAGTAATTTTATCCCTTGCATCTATTGAGGCAGCAAGTGTGTCTATAAAACTTGCAAAAAGCCGGCGCTGGGATTCAATCATTTTTTGCTGAGAGTCAAAAAGTTTTGCATTTTCTATCGCTATGCCGACACTGGCTCCTATGGTAAGAAGAGTTTCTTCATCCTGTTTTGAGAACTCTCCGTCCAATTTATTTAAAACCTGAAAAACTCCGAGAATTTCATGTTTTAGGTTCCATATCGGCATTGTTATCATATTTTTCGTAACATAGCCTGTCTGTTTATCTATTTCTTTGTTGAATCTCGGGTCGCTGTATGCATCTTTTATATTTATAATTTCGCCGTTTTTAGCAGAATATCCGGCAATACCGGTATCAGCAGACAGTCTTATTTCTTTGCTTTCCATTCCGAGAGCAACCTTTGACCAGAGTTCATTTTTGTCTCTGTCTAAAAGGAAAACCGTGCATCGGTCAGCATTGAGAACTTTTTTAATCTCTTCAGCAACAGTTTTTAGCAATGTATCTGTATTTGTTTCTGCAGCGAGAGTACGCGCCACATTCAATAATGCTGTATACGGCTCTTCCTGCACTGTAGATGAAGAAGAGTCTCCTGTAAGATTTTTCAGTATAAGATTTTTGTTCGTTCTCAAATTCTCGTATGGTAAATCATCTATATTGATTTTTGAGAAAGTATTGAAAGCATCGCCAAGGGCTCCTTCATAGTATTGAATAACCCCTTCACAGTATTCATTAACCGCCAGAGCCTGTTTGTCCTTTCCGTTCAATGCCAGAAACTTTGCATCATTAAGTATTCTGGAAGCTATTTTAAAATTATCTGAAGAGAGCTTGTATTTCAGTATTGCAGTCAAAGACAGAACAATTGATATCAGATTATATGCTTTGTATACAATAAGATTTTTGTGCAGATTTTGTGTTTTTGCCAAAAGAGAAGCCGGTGATTCTGTTTCAATTTTAGAAAACAGATTTTTCAGTTCATTCTCTGCATTTTCACAACCATTCACAATTTTTGACATTTCTTCCATCGTAAACCCTTAACATATTTTCAATTTAATTATACAATATTTTTAAGAAATAATACATCCAAGAAGGAGAAATATGAAAAAAATCAGTATAATTGTTCCTGTTTACAATGAAATTAATACATTAGAGAGGGTCATTGACAGACTTCAAGAGGTTCCTTTCTGCGGACTGGAAAAAGAAATAATAATCGTAGATGACTACTCAACAGACGGAACACGGGAACTCATAAAAGACTACGAAGGAATGTACAAGGTATTCTACCATGACTACAATCAGGGAAAAGGAGCCGCAATAAGAACCGGTCTGTCTCATGTAACAGGCGATATAATGGTAATACAGGATGCGGATTTGGAGTATGATCCTGCGGATTATGATGATTTGATAAAACTTATTATTGAGGGCAAAGCAGATGTTGTCTACGGTTCAAGACTATCCGGCGGAAAACCGTCAAGATCATTTATGTTCACTCATCTTTTAGGAAACAAACTTTTAACATTCATTACAAATCTGCTCTATAACACGACTCTGACTGATATGGAAACATGCTATAAAGCATTCAGAACTGATTTTATTAAGGGAATAGAAATAAAATCAAACAGATTTGATTTTGAGCCTGAAATTACAGCGAAGGTTCTAAAACGTCATCCCAGACTTTATGAATTGCCTATTTCATACTACGGAAGAGAATATGCAGAAGGGAAGAAAATTACCTGGAAAGACGGAATCCATGCAGTCATTGCACTCATAAAATTTAGGTTTACAGATTAAAATAAAATATCTTTTGTTGATATAGAATTTTTTATGAAAAAAGTCCGATTCAAAATTGAATCGGACTTTTTCTAAACGAATCTACTTTTTATTATTTTTTATTTGATATTTGAATACGTCCAGGCTTCCATGTTTGGCTGAGACATTCTGGAACCGCCTTCATCCAAACCGCCTTCTTTTTTGCCGTGCGCAATCGGTTTGTAGATACGGTTGTAGTATTCAATGACCATTCTGTCAGAGTTGAAGTAAGCCTCTGCAGTTCTGACTGCCTGTCTCATCATTCTTGCCCATTCGAGTTTGTTTTCGTAGTAGGTCGGAATGATTTGATTTTCAATGATATCCATCATGCAGTCATGGTCTTTCCAGTGTCTTTCTTCCCACGGAATATCATCATCAAGACCAGGGTATTCAATTGTGTAGCCGTTAATGCCCGGGAATGTACCCTCAACTGTCCAGCCGTCAAAGATAGAAAGGTGGAGTGCACCGTTCATGTTAGCGGACATGCCTGAAGTACCTGAAGCTTCAAGCGGTCTGATAGGTGTATTCAACCAAACATCAGTAGCTTTTTTCAGTTTTGCACTGAGTTCAAGTTCGTAACCTGCAAGAACTGCAACATTTTTGATATTATATGATTTATGGAGAATGTTGTTGAACATTTCTCTGCCCATTGCATCATCTGGATGGAATTTGCCGGCAAAAATCAATTGAATCTTATCAGCATTTAAGAGTTTTAAGATTCTGTCCATATCCATAAATATGAGCCAAGCACGTTTGTAATCAGCAAATCTTCTTGCCCATGTAATGGTCAAAACGTGCGGATCAAATCTTTTACCGGTCGTATTTGCGATAAAGCTGAATACTTCTTTTTTCATTTCGAGTTTTGCATCGAGGAAGTCCTGAAGCTCGTGTGCTTTGGCAATTCTTTCATCCTGCCAGTAGTGGAGGTTTACTGCGTTTGTGATAGCACGAATGGGGCATCTGCCTTGAACCCAATCCCACATTTTGTTAGCAACAAGACCGTGAAGCTGTGATACTGCGTTTGCAATACGGCTCATTCTCAATGCTGCAACAGTAAGAGAGAAGTGTTCACCGCCGAGTTCGATTGCTCTTTCTCTTGAGCAGCCTGCGAAAAATCCGCCTTCTAAAAGTGTATCAACCCAGTGTACTTCGTTGCCTGCAGCAACAGGAGTGTGAGTAGTGAAGACTACTTTTTCTTTAACCTTATCGAGGTTTCCGTTGTATTGTCTAAGGAGTTCAAATGCAGCGGGAAGTGCGTGACCTTCATTCATGTGAACGCACTCAAAATCGTATTTAATAGCTTGCAAAAGTCTGATACCACCTACACCGAGAACAGTTTCCTGCGCTATTCTGATTTTTTCATCTCCGTCATATAATTTGTGAGAGATAGAACGAGCCCATTCAGAGTTTTCTTCGACATCAGTTGTCATAAGATAAACAGGGCAGGTTCCAAACAATGACGGATCAACTCTAAAGGCTTTAATCAAAACTTTTTCGCCAAATACATCAACAGTAACTGTTTCTTTTACCGGCTGCAAGAAGTCATAATGTTTTCTGATGTATGCAACATCAACATTACCTTCTTCGTTAATACGCTGATTGTAATATCCGTATGACCAGAGCATCGTAACACCGACCATCGGCATTTGCAGATAACCTGCTGATTGCATGTGAGAACCAGCAAGGAAGCCCAATCCGCCCGAGTATGTGCTCAGAGACTGATCAATTGCTATTTCCATTGAGAAATATGCTACTTTTGGTAATCCCATAACTCTCCTTTGTTTTTCTAATACTAATCTTATTTTTCCTTCGATAAATTTTATATCAATAACATAGCACGAATGCAATTAAAAATTTACCTAGCCTGTTGTTTATAAATAAATTCCAGTCGTAGCAATGTTTTTATCCTTAATAATTATTTACATAACAGTACATGTAACAGTATTTTTCTGCAATTATTCAACAACAATTTCCTGTTCGTTTTTAAATACAACAAAACCACTTTTTGTATTCAAAGGTCGTTTTATATATTTTCGCATGGTATAAACAACAGATGTTTTTGAAGAGTTTTTTGCGGAAGAATACTGTTTTGCAAGCTGCGCAACTCTTAAAAGGGTATCACTATCCGGAGTTTTTTTGTCTGTTTTAATCAGAATATGGCTGCCCGGAGTGTTTAGTACATGAAACCATAAATCATCAGGGGATGAAAGTTTGGAATAAATATAGTCATTTTGTTTGTTATTTTTGCCGATATAAACAGCAAAACCGTTTATTTCTGTTTTTAAAATATTTATCTGTTTTTCTTTTGCTTTTTTTGTTTGTTGTACATCCGGCAAAACCTCCTGTTTTATTTCAATCAAATTTTGATAGCAGCCGGCATTCTCAATACTATAAAAAAGCTCCTGATAATATATCAGTTCATTACTTGTTTCTAAAGAAAGAGTTTTTGCTATATCAGCAGCACGCTTTGCTTTGTTATAAAGTTTATAATATCTGTTTGCGTTCTCTACGGCACTCAATGTTTCATCCATATCAATTTCAACATCACTGTCTGATGTATAATCTTTCAAAACGACTTTTGTTCCAAAATGCTTAAGAATATAGAGATTTGCCATAATTATATCAGCCTTAAGCCGGTAAATATCTGCTTTTTTCGCTTTTTCTATCTGCTGGCTCTGATTTTTTAAGCTGTTTTTAAGACGGGTTATTTCCTTTTGCACAAAAACTTTCAGCTCTGATGAAAGTGATATCATATTTTGTATTTCAATATGATATGCATAATAGTCATCAATAAGCTCATTTACTTTCTCATATTTTTTAGGATAAGAAAGAATCGACGAATAAGTATTTTTATCATCGGATAATGAATAAACCGGATTTTCATTTTCCAGATATTCATGCAGTCCAATGTATAGTTTTTGAATATCTTCTTTGTTTTCGCTTACTATGTTATCTCTTTTACATATCTCTTCAACAGTAATCTGCGCAATTGCAAGAAATTTTTCATTAACTATATTTTTTAACGGCTTATCCTGAATTTCCTTTTCTATAATTTTTTCAAATGTGGAAAACCTTGTAGTCAGAAGATTTTTTTTGTTCTGTTTCGGGGGATAAATGTATGGCAGTCCGCCGGCAAGCTCTCTTTCTTTACTTTTTTCTGCACCAATATTGTGAGCACAGCCTAGTATTATGTTGGTATCAGTATTGTATAATACAATATTGCTGTGTTTACCCATTATTTCAATAGCAAGACATTCTTCTATTACATCCCCGACTTCATTGTAATTTTCAAATAACAGCTCTACAATCCTTTCATTCTGAGGTTTTTGTACATCAAGGATTTTTGCACCCTCCATATGTTTTCTCAAAAGCATACAGAACATAGGCGGATGCTGCGGCTGAGTCAGATTTCTTCGAATTTCATTTTCCCTGTTCATAAAACACAAATGAGAAAAACGTGGATTTATATTAATATATAGTTTTCTTGATTCGGAATTTTTTCTGAGATGCAGAATAATTTCACGACGTGTAGGCTGTTGAATCTTTTGTACACGCGCACCTTGCAAAAAATCACGATTTTCTTTAATAAATATTTCAAGTATTTTGGAATCAATATTAATCATTTAATTTTTATAAACCACACGCAAAAACGAGTCAAGAGCAAAAATACACAATATTCTGTCTCTGATTAATTGACAAAATATTTACCAATTTCATTAATTTTGCCATTATATTTCTGTACATACAGTGTACAACAAGCCTTCACTACTGTTTAAACAAGAAAACTAAAAGCTATTTTTATATAGAACAACGTATATGTACTCATTGACATAAGGAAAGACTGGTTTCAGATTCCAATTTTCAAATCCTGTCAGGATCCGACAAATTACAAAGAATTTCTTATTAAATTTTCGAAACTAATCAGCATTGCCGAAGTATTAAAACTTAATTAGAATATAGGAATTTAATAACAAAAAGGCAGCCGGTTAAGCTGCCTTTTTGTTATCATAGTCTAACAACAAGCATTTTTGTGTCTTTTTTGCCGAGCACAGTATGTTTTTCTTCTGCATTAAAGAAAAAGATGTCTCCCTTTTCAATCTTGTATCTTTCATTTTCATCATGATTTATCTCGAATTCAATCTCACCCTCCAACACATAAATAAATGTATCTTTGGGCGAGATATGCTCAGGCATAAACTGTTCTTTTTTTATTGCGAAAAGAATAGCCTTACTTTCTCCATTTTCAGCCAAAACTTTTGAGTTTATTTTCTCGTCGTTAAAGTCAATCATTTCTTTAAGTTCGATAACACTATGATGGGTCATATCTTTTTATCCTTTATTGTCTGCCAAATTAATATTAAACAATAATGAACATTGGTTAATCTTCCAAACAGCTAATATTACAGACAAAAAACTACTACTTTATATTAATTTTCCGCTTCAATAGACTTCACATAAAGTTGTTGAAAAATATATTTAATTCTACTTGATAAGCCTGACAATTAAAATTTTACCTGCTGAAAATTTATTATATTTCCCCAAAACCTTGAAATATAAAACAAAAGACGTGAGTGAATTTTGAGTACACCTGCGAAAACACAAAAAATTCCGACGGCTAATAATCGATGGAGTCTACAACCTATATTATAAGGTGAAATAATCCTTGTTATATATCAATGGGTAAAGCTAACAAACAAAGCTAGTTACTCTGACCAGCTCTGTATCCGCACCATGCATATATAGCCGGCAAAACTTTTTCAGGATGCAGTTTATCAATAAGCGGGAATTTAGCCAAAGCAAAAACACCAAGAGCATCATCAATATTTACAACAGCATCTTTCATTGTCAATTTTCTGTCAGGCACTTTATCATACGGATCAATAACAAGATTTGAAACCTTTGCCGCAAGGAACATACCGCCTGTTAATCCGACAATTGTATTTAGGATACTTACTGCTTTATTTTTTGCAAATTTTGTTTTTTCCTGTATTTTAGTAAGACCGGCAAAAACCAGAGGGGGGACAGTTGCGTTAAAAAACTGGAAAATCCCTTCATTTATTTTATTTTTATGATTTTTAGACTTGTCTGACAAAATACCTGCAGCTACGCCGCCAAAAATAGAGCCGGCACCGACAGTTATCATCTCTTTTAAGCCAAAATTCAAATTATAGATCTTTGCATTTTGGCGCTTTGCAAAATAAATCATCGGCAAAATAGTTCCTGCAACAGAACCAATAATGACTCCTGATTTTTCCCAAAATCCGAGTTTATGGGTAGTGGATTTTACACGTAGATCTCTCAATCCCCCATGTGCTGGCACATGAAAGTTAGAAGAAGTCTGGAACTTTTTAAAGACATTCCTCTTTTTATTATATCCGGTATTGTCCGTATTTTTTATAGTGTAAATCATTGTCCTGTTTCTATTAAAGCGAAAAACCTATTTTTTTGCCAGTTTTCAATAAATATTTACATTATGTAATTATTCTACTTCTAATAATAAAAATATACTACAAGCAAATTTTTTTATACAGGTTTATAAATTTTTGTATATAAAGTCTAATTGTAAAAATAAATAAAAAGCTCTATAATTTTTTTAAGATGAAAAAAATTATTATATCAATTCTTTTTATATTTTTATTTTTTATAACGAATGCAGTTTTTGCAGACACGAATATAAAATTTAACGGATTTATTGCAGATAATGCAAATCTGCTTTCACCCGCGGTTGAAGAAAAAATCAATGCATTTTTGTGGGATTTACAGAAGAAAACGACCTCTGATGTTGCAGTGGTAACAGTAAAATCCCTGGACGGACGGTCTATAGAAGAAACAGCTCTTAAAATCGGCAGAAATATGAAAATCGGAGCAAAAGGAAAAAACAACGGAGCTGTCATTCTCGTTGCCCCGAACGAAAGAAAAATGAGAATAGAAATCGGCTACGGGCTTGAAGGCGCAATTACTGACGCTCATGCAGGACGGATAAGAGATAACGACATGCTGCCATATTTCAGCCGGGGCGAATACGAAAACGGTATATTAAGAGGCAGTTATACTTTAGCTTCTGATATAGCAAAATCTTACGGAAAAACAATAAATACAGACCAATGCATACCGCCGCCAATAAAAACAAGTGAAGGCAGCGACGCACTATTTTTAATTCTTGTAATTGTTTTTATATCGCTAAGTTTCAGGGGAGGATTCTTCCCGATTTTCCTCGGTGGATATTCTTCACATGGCTTTTCATCAGGCGGATTCGGAGGATTTGGCGGCGGAGGCGGATTCGGAGGAGGCGGAGCCTCAGGAGGATGGTAATGGAAAAATTTATAAATGAACTTCAAAATATATTGAACGAACGACTGACTTCTGTGTTTATGTATGGTTCGAAAGTTAAATACACTAATGAACAGCTTAGATCAGATGTAAATATAATGGTTATTATTGAAAATCTTTCAGGAGTAGACCTTAGAGCATGCTCAACAGCGGTAAAAAAATGGATAAAAGGCGGCAATCCATCTCCAGTTTTTATGGACAAAACAGAATGGTTTCATTCTGCCGATGTTTATGCAATGGAGTATTCTGACATAAAAGATACTCACAGAATTTTATATGGTGAAGATTTGATATCAGGAATAACAGTTGATAAGGACAATATTCGTTTTCAGTGTGAACAGGAGACGAAAAATCTTCTTATGCGATTCAGACAGTTTTATCTTGAAAATGCAGACAATCCCAAACGCCTCAAAGACAGCTTTATACCGCTTACAAAAACGTGTAATGCAATATTTAAAGCAATATTAAGAGTTAAGTTTACAAATGTACCTGACGAAAAGTCAGATATAATCAAAAAAGTCGGAGAAATAACAGGTCTCAATACAGGAACATATGAAAAACTGCTTTGTTACAAACGGAAGCAATGCAAGATGAATAACAAAGAAATTATTGAGTTTGCTGATGAAATAGTCAGCTCTATAACGATTTTGCTAAACTATGCAAACAACATGTAATAAAATAAAGGAGTCAAAATATGAACAAAACAGTATGGATTATTTTAGGAGTAATACTGATTCTCGGAGTAATGATAGCCGGTTCTTTTATCGGTGCGTACAACAATCTTCAAATTATGGACGAACAAATAAACGGCCAATGGGCACAGGTTGAAAACCAGCTAAAAAGGAGAAATGATTTAATACCGAACCTTGTTGAAACGGTCAAGGGCTATGCAACCCATGAAAAAGCAGTATTCACAAACATTGCAGACGCACGCTCAAAACTCTCCGGTGCAATGAATAAAAATGACGTAAAAGCCATTCAAAACAGCAATAGCGAACTTACCGGAGCTTTATCCAGACTACTGCTCGTTGTTGAGAGATATCCACAGCTCAAAGCTGACAAATCTTTTACTGCTCTGCAGGATGAACTTGCAGGAACAGAAAACAGACTTGCGGTTGCGAGAATGGACTACAACGAAAGCGTAAAAACACTCAATGCTAAAATCAGGACATTCCCGACATCAATAGTTGCGGCAATTTCAGGTATAAAAACGCGTGAATACTTCGAAGCAAGCGAAGCAGAAAAAGCAGTTCCTCAGGTAAAATTTTAAAATCTTAATTTAAATTAATAAAAGCCCTGATTTATTTTTCTAATCAGGGGTTTATATTCATTAAAAACAAAAAGCTCACTGTAGACTACAGAGAGCTTTTATCAATATAATTATGAGTTGTTTTATTAAAAATTCAAACCTGCTTCCCTTGCAGCGTCTGCGAGTGCAGCAACTCTGCCATGATAAAGGAAACCGCCTCTGTCAAAAACGCAATCTTTTATACCTGCAGCAAGTGCTTTTTTAGCGATTGCTTCTCCCACTGCTTTTGCTGATTCAATGTTTCCACCGTGTGCAAGGTTTGCTTTTAAATCTTTATCAATTGAAGAAGCAGAGCAGATTGTAACGCCTTTTACGTCATCAATAAGCTGAGCGTAAATGTGTTTTGTACTTCTGTAGACAGCCAGTCTTGGAGCTTCTGCAGTTCCTGAGATTTTGAGTCTTACTCTCTGGTGTCTTTTTCTGGTTTGTTCTTTTCTGTTTTTTGTTCCAATCATTTTTCTTTCCTTTCACCGAAGCCTTCTTACTTTGAATTTTGATTTTATTCAAACATTCTATAAGGGCTTATACCGGCTTTATCTATACTGTGACTACTAATTGTTTAGCTTCATTAGCTGTATACTGATCAGCAGCGTCCTGGTCAATGGATTTTAATAACGTATAATCCTTGTATGAATCTTCAGTGAATATTCTCAACCCCTCCGGGTGTAATCTTCCGTAGAATTTTGTATTATTATTGACAAAATCAACCCTGTCAACAAAGATTACACTGCGGTTGCGAAAAATGGTAGCCTGGTCTTTTTCAATACGATTTTCGACTTGTTCTTTCGATGTATCAAGCCCCTGTTTGTAGCGTATATCGAATATTTTACCGAAAGATACTGGATTTACTTTCATGACTACCCCTTACTTCTTACCAGTTTTACCGGCTTTACGTCTGATGTGTTCGCCTTCGTACTTGATACCTTTTCCTTTGTATACTTCAGGAGGTCTCTTTCCTCTGATTTCAGCAGCAACATCACCGACAAGCTGTTTGTTAGCACCTTTTACAGTGATTTTTGTGTTATTTTCAACAGTGATAGTGATACCCTGCGGAGGTTCTACTTTTACCGGGTGAGAATAACCGAGCGCAAGGTTCAATACTGTACCTTCCATATTTGCACGGTAGCCGACGCCGTTGATTTCAAGTTTCTTTTCAAAACCGTGTTTTACGCCTTGAACAGCGTTATTAACGAGAGTTCTGGACAAGCCCCAAAGTGAGCGGGATTTTCTGTCGTCCTGAACTTTAGCTAATACAACGTGATTATCTTCTAATTTAACGGAAATTTCGGGGCATACAGTGACAGTCTCTGTACCGAGCGGTCCTTTGGCAGTGACGGTCTGACCGTCGATTTTAACTTCGACGCCTTCCGGAATTTCAACAGGTTTTTTACCTATACGTGACATTTTTATCTCCTTCTTGCTCGCCAGCCCCAAACTGTTTTATTTTCAGTCTTTTCTATTCTCAATCCCGGGCTTGCTCGCTAATTTTTAACTAACTAATAAAGATGGGGACTACCATACATAGCAGAGGATTTCTCCGCCGATGTTTTCTTTTCTGGCTTTTCTGTCTGTCATCAAGCCTTTGCTGGTAGAAATAA
The DNA here is from genome assembly GCA_944322755.1 of Candidatus Gastranaerophilales bacterium. Lineage (GTDB taxonomy): Bacteria > Cyanobacteriota > Vampirovibrionia > Gastranaerophilales > Gastranaerophilaceae > CALUPY01. Next base: position 120,494 of record CALUPY010000002.1, on the reverse strand, counting down.
TAGCTATTCCCAAGCCGCCGAATACCTGCGGAAGGTTTTTAGCTTTGCAATAAATTCTGAGACCTGTTTTTGAAACCCTTTTCAGGTTTGAAATTACAGGTTTATTCTTTTCATCGTATTTCAAGGTGATAGAAAGGACTTTGAATTTTCCTGATTCTTTTTCTGTGTAATCAGTAATGTATCCTTCTTCTTTCAAAACTTTAGCCAGTTCAAGTTTTAATTTTGAACTCGGCATTTCAACTTCCGGATGAGAAACGATGTTTGCGTTTCTGATTCTTGTGAGCATATCTGCTATCGGATCTGTGTACATTTTATATTCCTTTTTCTTGCGGGCTCTCAATTTTTAAAGCCGCGGCGATTATACAGCCGCCTTTTATAAACTGATTCCCTTACTACTTACTAAAACTTTGCGGTGCAGGTACTATACCTGCCGCCGTAACGCAGAAGCCGCAAACGCACCCCCTGCCTGTCTAGCAGTATAGTCAAGAACAAATTGTTACCAACTTGCTTTAACTACACCGGGTAACAAGCCTTCATGCGCCATTTTTCTCAGGCAGATTCTGCAAAGACCGAAATCTCTGTGGAATCCGTGAGGACGTCCGCATACAGAACATCTGTTATGGAGTCTTACTCTCGGGTATTTGCCCTTTGATACGAGCAATTCTCTTTTTTGTTCTTTAGCTATCATTGCTTTTTTAGCCACGATTAATTTCTCCTTTTTGTATTTATTCCGCCAATTTAGCGGCTTTAAATTGCTTTTTGCTATTTAAGCTGTTTTTAGCTTAGTTGTGTGATTTTTTCTTGAAAGGCATGCCGAGTTCTGCAAGAAGAGCTCTGGCTTCTTCATCGGTTTTTGCTGTTGTGATGATAGAAATGTTCATACCTTTAACAAGATCAACTTCATCATATGTAATCTCAGGGAACAAAGACTGTTCTTTTAACCCTAATGTATAATTACCTCTACCGTCGAAACTCTTAGAAGAAACGCCTCTAAAGTCACGGATTCTGGGGAGTACAACACAAATCAATTTTTGAAGAAAGTCATACATTCTTTCGCCGCGAAGTGTAACCATTGCGCCGACAGGCATGCCTTCTCTGAGCTTAAAAGATGCGATTGATTTTTTTGCTCTGGTAATTACTGCTCTTTGACCGGCAATTTTTGTCAACTGTGCAACAATGCTTTCAGCCAGTTTTGAGTTATGGCAAGCTTCACCGACACCCATGTTGATAACGATTTTGTCAAGTTTCGGAATCTGGTGTACATTATCATAACCAAATTGAGATTTGAGTGCATCTTTAACTTCTTCGTTGTATTTAACTTTTAAATCTTTAGTTACTGTCATTTTCTTTTTTCCTTCCGTAGAATGCATCTTCATTCACGGTAAAATTATACCTCAAACAAGATGCCCATACTTATGTGTTACGCGTCAATATGTTCGCCGCATTTTTTGCAAACACGGACTTTTTTACCGTCAACGATTTCATGTTTAACACGGGTAGCTTTTTCGCAGCTCTGGCAGTAAATCATAACTTTTGATGAATCCATCGGAGCTTCGATATCGATGAGACCGCCCTGAATACCAGCCATAGGATTGGGTTTCTGGGCTTTTTTAATCATATTGGCACCTTCAACAATTACCTTGTTTTCAGATGCAACAATTTTTTTGATATTACCAATTTTGCCTCTGTCTTTGCCGGCGGTAACGATTACTCTGTCACCGGTTTTTACATGCAAATCGTGTTTTTCTATTTGTTTTTTAGTATTTCTCATTTTCGTTGTTCCTTATATAACTTCGGGAGCCAGTGAGATAATTTTCATGAAATTCTTTTCACGAAGTTCTCTTGCAACCGGTCCAAATACACGTGTACCTCTAGGGTTGCCGTCCTTGTTAATAATTACCGCTGCATTTTCATCAAATCTGATAACTGATCCGTCAGCACGTTTGATATCAGCTTTTGTTCTGACAACAACAGCTTTTACGACTTCAGATTTCTTTACAGCCATATTCGGAGTAGCATCTTTAACAGTCGCTACAATTACATCACCGACGTGAGCATATTTTTTATTTGAACTGCCCATTACACGAATACACAAAAGTTCTTTTGCGCCTGTGTTGTCAGCTACGACTAATCTGGTTTCTGGTTGTATCATTGTTACTTATCCTTATACTTAAATTATTGGAATCTTTACCGCAAGGACTTATCCAAAACGGCTTTTGACTCAGCTGCCGGTTTAAGGCAGTCCCCGCCTAACACACCTAAACTAGTTTGCTTTTTCAACAATCTGAGCAATATTCCAACGTTTTCCGCCGGAAATAGGCCTTGATTCCACAATTCTCACTACGTCGCCTACACCGCAAGCATTTTCTGCATCATGTGCTTTGTAGTTTTTTGTAGTTTCTATGATTTTGTGGTATTTAGGGTGCTTGTTGTATTCTGCCACTTTAACAACGGCAGTTTTATCCATTTTGTTGCTAATTACAACACCTTGTTTTTCTTTCTTCGGCATCTTACTTTACCTCTGACTTTTCTTTAATAACTGTCTTAGCCTGAGCAATGACTGTTTTGAGTTTTCCGATTTCAGCAGTGTTTTCGAGTTTCTGCAAAGCTTTTTGCATTCTCAAATCCAAAAGCTGTTTTTTGGAATCTTTAATCAGTTCCAGAAGCTCATCTATAGATTTTTCTCTGATTTCTTGTAACTTCATTTTTTTGTCCTTTATTCCTTGTTTCCGCACTTTAATGCGGCTGGGGCGAGGTTTGTCCGCAAAGGGATTATGCCTCAGCCTGGGCTTCTTTTTCTATAACTTTCACTTTAATAGGAAGTTTTTGTGCAGCAAGCTCAAGAGCTTCTATAGCTGTCTCTCTGACAGGGAAGTCGATTTCAAACAACACTCTGTTAGGCTTAACAACAGCTACCCAGTATTCCGGAGAGCCTTTTCCCTTACCCATACGAGTTTCAGCAGGTTTTGCAGTAATGGGTTTGTCAGGGAAAATTTTAATCCAGACGTTACCGCCTCTTTTTATATTACGAGTCATAGCTCGTCTTGCTGCTTCTATTTGTCTTGAGGTAATCCAGGCGGGTTCACAAGCAATCAAGCCAAATGAACCAAACTCAAGTTTTGTACCGCGAGTTTCATGACCTTTTCTATTACCTTTCATTTTTTTACGATATTTTGTTTTTTTGGGCATTAACATTTTTGTTTTTCGCTCCTAATTTTTATTAACTTATTCTTCAGTTTGAACGGCTTTTCTTCTTCTTCTGCCGCCAAGATTTTTTTCTTCAACGCCTGTAGATTTTTTGGATTTTACATTCTGATCAGCTTTTTCACCGGGCAGAAGGTTTCCTTTAAATATCCAAACCTTAACGCCGATTTTTCCCATGATAGTATCAGCCTCGGCGAAACCGTAATCTACATCGGCTCTCAGAGTCTGCAGAGGAATTCTTCCTTCTTTAACCCATTCGCTTCTTGCGATTTCTGCACCACCCAAACGTCCTGATACCATAATTTTGATACCTTGAACGCCGGACCTCATTGTTCTTTGAACAGCCTGTTTCATTGCTCTTCTGAAAGCAATACGTTTTTCAAGCTGGAGAGCAATAGACTCAGAAACCAGTTGAGCATCAGCATCAATTCTTGCTACTTCAACAACGTCAATTGAAACTGTTCTTTTAATTAATTTAGCCACATCAGCTCTCAAGTCTTCAATGCCCTGACCGCCTCTACCGACTACGATACCGGGCTTTGCAGTCACAACAGTGATATTTACGTTCTGTGCTTTTCTGGCAATCAAGATTTTTGATATGCCTGCTGTGTATAATCTTTTCTTGATATATCTTCTAATTTTTTCGTCTTCGGATACAAATTCGGGGTAATCTTTCTTTTTAGCAAACCATGTGCTTTCCCAAGGTTCGATTATTCCGACTCTAAATCCTTTTGGATGTGTTTTCTGTCCCAAGGTAAGCCTCCTTAATTATTACTACTTAATTTTACTGTCAAATGAGAAGTACGCTTTAGCCTTCTGTAAATTCTTCCCTGAGCTCTCGGCTTACCTCTTTTGTAAGTTTTACTTTCGTCTGCATAAATTTCTGAAACTTTCAAGTCGCTTGCGCTTGCGCCAAATTTTTCACTGGCATTAGCAATAGCGGCGATTAAGTTCTGTTCGACCACTCTTGCTGCAAAATACGGCATAAATTTCAGAATTCTTACTGCTTCCGAGACTGATTTGCCTCTTATCTCGTTAATTACACGGCGTAATTTACGGGCAGGCATTTGTATATTCGTTTGTTTTGCCATTGATTCTTGCATAATTTACTTCCTTTTTGCCGTTTTATCTTGGCCTGCGTGGCCTCTAAACATTCTTGTAGGTGCAAATTCACCCAATTTATGACCAACCATTTGTTCCGTAACATAAACCGGTACATGGCTTTTTCCATTGTGCACTGCGATTGTATGACCGAGCATATCGGGAACAATCATTGATGCTCTTGACCAAGTTTTTATTACTTTTTTCTCTCCAGCTTCGTTCATTTTAGCGATTTTTTTCTGAAGTGATTCTTGTACAAATGGACCTTTTTTTAGCGAACGAGCCATTCATTATCTCCTTACTTATTAACGTTTTCTAGCTCTGACAATATATTTGTCAGAATGTTTGTTAGCTTTTCTAGTTTTGTAACCAAGAGCCGGTTTACCCCATGGAGTTTTCGGGTGTCCGCCGGGACCTGTTTTACCTTCACCACCACCATGCGGGTGATCGCAGGGGTTCATTGTAACACCACGGACTGTCGGTCTGATACCAAGGTATCTTTTTCTACCGGCTTTACCGAGTGATAAGTTTTTAAACTCTGAGTTACCAAGCACGCCAATTGTTGCTAAACATTCTTTTCTAATCATTCTCATTTCTGAACTTGGCATTTTCAGAGTAACATAATTGCCCTCTTTCGCCATAAGCTGCGCAGCACCGCCAGCTGTACGAACGAGTTTTGCACCGCGGCCGGGAATCATTTCGATATTATGCACCATAGTACCTAGCGGAATAAGTTCTAACGGAAGTGCATTACCGGTATTAATTTCAGCATTGGGCCCTGAGACAATAGTATCACCTACATTAAGGTTTTGAGGTGTCAAGATATATCTCTTTTCACCGTCGGCATAGAATACGAGAGAAATTCTTACGTTTCTGTTCGGATCGTATTCTATTGTTTTTACGACGCCAGGTACACCAAATTTTTCGCGTTTAAAATCAACAACGCGGTAAGATCTCTTTGCACCGCCACCTTTGTGACGACAAGTAATTCGGCCGGTATTGTTTCTTCCGGCTGTTCTTTTTAATGATTTCACCAACGGTTTGTGGGGAGTGGTTGCAGTAATTTCCGAGAAATCACTTTTTGTCATTCCTCTTTGTCCTGGTGAAGTCGGATTAATTTTCTTTATAGCCATTTTCTGCTCCTGTTTCCTAGAGTTTTACTTAACCATCGGCATCTCAGCCACCGTTAAGCTCCAATTAATTCGTTAAGCGGTTCGCCTTCAATCGTGACAATTGCTTTTTTGCCGGATTGAGTACGCCCCATTGAGTATCCAACTCTTTTGGCGTGAGATGGAACATACACTGTTCTAACTTTTGTAACTTTTCTTCCGGGGAATGCAAGTTCTACTGCCTGTGCAATTTCAACTTTTGTTGCATCTTTTAAAACTTCAAAAGTGTATTGCTGGAGAGTAGTTGCTTCCATAGATTTTTCTGTGATTATAGGTCTCTTGATGATATCGTATAATCTTTCTGTGTTGTTTTTAATCTTGCTCATTATTTTGATAACCTCTCAGTTATTTCAGTAATTGCAGCTTCTGTAATAATTACACTATCTGCATCCAGTAAGTCTTTTACATTTAAATTAGAAGGAATAATAATCTTCACATTTGGTAAATTTCTTGCAGAAAGCCCAAGGTAAGCATTTTCCGCTGCTTTAATATCTGCAATGATAAGAATTTTTCCTTCAACATTTAAGGCTTTCAGAGTCTCTGCCATCAGTTTTGTTTTAGGTTCTTTAATTTCAGAGAAATCTTTAACAAGAACTGTTTGTTCTATTCTGGCAGAAAGTGCTGATTTCAACGCAAGTCTTCTTGCCTTTTGGGGCATAGAAAAACTGTAGTCTCTGGGTTTCGGTCCAAAGATAACGCCACCACCAGCAAACAGAGGTGATCTGATAGAACCGGCTCTGGCTCTTCCTGTACCTTTTTGTTTCCATGGTTTTCTTCCGCCGCCTGAAACTTCGGCTCTAGTTTTTGTAGATGCATTTCCTGCTCTTCCGTTGTTCAACTGTCTTCTCAGAGCAAGATGCATAACATGCAGGTTTGGTTCAACGCCAAAAACGTTTTCATCCAAGGACATCTGCCCTACTGCATTTCCGTTTGTACTTAATATTGAAACTTCTTTTGTCATTTTTATAACCTCAATTATATTTATGGGAGTGTCCCGTTAATTCCATTTTGTTCTTGCAGGAACGATTGTTACCATTTTGCCTTCAGGCCCAGGTACTGAACCTTTAACAAGAAGCAAATGGTTTGCATTGTCAACTTTAACAACTGAAAGCTTTGTGATTGTAACTTTTTCGTTACCCATATTTCCGGCCATACGTTTACCTTTAATAACTCTACTCGGAGTAGTACCTGCACCTATTGAACCTGGTTCTCTATGGTTTTTAGAGCCATGTCCCATTGGCCCTCTGCCGAAATTCCATCTTTTAACAGTACCCTGAAAGCCCTTACCTATAGACTTTCCAGTAACATCAACTTTCTCGACGCTTTCTAAAACTGACAAATCGATAGTCTGTCCTACTTTATATTCATTGGAATTTTCAACTCTGAATTCCTGTAAATATCTGAAGTTATCAAGTCCGTTTTTAGCAAAGTGACCGATTTGAGCCTTTGTAAGGTGTTTTTCCTTAGCAGGTTCAAAACCGACTTGAATCGCATTATATCCATCAGTTTCTTCAGTTTTAATCTGAGTAACTGTTAAAGGATCAACTTTGATAACAGTGACAGGAATAGCAAGCCCTTGTTCATCAAAGACCTGTGTCATTCCAAGTTTTTTACCTATTACTCCCAATCTGGAAGATTTTCCTTTAGTGGTCATTTCTTACCTTTCTCCTTGTGAGCGCTACCTAGTTACTTGTTTCGGAGGAAGTCCTCCGGGCTCTTGTTTCGAGCCCTGTAGATCACATTCAATCTATATTCAATTGTATGTGTTATTAGTTTCGTTTTATATTCCGCCTGTAAATCAACAATTTGTTTTCCATAACGGCGGCTTTTAACAGTATCACCTCCTGCGATTCGCCTGCGCGAACCACTATCGGCCACACCGTTAAAGTTTTACTTCAATATCTACGCCTGCCGGCAAGTCCATTCTGCTGAGTTCTTCAGTAGTTTGTTGAGTCGGATCATAGATATCGATAATTCTTTTGTGGATTCTCATTTCAAAATGTTCTCTTGATTTTTTATCCACGTGAGGTGATCTTAAAACGCAATATAATCTTCTTTTTGTCGGCAAAGGAATAGGACCTGCCACCTTTGCGTCAGTTCTTTTTGCTGTTTCGACGATTTTTTCTGCTGAAACATCAATAAGTTTATGATCATATGCTTTTAAGCAAACTCTGATTCTTTGTCTTTTTTGAGATGTACTCATTTGATATACTTCCTTTGCTTTCAACTTATTGTTTGTGCTGTTTGCAGAGTGCGGGGGGTAAATTATATGCGGCAATCTCTTATCTTAACACCGGCGTTTCGCCGTTTTCAGAAGCGAACCCGAAAGTTCGAACCGTCTAACACCTATACGTGCCCCCACGCTAGTGCATTATATAACTTATATTAAACATAAACGCTCGTCAACAGTAATTTCTATAATTTGTATCAATTTTGTAATAATTCTCAAAATAAAACGAAATATTTTTCTAACAAAAAAAATAGAAACCTTAATACGCCCCAAAAAAGCGGCTTCAAAAATCAGACATTGCTTCAAGGTTGTGTCTCAGTTTCTTGGCTGCATCTTTTAACAATAATATTTTAATATTACGAAACACTACGTAGCATGACTAATTAACAACGTTTATTTTTATAATTTTTTATTTTTTTCATTTTCAATTATTTGATTGACAATAGCCTGTTTTAATACTTTACCGCCGATGTAAGCGCCAAATCCAACTGCAATAACAGCACCGGCTGTACCAAGAAGAGTAGAGGCTATAACTCCGCCCATTGCTATAGCAAGAATTCCCCCCATAAGAGCAGCTGTTGATGGAGGCTCAAAAGATTTTTCCACTTGCTCTATTTTCTTTGAATTGTGTGTTTTTATAAATTGATCTGAATTTAAACTAGCAGGTGCAGATATCGAAATCGAAGCATCGACATCTATCTTTTGTGCATTTTTTTGTGCTGTTTTTTTTAGTTCTGAAATAGAATTTCGGACTTCAAAAATATCACGAGTCAGATTTGTATCCAAAGCAACACGCTCCTCTGAACGTCGGTCAAGACCGGAACGTCGTTCAAACGGTACAGATATATTCTGCTTTCTTCGCTCCGATGAAACCGAATACTGTGGATACAATCTGTTCACATCTAACATTACAACACACCCTTCATACTTCTATATTTATTTTAAATCATAAATGATGTTTTTTTGCATATTTTTTACAAAATTTAATGATTTTTAATAATTTCACGTCTGTTCATGTTAACTTTCTTGTCAGGCGAAACCGGAACAATAAATCCAAACATATTTACATTATTTTTTGAACTTTTTGCGAGCATATATCCATTATGCGCAGTAACAATCTGCCGTGAGGAATATAACCCGAGCCCTGTTCCTATTCTATCAAATTTATTTGAGAGTGAAACATATTTATCAAAAAGTGTATCCAATTTTTCTTTTGGTATGTATTCGCTTTTGTTGGTAACTTCCAGAGAATATTCATTGCTATTCTTATACATAGACACATAAATAGTTGACCCGGCATCTGCATATGCAATTGCGTTAGATAAAAGATTTATGACAACCCTTCTTATCTCCTGCCAATCAGCAAATATTACATCATCTTCCGGTTTATCAACAAATTCAAATGTAAGATTCCTGTCTCTTGCCAGCAAATAAAATTCTTTTGCTACTTCCTCGACCATTTTTAACATATGCAAATCCGAAAATTGAAGATGCACAACACCCTCTTCATTTTTATAACTACTCATAAGATTTGAGACCATTTGATGCAAATGTTTGTTAGAAGTCCATATTTGTTCAACTATATCACGCAGTTGACCACTCAATTTTCCAAAACATTCATTTAACATTAACTCAAGAGCTCTTATCTGTGCAACCAGAGGAGTTTTTAAATCATGAGACACTGTTACAAGAAAGTTATCTCTGCGCATTTTCAAATGTATCTCTTCATCGATATTACTCATTACACAAGATGCACCGATTACACGGTTATTTTTATCCAAGACAGGAGATTTAATAACCTTAAACCAATTTTGCGTTCCATCCTGTTCCATTATTAAATTATTTGAAGTAGCTATTTTGCTAACAAGAACAGACTCCAATCCCCAGGAAAGCTTCTCTGTATAGTCGGCAAGAATAGTTTCATCAAAAGTTTTTCCAAGGTAATCTTTTTGTGGGTCACCAATTAATTCACTAAATTTGTCATTACCCAGAAGTATTTTGCCATCAGGATCAAGCATAAAAATGAACAGTGAAGTATTGTTCATAAACGAACTAAGTTGAGCCTGTTTCAAAATCAGATATTCCTGTAGTTTTTGCTGCTCTGTAACATCTCTTGCTATACCGGCTATTCCTATTATTTTTCCTGACTCTTTGACAGGAATTTTAACAACTTCATGTATAAACAATTTTCCATTCTGTCCTTTGCTAGATTTTAGAAATCTAACAGCTTTACCAGAAGAAAGAACCTTATTGTCAAAATCTTTCAGCTCTTTTGATACGGATTTGTCATATAAATCTATGTCTTTTTTACCTATTAAATCTGCCTCTGACTTCAAGCCATTAGCACACATAAATGAACTATTAGAAGCAATATATCTTCCGTCACAATCCTTGTAATATATCATATCTGGAGAATTATCAAACAAACTGCAAATAGATTTTCCTCGTTTGTTTCTTGCTTTTTTAATTAGATTCAGATAATAACTGCGTTCTTTTAAATAATAAATGAGAAACACAGCTACACTTAATAATGAACAAACACCTAGTATATAATTGTAGATATTTGTTTTTGCTGTAAATAATAATACGGATAAAGCCAGCCCGAACCCGGCTAGCATAAACAATGTTTTTTCTTTCATCTTATCATCTCTCTGTGTTTTTATTCAGATAAGATTACATTTAGCAGCAATAACTGCTACCTGAATCCTATCCTGTGCGTTTAGTTTTTCTGTCAGTTTTGCAACCCTTGTTTTAACAGTATTGGGACTAATCTTAAATTTCTTAGCAATAACTGTATTACTGTCACCGCTTGCAATGCAGCGCATAATCTCAATTTCCTCTTCAGTTAAATTGCTAATGTCAAAGCCAAAATTTCCATTTTTGTTTTTCATACGTGACGTATACCTACCTATTACACTATCTGAAATTGCTGTATCAACACATACCATACTATTATACACAGACTTTAAAATCAAGGGCAATAATAATGGATTATTTTCTTTCAGAAAATAACCTTGTGCTCCATACTTAAACGCCTTATAGATTTCTTTTCTGTTTTTATGGGATGTGTAAATAATTACTTTTGTATTTTTAAAATTTTTACAAATTAAATTCGTTGCTTTAAGTCCATCGATTCCTGTTAGCCCTATATCCATAACTACTAAATCCGACGATTTTTTATACATATTTTCCAGCATCTCTTCAGCTGATTCAAAATCGCCATATATATTAAAAGAGCCGTCTTCAAGAAGAACCTGTTTTATGCACATTCTACTCAATTTATAATCTTCTACAATATATACTGATATGTGGTTTTCTTTCATATTGCCTCTAATGCCCAAACCTTTTTTTTATGATATACATTTTTTACTTCAAAAAATATCACCCAATCGGGTATATTTTTTTGAAAAAATTTACGATTTTAGACACCACCCAAAACCGACTTGTCCCAGCTATTTTTACCCATTTCAAAAACATCATACAAGAGTAAAAATAAGAAAAAACATGTATTTTTAATAATTTTTAACTAAATTTTACATTATTACATTAAATTATGCAGATGATTGACAGTCATGTAAAAATAATTAATACTCGATAAGGTAGACGAAAGGAGATTTGTATGAAAAAGAAAACAATTCTAACTGCAGCCTTGGCGAGTCTTTTCACCCTGTCAATCTGCTCTTCTGCCGTAATGGCAAATACGCAGACCAATGAAACACAGAATTTGAAATCAGAAAAAACTTGTTCTCAGGATTGTCAGTGCCAAAAAGAGCACCCGGGTAAAGAATGTACGCCTGATTGTGAATGCGGTTGCAAAAAACCTGCACGACCAGAAAGAATGACACCTGAAGAAAGACGTGCAGAATTTGAAAAAAGATTGAATCTTACAGCAGAACAAAAATCGAAACTTGAATCAATAAAAGCAGAAGAAAAGAAAAAACTTGAACCAATCAGAACCAAAATGAAAAAGAAACATGATGAAATGAGAGAACTCATTAAATCAGAAGCTGAAATAAGAAAATCAAGCATGGATAAATTCGAAGCAGTACTTACTCCTGAACAAAAAGCAGAACTCGAAAAAATGAAAGCAGAAATCCATGAAAAGATGAAAAATGATTTTGGCAGACCAGAAGGTCCACGAGGCCCAAGAGGTCATAGAGGCCCTGGCGCTCCGGGAATGAGTCCGGATATGCCGCCGATGATGGGACCTCCACCTATAGAACCGGCACCCGGAAAATAATCAATTAGAAAAGTGGTAATTCAAAAGAATTACCACTTTTTAAATATAAAAAATACCGCAAGTATTATAAACAGAAATCCTACTATATAATTCCATTTTAAATTTTCTTTAAGATAGAAAACAGAAAAGAAACAAAAGACGACCAATGTTATAACTTCCTGTATTGTTTTTAAATGTGCTGCATCGTAATACCCATGACCAATTCTGTTAGCAGGCACCTGAAAACAGTATTCAAAAAAGGCAATTCCCCAGCTCACAAGTATAACCAGCCACAAAGCGGCATTTTTGTATTTTAAATGACCGTACCAGGCAAAAGTCATAAAAACATTAGAAATTGTTAATAGTACTATTGGTGCAATTTGTCTTAACATACTTACATATTAATACAAAAATACAGAATATAGTATTTACATTATATAAATAAACATTTATACTATTCTCCTATAAGAAAGGGGTCAAAATGAATAAATTACAAGAACTGAAAGAATATCAGGTTGCATTGCTTGGTCTTTTCATTGCACTTGGTGTTATTTTATCAACATTTATTTTCTCGCATGCTGTTATTGCATTTCAAAAGCTTAATACCCAGGCACTGACAGTTACCGGCTCTGCCAGCAAAAATGTGATGTCCGACAGTGGAATGTGGAAAGCATATTATGAAACAAGAAATGCTGATCTAAAATCAGCATATGCGACAATGAACGAAAATTCAAAAACAATAAAAGAATTTTTAGTTGCAAACGGAATAGAAGATAAAGACATAAAATTCTCTCCGGTTAATTCATATGCAATATATCAAAGAACGCCAAATGGTTATGAAACAAATAAAGTAGACGGATACAGGCTGTCTCAGAATGTTGAAGTTTCATCCAATGATATAAACATAATCACAGATATTTCTAAAAAAGTATCAGAATTAGTAGAAAAGAATGTGGAAATTACGTCAAATTCTGCACAATATTTTGTCTCTAATCTTGATGAACTTAAAGTTGAGGTACTGGCAGATGCTACGAAAAATGCAAAAGACAGAGCTGAAAGCATGGTAAAAAGTACAAACGGACATATCGGAGTGATGAATTCCGCAAAAATGGGAGTATTCCAAATAGTTCCGGTAAATTCAACAGAAGTTTCAGATTACGGAATAAATGATACGCAGTCAATAGAAAAGAAAGTAATTGCTGTTGTTAATGCAACATTTACAATAAAATAATAAAAATGCTTGAATTATGAAAGAAGAGGGGATACACAATTGTCATCCCCTCTTTTATTTTACTTATTTTTTAAGATTTCCAGCGATTCTCTGAAATCTTCATTTCGCTCAGAATAATCCTTAATTATTTCATAAAATTTTATAGCCTTTTCAAAAAGCAGTTCCGTCATGGAATGTTCGATACGGCATGCATTCTCAACAGCTTCTTTTTCACTGAGTCCAAGAACTTCAACAAAAAATTTTGTCATAGTATTATGTCTTTGCAATATTTTTTGTGCCTGATGCTCCCCTGAAAGCGTCAATGTAATTTGAGAATATGGAGCATAATTTATTAATCCCCTTTTTTGGAGGGTATTTAGGGCTCCGCTTACTGATGCTTTTTTAACATTTAAATTTTTTGAAATATCGGTAACTTTAGCAGCTCCGTTTCTTAAAACCTGCAAATATATTTCTTCTAAATAATCTTCCTGGCTTTCTGTCAATTTTTCCATTTTAAATACCAAGCCTCCTTGTATTAGTTATTTTATATGATTTTTAGTTTTATATTCTAAAGTTTTGTAAATTTTTTCTGAATTTCAATAAATTATTTTTTTCACGTTCTTTTATAAAAACAAAAAGCCAGGAGGAATTAAATATGGCACTCAAAAAACTTCCTATGAAAATTATTTCAATAACACCAATTGAAACACGTGTACAAATAAATAAAACAAGCAAACATTATACTAAATATGCAAAAATTGAAAAAATCGTAAGAGGAGAAAATCGGCAAGAAATTCAGAAAACAGCCCATCTGATTGTTTATCCAGATAAAAAACAACTCACATACACGAGATTTTTGCCGGACGGTACAAAAGAAAAAATTGTTTCTGAAGAAGGCACGAGAACCTACTTCACCAAAAAGCCCAACAGCAAAGGTTATGTAAAAACGAAAGAGCTAATAAACGGTATTCCTAACCTTTTTGACTGGTATATGAACGTGTATGATGAAGCTGGAAATTTTATAAAACAGATTATAAAAGGAACAAAAGGCAGCCCTTTTGAAACAAAATAATCTTACTTCATTTTGTCTGCCAAATCCAAACCATCAAGAAGAATCCGCAATCTTTTTCTTGCAGCCAGGCTTCTGCAGGCATTAACTGCTGTTTTAATAAAATCTAGCATCAATTCATTTTTGGAAATTTTGATTATTTCATTAAAAAGTTTTGTCAGCTTATAATCAATTCTGAAAAAATTTTGCCTCTTATAAACTTTAAAATCACCATTCGGAAAATAAATAATATCAGCTGTTGCCTCATTATTTTTCATATAAGAAACTGTTAATTGGTGATTACATTTTTTTGCTATATCACTGAGAGATTCGTCCTTTTTATCATAGACAAAATTCTTTATGTAAAATGAGTCAGAATCTCCTGTTTTTGTAAATTTCGTTCCCTTGTCAGTATCAACTGCTGTATAATGCAGTATTTTATCCTTGCAACTCAATAAAATTTCATCAGGAGTAATTGATATATTAAAAAGCTCACTAATATTTACATTAAAAATAACGCTCAACATTTTCATAGTATCCAGAGAAACAAAATTCACTCCAGATTCTATTCTGCTGATCTGTCTTACATTCAGCCCCAAGCGCTCCGCAAGCTGCTCCTGTGTCATATGGCGGGTTTTTCTTAAAAATTTAATTCGTTGCCCAAAGAGTTGTTTTACTTTATCCATTTGCAAACTCCTTCTACGTAAATATACCTGACGCATATAGGACGTATAAGGTGTTGTTATGTCTTATTATATATTACAACTAAAATTTATGGACGCCAAATGTCCTTGCGAAATTAAGCGTAAAAATCTCTTTTCAAATCACTGTATAGATGAATAGAACTGCCTTCTTGCTCTTTTCCAGAATTTATATTATTAATTTTTTCATTTACAATACCTTCTTGTTTTTCAAATGCATAAAGAAGATTATCGATTTCAGACTTATCATATTTTTCCGTGCAATTTCTATAGTACTTAAACTGTGCAATTTTTTCTTTTGCAGCAAGCAAATCCGGCAGACTGTTAAGTTCACCCCCTGATGGTGCAAACTTTTTGAGATACTTTGTATTATCTTCCGCAAGTTTTGCATCACGTTTTTCCTGCGCCTCTCTGCGCTCTTTTAAATCCTGAGCAAGATCCCCTTTGCCGTAACTGTTATTAAAAGTAAACAACAGCGGCAATTTTGAATCTTTATTTTTTTCAGAATAAGCATGACTTTCCCTTAAAGTGCGGGACATATCATTTGTAGCAAATGACGAAATATTAAAAATTCCCATTCTAAACTTCCTCAAAAATTCCCTTTATCCTATAAATCTATAAAGTGTTTTTTTGAAGAAAAATTTACCGAAATAAAAAAATTGTTACATTACTTAAACATAAACTTCAGATATTTAATAATACGTTCATGCCACGGCATATAAAACGGCGAATCTTTGGGCCATGAGACAGCATAGGGATTTTTACGGTAACGGTGCGTGCGTTTTTTAGGTACAACTTCTTCTGTGACCTGTGGAGCAAAAATATCTCTTATGTAAGGATTTTTAGCGGGTTCTGCGCTATTTGTTTTTGCTGCCGCATTTTTCAAATTTTCAGCTGCTTCGGCATGCTTTTTTACAGCTGAAACAATGTTGTAAATACCCGTCTTTACTTCCGGTGAAATGTTATTAGCTTTCATCACAAACCTCTGTTTTTTACTCCCTAGTTTTAAAATCCCGAAAATATTTTTTTTGCTACTTTATATAAAATTTTTACAAAAATTAGTATATAAAACATTTATTCAATGATAAACTATCTAAAGGGGGTATGAGAGTGGACAATAAAAAGACATTAATACTTATAGACGGGCATGCTCTTGCATTCAGAAGTTATTTTGCTCTTGAACGAACGGGAATGAAAACAACAGACAAGGTTCCGACCTGGGCAGTTTTTGGCTTTTTTAAAGCAGTCTTTGACCTCCTGAAAAACCAAGAGATAAAACCTGATGCAATTGCTGTAGCATTTGATGTCGGCAGACAAACATTCCGCGTTGAACATTATGACCAATATAAAGCGAACAGAGAAACCATGCCTGACACTTTACGCTCCCAAATGGGGCTTATATGCGAGGGACTGCAGGCTCTTAATATCCCAATGTACACAAAAGAAGGTTTCGAAGCGGACGATGTTATCGGAACCATCACAAAAGAAGCTTCCGGACAAGGACACAAAACCCTGATTCTGACAGGAGATCAGGATGCTTTTCAACTTATAGACAGAGAAGGGCTTGTTTCTGTACTAATACCGTCAAAAGGTGAACTGATTGAATATGACTGGGAGAAAGTACATGAAAAACTTGGTGTTTATCCGAATCAGGTTGTTGACTACAAAGCTCTTAGAGGAGATACATCCGATAATATACCCGGCATACGGGGTATTGGTGAAAAAACAGCGGTTAAACTTTTAACAAGATTTCACAATCTTGAAAATATACTAAACAGCACGGACGAAATAAAAGAAAAGGCATTAAAACAAAAACTCATAGACGGGGTAGAAATGGCCAAAATGAGCCAGTTTCTCGCGACTATCAAAAGAGATGTGGATATAGATTTTGATATAAATAAAACGTCTCTTGAGCTACCTGATGTCAATAAAGTCGTTGAGTTTCTAAAAAAAGTACAGCTTTTCAGCTTCTTAAAAAATCTGAATGAAATTTTAAAACCCTTTGATTATCCGGAAGAAGTAACAAAAGAAATCAGCGAAATTGCAGCTGATCCGAAAAAATCAACACCGGACCCCATAAAATCTGTAGGAGAACAAATACAGCTCGGTTTATGCTTTGAAGCAGCCGGAGCACAAGAGTCTGCACCTACTAAAAAGCAGAAAAAAGAGAAACTGAAAAATTCCTGCCATACGATAACGACCGAAGAAGATTTAAAAAAACTTATTGATACGTTAAATAAACAGACATTATTTGCTTTTGACACAGAAACGACATCCGTAAATGCGCTTGAAGCTGATTTAGTAGGAATATCTCTTGCTTACAATCCTGATATCCAAGCATCAAACGGAAAAATAGAAATAAAAGACACTGGTGCCAAAACAGAATCATTTTATATTCCTGTTTTTCATAGATACGGAGAACAGCTCGATTTGGACTATGTAGTCAGCATGTTGAAGCCTGTATTAGAATCAAAAAATATATCAAAAACACTCCAAAATGCAAAATATGATGTCAATGCATTCTTAAAGTATGGAATAAAAACTGACGGTGTAATTTTTGATACAATGCTCGCAAGTTACGTAAAAGATCCGTCAAGAAAACACGGATTAAAAGTACAAGCACTTGAACATCTTGATTACATGATGAAGGATATTGACGAGTTAATAGGCAAAGGAAAAGCCCAAATTACAATGGACTGCGTGCCTATTGAAGATGCATCTGATTATGCATGTGATGATGCATTTGCCACATTGGAACTTACCAGATACTGGGCTCAAAAACTTGACGATGAAGAGAAAAAACTTCTGTATGATATAGAATTACCGACATGCGAAGTACTTGAAAAAATGGAAGCGGCAGGAATAACAATAGATGTTGACTATCTGCACCAACTCTCTAATGAGCTGGCAGCAGATTTAAGTAATGTCGAAGAAAAAGTATTCAAGCTTGCCGGAACATCATTTAATATAAATTCACCTAGACAGGTTGGACAGATACTGTTTGAAGAGCTTAAAATAAAGCCCAAAGGCAAAAAAAGAGGAGCAAAAACATTTTCAACAGATGTAAAAGTTCTCTCAGAACTTGCCAAAGACTACGACATTGCAAAATACATTCTGGATTACAGACATTTTGCAAAAATGAAAAACACATACGTTGATGCACTTCCCGAGTTGATAAGCCCATATGACGGAAAAATACACACAAGCTATAATCAAACAGCAACAGTAACCGGACGTTTATCTTCATCCAATCCGAATCTCCAAAATATTCCGGTCAGAACCGAGCTCGGAAACAGAATACGAAAAGCATTCATCCCCTCACTGCCCGATGAACAAGTGCTGTTATCAGCTGACTATTCACAGATTGAACTCAGACTTCTTGCGCACTGTTCTGGTGATGAAGCAATGATAAAAGCATTCAGGACAGGAGAAGACATTCACGCGGAGATTGCCGCAAAAATATTTAATGTGCCGCTTGAACAGGTCACAAAAGAAATGAGAAGCAGGGCAAAAGCCGTAAATTTTGGCATCGTATACGGACAAACACGCTACGGACTGGCTGCTGCTTTGAAAATAAGCGCAGATGAAGCCCAGGATTTTATAGACAAATATTTTGCAACATACCCTGGCATAAAAGAATATATGGAAAAATCAGTTCAATCTGCCTACAAAAACGGTTATGCAAAGACAATGTTTGGAAGAAAGAGATATCTTTTGGATGAGCTTGTCAGCTCTAATCATCAAATTAAAGAATTTGCGCAAAGAGCAGCTATAAACAGCCCGCTGCAGGGTGCAGCCGCTGATTTAATAAAAATGGCGATGGTTGATTTGGACAAAAAACTGCAAACAACAGGTTCAAAATCAAAAATTCTGCTTCAAGTACACGACGAACTTATTTTGGAAGTATACAAAGACGAGCTGGACAATACAAAAGAACTTGTTAAAGAAGCTATGGAGCTAGGACAGCCGCTTGATGTTCCTTTAGTTGTGGATTTTGAAGTAGGTTCAACCTGGATGCAGAATAACGAAGAAGATGGAAGTATGGAAAATGAAGAAATTTAGTATTTTTACAGTTCTTGTTTTATTTTTATTTACCGGCTTAAATGCATTTTCAGAGACCCTGCCTCTGCAGAGCAAACCTGTTGCACCTGCTTACGCAGAACCGGATGAATGTATAAAATTATACGAAATTCCTTTTGAAAAACTTTATTATTTAAGTCTTTCTGCAATAAATGCAAATGGATTTAAACCTCTTGAAATGCAGTCGAGAAGCGGATATATTCTTTTTGAAACAGCCAATCAGGAACTGCTTTTGAGCGTAATGAAAAAAGATGCAAAACACAGTTTTGTAAAAATAGCACCTGCAAACAATATTTATAAATTTTCAAAAACAATTCCGGAAAAAATATATCACTACATAGACGCAAATAAAGAAAAAGAAATTACTGATATGAAATTTAACTAACGAATTGTTAAAAATTGGACATGACAAAACTAGAGACTATAATGAAAAAATGGAAAAAGACAGATATAAAATAATACTCGATAAAATACCGTCCATTCTTACCACATATGAGGACGTAAATATAAGTTTTGAAAAAGCTCTCACCGAATTAAAGGCAGTACTGAACTATGAAAATGCATATATATGCTACTTAAATTCAGATACAGCTAATATTCAGTATAAAAAGACCTCCGGTAATGAACCAATTCAAAATGAAGAAAAATCTTTCACAATTGATAAGTCTGTAAAAGATTCATTTTATGAGAAAAAACCGCTTATCTTTGACGAAAACAGCGGCTATTTCAACGGTTGTTCTTTTCAAAAAACAGGATGCAATTTTCTTATTTGTAAACTACATCTGAGAGACACGGTTTTCGGCTTCATTATGCTTGTCAGAAAAGAACCTTTTACAGAAGAAGACACAGATATAACCGATAAATTCTGCGCAGTTGTTTCATATGCAATTAAAGACAGCGAACTGGCAAATGTATTCAAGCTTCAGCTTAAAGCCTTACAGGAAAGCATTCAGGAAAAAAGCAGAGCATATGCGACTATAAAACAACAAAACGAAAAAATACTTGAAGCAGATAAAATAAAGAACGATTTTCTAGCTAACATATCACATGAACTCAGAACCCCTTTGAATGCAATAATCGGTTTTTCAGAAGCGCTTTCTAAAAAATTTTTTGGAGACCTGAATGAAAAGCAGTCCGAGTATGTCAATGACATTCACGTCTCGGGTATACACCTTCTGGGTATGATTAATGAGATACTGGAAATATCTAAAATAGAATCAAAAGCAATAAAACTTGCACTCTCTAATTTCAGCCTTACGATGTCAATAACAGAAGTAGTAAATATAGTTACACCTCTCGCAAACAAAAAAAATATAGAACTCAAAGTCGACATTCCGGAGGATGTAGAAATTAGAGCAGACTATCAAAAAATACAGCAAATTCTTTACAATCTTTTGAGTAATGCCATTAAATTCACAAAAGAAAATGGAAAAATAGAAACCGGTTTTACTAAAAAAGATGATAAAGTAGAAATATATGTAAAAGACAACGGTATAGGCATTGACAAAAAATATCACGGAAAAATCTTTGCAAAATTCGTCCAGTTGAACAATATTTATTCGAAAAAAGAAAGTTCAACCGGACTGGGCCTTACCATTACAAAAGAACTCGTAGAACTCCACGGGGGGAAAATTACATTCGAGAGCATGGTGGATGTCGGTTCAACATTCTATGTTACACTGCCCTTAGAAGCAAAATTACCTCAAGAGAATGAATAATGAAAAAAATACTTATCATCGAAGATAATGAACTTAACCTGAAACTCATGAAAGATGTGCTGGAGTTTGCAGGATATGAAATCGAAACAGCAGAGGATGGGCTTACCGGTGTAGACATGGTTAAATCAGAAAAATTTGATCTCATCCTTTTAGATATTCAAATGCCGGTTTACACAGGTTATGATTTTTTAGAAGCAACAAAAGATATTGAACGTCCGCCGGTCATTGTTGTTTCTGCCTGTGCAATGGATAAAGAAATAGAAAAGGCAAAAAATCTGGGCTGTATAGACTATATTCCCAAACCCATAAAAATTGATGAATTCTTAAATACGATTAAAACCTACATTTCCTGAGTTTTATTGACTTTGCTTGAGTCTTTTTTGCGGCCGTAACATAAAAGCAGAGGAAGACACACAAAGCAGACAACTCCGAATATTCTGAAGGAATGCATATACGCCCAAAGTGTGGATTGCTGGACAAGCTGCTGATAGAGCATACCCTGAGCTTTTACCTGTGCAAATGTAAATTCCTCCATTTGCGCAAAAAACATAGTAAGTTCGTTAAGTCTGTCTGAATATATCGGATTTAGAGGATTAAGATATTCAACCATATTGTGCTGGAAAACCTGAGAATATCTCGAAATCATTGTTGCAACAAGAGATGTACCGACTGCAGCTCCGATATTTTTTACAAGATTCTGAACCCCGCTTGCATTGGTCATATCAGCATTACTAATTGTCTCCATTGAAACAGTACTCAAAACCGTAACTGTTAATCCTACAGAAAAACCAAAAAACAAGTTCGGCAAAATAATATTAATCATAGAAATCTCAAGATTCAAAAATCCGAACATAAGCCCGGATACCCCCAGAAGAATAAGCCCGAGGGCTGTAAATATCCGAAAATCAATTTTATCACTCAAAAGACTGTACAATGCCAGAGCGGCAATACTGCCAATGCCTCTTGGCATCAAAGAATACCCGCTTAAAAATGCACTATATCCTAACAAATTTTGTAAAAATAGCGGCATGATTGTCGTCGAAGCATACAGAACCATGTTTACAAGAACAAGTATTATAGTACCTAGCAGAAAACTTCTGTCTTTGAAAACTCCGAGATTTATAATTGAGCGTTTCTGTTTTATCTGCGAATAAATGAATAAAACCATTGCGATTACAGAAATAGTACTGACCACGCAAACCCATGTTGCATTAAACCAATCCGCATTGTTGCCTTTGTCAAGAACAACCTGCAGAGTAACGAGCCAGATTATCAAAAGAGTAAAGCCGATATAATCAATGTATGGATTTTTTTGTTTTCTTGCATACGGAGGATCAACAATCCACATCCTGGAAGCAATAGCCGCAAATATACCAAAAGGAATATTTATATAAAAAATCCAGCTCCAAGACCAGTTGTCAGTAAGCCATCCTCCCAAAACCGGGCCAATAACCGGCGCAACTACAACACCGAATCCGAAAATAGACATGGCAAGCGCTCTCTTTTCTTTAGGAAAGGCCTCGAGAAGAATTGCCTGAGAAACAGGCAGCAAAGCTCCGCCTCCGAGTCCCTGCAATATACGGGAAAAAATCATTACATCGAGAGAACGAGAAAGCCCGCAAAACAAGGATGCAGCAGTAAACAATAATATACATCCGATAAAAAAATGTTTTCGTCCAAAAAGCTTACTAAACCAGTCAACTGACGGTACAACTATACCGCTGGCAATAAGATAGCTTGTTAAAATCCAGGTTGCTTCATCATTGCTTGACGAAAAACTCCCTGCCATCTGCGGCAGAGCAACGTTTGCAATCGTACCGTCAAGTACGAATATAAACGTTGCGGTCATAACTGCCACAGTGGTCAACCAGGGGTTTATTGTTTTTTCAGGTTTATTTTCTACAATATTTTCCATTCTCTTCGCTTTTTCTAAATCTGAATATTTGTATTTTTGCTGATTTTTTCTATTATCAAAGAAAGGACCTTCTTTATTACAAGAAGCTCTTCTGTTTTATATTCAGAGAGCATGTCATCCAAATCATCTTTCATTGCCTGGGAATATTTATCAATAATTTTTTTACCGTCAGCAGTTAGATTAGCCATCTTAACCATCCTGTTGCCTTTACAGGTATTTTTCCGAAGAATAAGCCCCTTTTTCTCAAGAATATTTAGAATACGAGTTATATTAGAACGGTCTTTAAGAACAATTTTCGCTAAATCTCTCTGGCATATTCCTTTATTAAATGCAATAGTATCCAGCGTTATAAACTGGTCAATAGTAAGCGGACACCCCATTTTTGCGAGTAACTGCGACCCTCTGAGCCTAAAATATACAGTAGTTTTCTCAATAATATACGGCAGTTTGTCAGCATAGCAGTTGACGAAACCGGTTCTCTCCTCTTTAATCTCTTTTCTCATAATGTTGTGTTTCCAACATGTTGTAATTCCAACATTATTTTATGGTACTAAAAATTGATTGTCAACATAGAAAAAACATAACTATTAAGTTATAATAGTTTCACAAATAAGCTTATCAGGAGTACTAATGATTCAGGTAGGTGTTGACATAGAAGATATTTCAAGATTTGAGAATAAAACACTTGAAAAAGATTCGCATTTTTTAAACAAAATTTTCACAAAAAAAGAACTTGACTACTGTTTTTCAAACTCCATGCCGGCAAAACATCTTGCGGCCAGATTTTGCGCAAAAGAGGCTGTAGTAAAAGCATTAAGCTCTATTCTTGAAAAAAACATTTCCTACTCAAATATAGAAATTTTGAAAAAAGAAAACGGTGCACCGTATGTGAATCTTATAGGCTGCAGTGAAAATATAGAAATCTCGATTTCTCTTTCTCATGACAGAGAAAAAGCTATTGCTTTTGCGGCAGCAGAGAAAAAACTGAAAATATAAACCGGTAAGTTAAAAAATCTATACATCCATGCTATAATCGTCAAAATGGAAATCACAAAATCAAATATAAAAGGAAATATATTCGGCGGACTGACGGCAGGAGTTATTGCGCTGCCGCTGGCTCTCGCGTTCGGGACAGCAAGCGGGCTCGGAGCAGCCTCAGGGCTTTACGGCGCAATTCTTGTTTGCCTGTTCGCAACGCTTTTTGGCGGAACCCCGACGCAAATCTCCGGGCCGACAGGGCCGATGACAGTCATTATAGCATCAATAGCGGCAACATATAGTGGAAATCTAAAAATAGTTTTCTTTGCAATTATGTTTGCCGGCATATTCCAAATTTTGCTCGGAATAACAAAAGTCGGAAAATATATAAAATATGTTCCCTATCCTGTAATCTCCGGTTTCATGAGCGGTATAGGCGTAATTATAATTCTGCTGCAGCTAAACCCTCTTCTTGGACAAGATTCAACAGGAAGCACATTAGATGCGATTTTAGGTTTTGTTAACACACTAAAAAATGCAGACGCGTCCAGTTTAATAACAGGACTTTTGTCTATTCTCATTGTATTTTTTACTCCAAAGGCAATAACCAAAAGAATTCCGTCGGCGCTTATTGCACTGATAGGCGTAACAATAATAAGTATATTATTTCATATGGATGTAAAAGTTATTGGAGAAATACCGTCATCGCTTCCAAAAATCAAAATAGGTCTGCCATCTGTAAAAGAATTTTTTGATATTATACCGGTAGCACTGACGCTTGCTGTGCTTGGGTCAATTGACTCTTTATTGACCTCTCTTGTTGCAGATTCCATAACAAAAACAAAACACAACTCTAACAAAGAACTGATTGGGCAAGGGATAGGCAACTTTATTGCAGGTATATTCGGAGGTATCGCAGGTGCAGGCGCAACAATGAGAACTGTAGTAAACGTAAACTCAGGCGCAACAGGACGGCTCTCAGGTGTAGTGCATTCAATATTTTTAGTCTGCGTTATACTGTTTTTTGCCCCGTTTGCATCAGTTATTCCGCTGCCTGTTTTGTCAGGTATTTTAGTAAAAGTCGGTTTTGATATCATAGATTACAAATTTATAAAAATAATAAAAGCAGCCCCGAAAAGCGACTTGCTCGTAATGTTTATAGTATTTTTAATTACTGTTTTTGATGACCTTATTTTTGCAGTGGGCACCGGAATCGTTCTTTCATCAGTGCTTTTCGCTATAAATATTTCAAAACAGTTCGATGTAAAACTGGCTGAACCGCAAAATTCTGATACGGATGAATGCAACATTGAAAAAAATGAAAACATTCTCATAATGCACATCAAGGGCATATTTTTCTTTGGCTCTGCATCTCAGCTTTTGTCAAGACTGGAAGATGTTATGGACAGACAGTGCGTTATAATAGATTGCAAAACAATAAAATCAATAGATATTTCTGCTGTTTTTGCATTGGAAGAAATAATTTTGAGACTAAAAGACAAGGGGATTAAGGTCATTCTTCTGCTGAATAACAGAAAACTTGCAGGGAAAATGCTAAGACAAGGTCTTTTTAATGTTATATCAAGAAAACACATAGCTTACGATGAAGAACGTGCACTGCAAAAGGCGTCAAATCTATGCAAACAAAACGGTTGACTTTCTGCATCAGAGACTTGTCATGCACTAAAAATTTCCAAATATTTGATTAAAAAAAATACAAATTGCAACTTTTTCTATATCGTCAGTTGCTTGCTTAGACAAAAACAGCAGATGAATAGAAGATAAGTTTATTATTTAAATGCTCTGCAATTCCATTAGATTAAATTTTTCATCCAATATCAACACTATAAAACCACCTTAGCGTTTGGACGATTGAAATGCCTGGTTGGATGAGAGATTTATGGAGACTATTGCTGATTCTTCTATATATAACTGAACCATATGCTTTTATCACTTTTATATCACTATACTTTTCATTTATTGAACTTATCACCCGCCATTATTGGAATCAAGTCTAAGAATACGTCGAATCCAGCTTTGGCAGTGTTTCTGTCTTATTTTATTTTCACTAATTATAACTTATATATTATAAATTGAGCCGAAAATAAGCTATAAACATAAATAATAAATACAAAAAAGTTCTGAATATTGTATTCAGAACTTCCATTGTGTCTAAACAGCTTTAAAACGACTTTTGTCACCTATATCAATTATAATTTTACTATATTATCAAAATTTTGGCAAGAGATTCTCCAAAAATTAACAAACCAGATGAAATCCATTCAATATAATCTAGTGTCGCAGTGCCGCCGGCTCTTTTGAAATCAGACGTTCGCCAAAAGCGTGGTTTTGGCTCACATGGGCACACGGCTTTGCCTCACACGGCGTGCCCGTCTGGTTTCTCTTAACGCAGCCGGCACCTGCTGACCTTTTCAAGTGACACTCAAAAAATTCGTTCACGTCATTTCATTCCTTATCACTGATTTTTCTCGGACAAAATACAGGCATTTTTAGTATATTGTTTTAGTGATTACCAGCCGTTCTATAAATTAAATTCAGAATTTCCGGCAGCAGTATTCTTAAATTATAATTTTTGACTATAGTATCTCTGGCATTGCGTCTAATTTGTTCCACCTTATCCTGATTGTCCAGCACATACTCTACCTTTTGAGAAAGAGCATCTACATCAAAAAAGTCTACAAGCAGCCCGTTTTCTCCGTTTTTGATAACTTCCTCAACAGGTGCTGTTTTTGAACCAACAATACAGCAGCCGCACGACATTGCCTCTAGCATAGACCACGACAAAACAAACGGATATGTAAGATAAACATGAACCGATGAGATTTGCAAAAGTTTTTTGTATTCACAATAAGGCAGCCCGCCAGTAAAATGAACCCTGGACATGTCTAAGTCCAATTTTTTAAGCATTATTTCTTTATAACTGCCCTTCTCAAGCTGCGGACCATAACAAACTCTGTCTTCTCCGCCTATAACTATTTGTACATTCGGCCGCGTTTTGAGCAGCTTCTCAGCCATTTTCATAAACTGCGGAAAACCGCGGTATGGTTCCATTCCCCGTGTTGCATAGGTAACAATCTCATCACTTGATGTCAACACAACCCCAGTATCAGGAATTTTTAAAACAGCTTCACTATCAGGTGTAAAATATTCAGTATCAACACCGTCATGAATAACATTTATTTTCTCTTGAAATTCTTTCGGGTACTGCGATTTTTGCCATTTTGTCGGGCTTATCCCGACATCACACGAAACCACATCAATAAGCATCTGTGCATTCTTTGCTCTCGTCAGAGCTTTTAAGTCATCATTTACCACCTTGACACCAAAATCTATATCAGAATTTTTTGAATTATAGTACCATTCGCAAAAATGAATCAACGGCGTATCAGGAAATATGTCTTTAAAAAACATAGAGTTCCCCCATGCATGAGCATAGATTACATCAGGAACAAATCCGCTTTTTTTAAGTGCAATTGCTATTTCTGCAGCTGCCTGACCGTTTATAACCGACTCCTCAAACTGGCGTAAATATCGATGACAATTCTTCGGAACTTCTCTTTTAGGTGTGTATAGAAGTTTTTTCACTCCCCTTATGTTCACATTGTTTTTTGTTCCGGTTATAAATACTATTTCGTTTTTAGGATTTTTTGTGAGTTCAAGCAAAATGTGCCTAAACTGAGCAGGAAAATTCCTGTGAGAAAACAAAAATTTCATAAATACCTCTTCTTGTATAACTTAGTTTGTACACTAATTCAAAATTTTTTGCAAATTACAATTATTTTATGATTTCATATTTCCATATTTTATGATATTCTTCCATAAAAGCAGGGAGAAAAAATGAAAAAAGTTCTATGTTTCGGAGACAGCAATACATTTGGTTTCATTCCGGAAAACGGCCGGCGTTATGACGAAAATACACGCTGGACCGGTTTGTTAAAAGAGTTAGCAAAAGAAAATTACGAAATAATAGAAGCCGGCTGCAACAACAGAACAGGCTTTTCTGACAACCCTGCAGGCATAAAAGAAACAGGTTACAAAATTCTTCCGCTATATCTTGCAAAGAATCCGGATGTTGTTGTTATTGCAGTAGGTATTAATGATTTACAGCCAGTCTATAATATCTCTTTTTTTGAAATAAAAACCGGGCTTGAGAAGATGATAGAAATGATTCGAAAAGCCTCTCCTGCAGCAAAAATCATCATTGTCTGTCCCTCAAAAATCACTGACAACATTTTTCATAGTTATTTTGCAACAATGTTTGACAAAACTTCTGTTGAAAAATCAAAACATCTTCCGGCTATCTACAAAAATGTAGCCAGAGAGAAAGACTGCATATTTGTTGATTTAAATAATATTGCAGAAGTATCAAAAAAAGACGGCCTGCACTATGAGGCCTGCGAGCATAAAAAAATCGCATACGCAATCTTTAAAACATTAGAAAACTTAACAATTTACTAAACAACAAACTAAATGATATAATAATATTTAAAATTCAAAATATGAGGATAAATAATATGAACGACAATTTCGAAAATAATATAGAGCAAGATACAGAAAACAGTCCCGAAGAAAAAAAGTTCGAATCAATCAGAAAGACTTTATTTGTAACAGCGATTGCAGGCATTGTTATCATTGCAGCGATATATCTTGTCTACAGCTTTTGGGAAAATAAACATGCACCCGTAAACTCACAGGCAAACATCACAAAAGACAGAGATAAATGCAGATATGTAGGCAAAAGCGTTCTTGCTCTAACACAGCAAAAAGGAGCAGAGATATATTCCACAGACAGTGCTGATATAGCCAAAAACATTGCAGCTGCTTTCAAACATGCTGAAACAACAAGCAATATGATTAGAGAAAAAGGAAAATTCACTGCATTTGTCACAAAAAACGGTGAATGTTCTATAGATGAAAAGAATTGTTCTATCAATGTCGGAATGACATCGGCAGACAACGAATGCGTCTTCTATCTTGATGAAAAGACAGGTATCCAGCCGTCAATGAACACTGCCGAATTCATCAAAGAAGAAACACCGGAAGATTAAAATATTTTTCGCTAGAAGAACAAGCCGAAAGACGGATTGTTTCGGTTTAGGATGTAAGCGACAGAGTTTCCTGAACCGGAACCGCCTGATTTTTGCATTTTCATAATAAGTTCTGTCAGCAAATTCAACTTTTCATCCAACGCAGCAATATAAGCAGCAAGATCACTGCTAATACCGCCGTCACCTGAGCCTGAGCCGCTTGAGGCTAGCTGTCGTTCAAGATCTCTAAGCTCGCTTTTTTTCAGCGTAATCTCTTTTTCTATAGATTTTTTCTGGTTTGTCAGAGATGAGGTCATTGAACTGAAATAATTTTTCGTATTGCTCATCGTATCGCTCAATCTGGTAAACGAACCGGCTTTGTAGTAGTTAAGCGGTTTTGAATCATCGCCAATCAAAACATCTGTAACTTTGTCAGGATTGTTCAGATACTGTTCACTGAACTTGTCTTCTTCAAGATATATTTTCGTACCGTTTGCATCTTCATAGACATTGATACCTATTTCAGAAAGCCTGTCGATAGTTCCGGATTGTCCATCTATATCTGCAGTTAATGCGCTCTTGATTTTGTTCAATATAGCGGTCAAACCCGCATCTCCGGCAAGCTGGCTGTTGTTTGCGTAGGACATTGTCTGGTTAAACTTGTTGACAAAAGTCTGAAGCTTGTCGATAGGCGCGCTAAGCTGGGATTTATCTATAGTAATAAGCGTTATACCGGTAGCTTTCAGTGTCAATCTCAGTGCTGCATCTGAAATATCCTGGGTAACATTGCCGTCTTTATCAATATAAACAGTGTTTGACTCCTGTTCAAAAGAATTTCCGTTGATTTCAAATTGTGCATTCTGACCTGCGGTTTGTGCTGTAGTGTTCATTACTTTATTCGTTGTCAATCCGGCAAACTCCGTGAAATTGCTAGAGCCGGCTTCAATATTTATAACTGATTCAGAACTTGCAACCGTTGCTGTCAAAACTATTCTTCCGTTTTCAAATGAAGCTCTGACGCCGTTCTCTTCATTTGGAGAGAAGGCGGCATTTATGTTATCTATCAGCGTTTGAATATCCTGAATAACCTGTATTGTTTTTCCATTCAGCACAAAGTTGCCTTCCGTGATGCCGAGAGATGCAAGAGAGGTTGATGTTGTGTAGGCAAGAACATTGGACGAGACTGTAGTATTTCCGACAGGGTCGCCGATAAGATATATTGCGTCATCAGAGACATCTCCGCCCTGAGTAAAGCCTATTTTATTGGTGAAATCACTT
The DNA here is from genome assembly GCA_944322755.1 of Candidatus Gastranaerophilales bacterium. Taxonomy (GTDB): domain Bacteria; phylum Cyanobacteriota; class Vampirovibrionia; order Gastranaerophilales; family Gastranaerophilaceae; genus CALUPY01. The sequence goes on along the minus strand of CALUPY010000002.1, from coordinate 90,595 downwards.
GTACCCTTTTGAATAACTATGCTATTTGCATCCATGTCGCTGTTCATTGCAAGTACAAGCTGGTCTTTGTTGTTTATATAGGCATTTACACCTGCACCGGAGTTATTAATTTTAGAAATCAAACTGTCTACCGTGTCTGTAGCAAGAACGTTGATTTGAGTTGTCTTAACTATATTTCCGTCCAAATCGGTAAGCGATATATAGAAGTTGCCGGCACTAAACCCGTTTACTGAAACGGAATAAGTTGTGTTCGCCGATGTAACGTCAGGCTGCGAACCTAAAACAGTATTTACACTTTGCGTACCGTTTGTTGTAAAGCCTGTTTTCTCAGCAAAATCGCTTGTGCCGTCAACAACAGATATCTTAAACGCGCCTGTTTCGTTCACAGTAAGTACAACACCGCCGTTTTTGTATTCGGCAGTAATACCGAGGGAAGAATCGCTAATACGATTAAGAATGGTGTACAGCGTTTCTTTGCCGGTCAGGTCAAAGCTTTCTTCTTTTATAGTACCGTCAGGAGCCTCAACAATAATTTTGAAATCGCCTGCAGCAAACTTGTTGCTGGCAAGAAGGTTGTTAACCGAACCGGTCAGACTGGAGGCAATATCGAGGTCGCCTTTTGTTGACTCAGCGTTGCTGGATATATATCCGGCATTGAGCCCGACGATTTTGGCAAAATTCGTAGTGCCGTTGGATATTTTTATGCTTGCATCAGCCGAACTTGCTGTTGCAATAACGAGTCTGCCTTCATCATCGAGTTTTGCCGTATAAGAGCCGGTGTCATTTATTGCATCTATAACATCCTGAATAGTAGTTTCTGCGGTTACTTCAATATTAACCGCATTTTCACCGCCGACAGATATTGTGAAATAACCTTCTTTTGTGTAGGAGAATTTTTTAGAACCGTCAAGTCCTGCAACCGAACCGGTAATCTGTGACTGGCTGCCGCCTCCAGAAGAAGTAGTCGTGCTGCCAGTGAAAACACCTGCTTCTAGTCCGGCTAACTGCGCAAAGTTAGATGTGGAAGTCACGGTTATTTCAGAATCAGTTGATGCTGTTTTTTGGATAAAGAATTTCCCGTCAACGAGACCTGCTTTAAAGGCACCTGTAGCTTGTATCTGGTCAATAATATCTTTGACGGATGATGTTTCTGTAATATTTACAGTTACAGAGTCAGAACCTGAAGAAACAGTCATTGTACCTGCGGTCAAATCGCCAAAGACGTGGTTTTCTGTAATACCTGAGACAGACCCAAGGAACATATCCGTACCCAGAACTGCGTCTGTAGATGTGTAATTTGCATCATAAGTTTTTCCGGTGCTCGTAAGACCGGCAAGTTCAAGAAAGCCGGAAGTATCTTCACCGAAAGAAATAGAAGTTGCAAAGTCAGCAGACGTACTCAAAATAATCTTTCCATTCTGAACAGAAGCATTAAGAGTACCTCCTACAGCAGCAACAGCCTCTTTCATCTTGTCGAGAATGTCATCAACAGAGTCAGTCGCATTTACGCGAATAGTCGGGATTTTACCGGAGGTATTGTTCATATAAATTCTGAAAGTACCGTCTTTGAGACCGGCAATAACGTGCGAGCCTGTTAAACCTTGAACAGTTCCGCCGGTATACGTAAGGTCATTCATCGCGCCGAGAACTTTTGTGGGGTCTGCCTGAATAACAGTATCACCGGAGTTTAGACCTGCAAGTGTTGCCCAGTTGCCGCTAAAAGATACAACAGACAGACTCAAAGTCGTACCGTTTACGGTCGAAATTTGGATTCTTCCGTCAACCAGCCTTGCTTTAAGATTTCCGCCGTTGATTTTGTCAATAACATCCTGAACAGTATCGGTCGACTCAACAACAACAGACTTAACAAAGTCTTCACCTAAATATATATCGAAAGAGCTGCTGGTTTGACCTGTAAATACAGTGTCAGCCGTAAGATCGTCGTTTGCACTGTAGAGTGACGAAGATGAAGTATGTGTAATAATCGGGTCAGGTGCCTGATGTTCTGCTTCACCCTTGTAAATGGTTTCAGTGGAGCGCAAGCCGTAGAATGCACTGAATCCGGTAGAGTCATCACCGATTGCAATACCGTTTCCTGTGCCGTTGTAGGAAATAACTATTTTCCCGTCACTATTGATGTAGGCAGAGAGGTTGGAATCAGCTGCTTTAATTTTGTCGAGCACAACCCTGACAGAGTCGCTTGCTGTGATGTTTTCAACCTTGATAAGCCCGACGCCAGTAACGGCAATAGTCATTGTACCGTCTTTTTGACCTTTAAATGCCTGAGTATCCAGTCCGGAGTCAAAACTTACGGAACCGGTCACAGTAGAAGATGTGTCAGGAACACTGGAGTATACCGCCTGACCGACAGTGTAACTGCTGAGTCCTGTAACACGGGCAAAATCGCCTGTTGCGGTGAACGAGGGAGCAGCTTCCGAGCCGGTGTATTTTATGACGAATTTTCCGTTTTCAATTAATGCCGTGATTCCGGGTTGCTTCTGGGCATTAATTTTGTCAATAATTTCTTCGATAGTATTTCCGGAAATATCAATGACAGCACCGTTTTCAATCTGAATTGAACCATGAACCACATAATCATAAAGCGCAACATCATTTGCTCCGATAACCTGATAGAATCTGTCAGGGTCATCTTCTGTGTTTCCGACAGGGTCTGAGAGTATGGTATTTTTGTCAGCAGCATACTCTTTTACATCAGAAGCAAGCCCGTATGCATAAGTGAAGTTCGATGTGTCATCAGAAACGGATATGCCTGCGATAGTGCCGTTTAGTTTTATTTCCACTTTTCCGTCAGAGTTTACTGTCGCTTCAAAGTTTGTATCAAGTGCGTTAATTTTGTCGAGCACAGTCCGGAGCGAATCATTTTCAGAGACATTGACAGTGTATGATGTGCCGCCGTTTACGTTAATTTTAAAGCTGCCTGTTTTCTGGTCAACAAAAGCTGAATTTGAGATATCTGCAGAAGATGAGCTTATCAATTTTGAACTAAAATCAGAATATGCTTCTTCTTCTGATACAGAACCGTTCCAGGTTTTTCCGGTCGTGTTCAATCCGTAAAACTCCGCGAATCCTGATGAATCGGACGAAACGGTCAGAGAGGTTATGCCGGTTTTGGATATAGTAATTTTTCCGTTTCCGTCAATAGATGCATTCAGACCTTTTTCTTTTATTTTTTCAATGACATCTGTTCTGGAGTCAGTGTCCAGTATAGATACGGAGGTTCCGTCAGAGAATAAGAGTGTGCCTGTTTTTTGACCGCTGAAAGCTTTGTCGGCAAGATTTGTTGTGACGACAGAGCCTGTGATGCCTGCAGACTTTTCGCCGGAAGAGCCTACACCTATCAGTTTTGGCGCATCTCCTGAAAAATCCCAAATCGTTGAAGACCATCCGGTAAAATTCGACTGGTCTGCAAAAGCAGATGATGAAAGCCCAGTAGTTCCTGCTATATTTTCTGATTTAGTACCAATAGCCGTAAATTTATTTGTTTTTTCTGTATCCCAAAATACATTTTTCATTTGATAATTATCATTATAACCAGCAATTGCACCACCAGAACCTGTAGATGTTACAAGACCAGCTGCATATGAATTTTCGACAATCAAACGTTCTCCACAACATCCTACTAAACCACCAACATAAGAACCACCTTTAACACTTGCAATTGAATAGGAATTATAAATATTGAATTTAGCAGTTTGTCCATACCCGGCAAAACCACCAACTCCAGTACTAGAAGAAGATATAGAGCCAGACACAAAGGATTTTTCTATAGTAAAATCAGAAGTATTCGCACGACCAACAAATCCCCCAAGATTATCCTTTCCTGTAATATCTGCTGTTGAGTAAGAATTTGAAATTTCAACAGAAAGACGTCTTGAATTATTACCATTTAGCCCAATAAAGCCACCTACATATTTACTACTAGTAGTTCCGATTTGACCAGATACATGCGAGTTCGTTATAGAAAAAATACCATTATTATTTATACCGATCAAACCACCAATATTCTCAGTACCAGAAATAGTTCCATCAAAAGAAGAATTGGAAATAGAGTGTTCTTGGGCGCTAGAAATCAGACCAACTAACCCACCAATAGAATTAGCTTTGCCTTTAATAGTGCTGTTTGCTACATAAGAAGAATCAACATTCAAAATACCACTTGTTACAGAACCAACCAAGCCACCAACGCTATTAGTTCCATTTATTGTTCCACTATAAAAAGAATTAGAGATAGTAAGATTTTGTCCTGCCATCAAACCAATTAGGCCACCTGCATCTTGGCCTGTTCCCGTAATATTGACTTTTGCATAAGAATTTTCAATAGTAACATCTCCTCGTGCAGCACCAGAAAGTCCAGAAGCTTTCATTCCAGAAGAAACAGTACCTGTTGCATAACAATTGGAAACAATAGTTGTACCATTAAGACTTCCTGATATTGCTCCACCAGAACTATTCGCAATGATCTTAATATCTTCAAAACCAAGATTTTTTATTACCCCATCAGTAACGATAGTAAATAGACCAGCATTATCTGCTTTTCTAGTATCTGTAAGCCCTTTAATTACATATCCGTTACCGTTAAGTTCACCGGTAAAATTACCAAGTGCTGTCCAGGTTCCATAATCAGACAAATCAATATCGCACATCAGTATATATTTACCTGCTAGGTTTTGCTTAATATTTGCAAGCTGTTCTGCAGATGTTATAATCATATACCCTTGAGAAACAGCTTCTTCTTCTGTCAATCTGTCGACTTCTTCAACAAAACCAACGGTTGTGCCGCCGCCGATAGTCGGGTCGGAAGAAGAAAGCTGGGCGTTGCTGACAGAGTAATCAGCCATGCCTGTTACTCTCGCAAAATCACCGCTGACTGTGATATCGACCTTGCCGTTCACGCTATGGATGGTAAATTTTCCATCTTCGATATGAGCTGTGACGCCGGACTGATTCTGGGCGTTTATCGCTGCAACAATCTCGTTCAATGTCTTGTTTGTTGTGTCTATTTCTGCACCGGAGCCGACTTTTATCGTGCCGCCGAGTACGAGCTCATCGCCGCTGAGTCCGCCTGTTGAGCCTTGCATTTTTGTATAAGTTTCCTCAACAGTGACAGCCGTTGCCGTACCGGAGACATAAGAAGCAAGCCCTGTGATTCTTGCAAAATCACCGTTCACAGTAATATCCTGCGAGCCTGATTTTGATGAAATATAGAACTTATTCGTTTTTTCATCGATACCGGCTGTCACACCGAACGGTGCGGATTCGTTTATCAGTTCTATTATCTCGCCTATTGTTTTGTTCGTGGTATCTATTGCAGCACCTGAGCCTATCTGTATTGTGCCGCCAAGTGAAATATCCGACTCGTCGATTTCGTATCCACCGGTGACAGTAATCGTTTCAAAATTCTTAATCGTCTCGGGATCAAGAACCGTTCCGCCTACGCTGTAGTTTTCATCCCATGTTTTTGATGAAGCATTGAGACCATAAAACTCGGCAAAACCAGAAGTGTCTTCTACGCTGATACCGGGAGTTACGCCGTTGTAGCTTATTAAAATTTTTCCGTCAGTATCGATTTTTGCGCTGAGTTTTCCGTCAACGCCGCTTATCTTATCCAGAACATTTTTCAAGGTATCATTAGCGCTGATTGAGATATCAAAAGTGCCGACTCCGTCAACCATAATACTCAATGTGCCGTCTTTCTGACCTTTGAATGCTTTTACATCCTGAGGATTTGAGCCAACGACTACAGAGCCTTGCAAAGTTGCTGATTTGTTGTTGAGTTCTGCTGTTGAAAATTCTGTCAGCAATGACGACGAGCTTAATATCGGAGTCTCTCCGTCAAACTGCCATACATCAGAAGACCAGCCTGCTTCCTCAAAAACAGATGCGTCTCTAAAGTCAGCATTCGAGAATGATTCATAAGAGGAGCCATCAATCAGGAATGCAAAATCATCAACGCTTCCAATTGCGGATATTTCATAAGATTTTTGGTAAGAAGAACCTGCAATAAATACATTCTCAGTTTTTCCGGCATTACCGACAAGTCCGCCGGTTGAAGAAGAACCGCTTACGGCTGCTGACGAATACGAATCCTTTATGTTCAATATGCCTTTGCTGCCGTTGACCATGCCGACAAGTCCGCCGGAAGTGCTTCCCGAGCTGCCAAGAACATTTCCTGTCACATAGGAGTTATAAATATTCATAACACGGTCGTCTTCAGTATAGCCGATTAAGCCGCCGTTATTCTTGTCTTTGCCGGAGATAGAGCCGTTAAATCCGCTGTAGCTTATTGTACCAAAACCATAGCCGACCAAACCGCCTGCGCTTTGTCCGGAGACATTTGTTAGTGCTACGGAGCCGCCATTTACAGTTACGTGATCGATTGTACCGCCGTTAAGGTGATTTACGACTGTACCTGCGGTTTTTGAGGCGCCGATTGCGGAGTTTTCAAAGTTCAGGTTTCTGACTGACCCGCCTGAATCAATGCTGTCAAACAATCCGCTCTGTGAGGAGAAATTTTTGATGGTATAGCCGTTGCCGTATAAAGTGCCTTTGAAGCCGCTCATTGCAGTAAGGTCTCTTACGCCCGACAGGTCAATATCATTCATAAGGACATAAGTTTTGTCCAGAGTGTCATCGCCGTTTGTTGAAAGAAGATTTTTCAGGTCTTGTACGGTTTTTATAAGCACGTAGCCGGCTGATGTTGCTTCGGATTCTGAAATACGTTCATTGTTTTTGATTTTTGCATTGTTCATGTACGACGGGCTTTTTACAGCTGCGTATTGACCAACAATGTAATCACCCGCAGAATCTTTAATAAATTTAGATGCGTCAAACCAAAAACCATGAATATATAAATCAGCTCCGGCTGTTACATAAACAATACCTCTAGAGTTACCACCATCATTAACAATATCTGCATCAACATATGCATTATAGATATATAGGTTATTAGCATTATAATGTCCGATTAACCCTCCGACATCATTACGAAAGGATTGAAGCGAACCGGATACATGTATATTGTATAAATAATTTTGATTAGAATTAACAGTACCAACAAATCCTCCGGTTATGTAATCAGCTTCTACTTGTCCATCAAAATATGAATCATAAATTTTATTATTTTCCCCGTTAATAAGACCGATAAAACCGCCAACTGAATCACCACCGGTAACATAAGATGTGGAATAGCTGTTTTTAATTATAGTATTACTAATGATAGAACCAATAAATCCACCGCTATAAGTTGAAGTTGCATAAACTCCAATATTATTACTATAACTGTCAGTAATATCAACGTAATTTGCACTTCCGATTAAACCGCCAATTTCATAATCACCATATACAGAACCTGTTGCAAAGGAATTTTCTATCGTTATTCTTTGTGAATTATTACCAAACGCGTAACCGACAAGACCGCCTACATAGTAACCGGTATTAACACCTTTGTTAACATCTGCTATAGAATATGAATCTTTTATGATAGTATTGCCTTCCATATATCCGACAAGTCCGCCTGTATAATACCACCCATCAACTCTACCTGTAGTATAGCTATTTATTACAGATGAACCTGCTGCCATATATCCGACAAGACCGCCCGTATTATCATAAGTAACTGAATCAATATTGACATTTTCTATACCGACGTTTTTAATGACAGCACCATTTTTTATATTGTTAAAAACACCATAAGATGATGAACTACATGTTTCATTATAATAATACAAATTCTTAATCTTATACCCGTTGCCGTCGAAGGTGCCTTCAAAGTTTTCTTTTCCGACATAGTTACTGATACCGCTCATATCGATATCGTTCATAAGAATATAAGTTTTGCCTTTAGTTCCGGAGCCGTTCTGGGCAATAAGGTTTACAAAATCCTGTGCTGTTTTTATAACGACATATCCGCGCGCAATTGCTTCTTCTTCGGAAATTCTGTCTACCTGTGTGACAAATCCGTTGTTCAAAGAGGGTTTTGTTTCTTCTATCGTATCACCGGCTGCTATCGTTTCTTTTAATGAAGAAATTTTTGAGTCAATATGAACTGAATCCAGAGCATAAGCGTCCGTTGCGTTTAGTGACCCGAATGCATTTTCTATGCCTGCTGCTTCATAGTTAAAGAAACTTTTCTCTATTTTTACAGAGTCATTCTGACCGGAATATCCGAGCAATCCGCCGGATTTTACTGAATATAAAGAGGATTCAGACTGTGTATCACGAATTGCCGCTGACGCAAAGCTGTTTTTTATAGTCAGAGTAACGCCGGCAGAGTCAAAACTAGCCTCACCCACGAGTCCGCCTATATATGTCGTGCCTCGTGCGTTGTACTGCTGCATTGTGACTGCACTCTTTGACCAGCTATCCTTTATGACTATATTAAGCCCCTTATTCATCCTTGCTTCGCCGACAAGCCCGCCTATGTAGTTTGTGGTGCTTACAGTACCGTTCTTCTGGTAATTTGAGGCAATAACATTACCCGTAGACCATGCCTGCTCAATATTTCCGCCATAGTATCTGCCAACTAAGCCGCCGACAAAGTTTTCTTCGTTTTTGTCCACAACAGAAGGGGACGTAGATGCATAAGTTACATTGCCGGACGCATAGGAATTAAAGATATTGTAGCTGCCGGAACCGATTAAACCGCCTGTTGACGAACGAACGTTCTTTCCATTGATTTTGTAGCCCTTATTGACTACATTACCCGTTGCAAAGCTGTTTCTGACTTCACCGTTCATTGCAAGACCGATAAGTCCGCCGGCTGCATTTTCGTAAGCACCGTTTGAATTTGTGGAAGAAGGATTGTATTGATAAGTTGCGGTGGAATTTTGCCCGGTCACAGTAACATTTCCTTTTGCATATGAGTTCAAAATCGTTCCGCCGTAAGCATAACCGATTAAGCCGCCTGCTGTACCGCCGCCCGTGGCTTCAACATTACCTTTAGCATAACTGTCTATTACTGTAAAACTGGTCTGAATATCAGCAGCAGAACCGGTTACCGTACCGCCGATAAGTCCGCCGACTGCATTGCTGCCCTTGACTGCCATTTCAGAGTATGACGCCTTTATGGTCATGTGGTTTGTTGAACTGAGTCGACCGACAAGTCCGCCGATGTTTATGCCTGTTGCAGTAATCGTACCTTGAGAACAACTGTTAGTAACATTTCCGGTCAATTCACCGGTAAGACCGCCAAGATAATTTGCACCGTCCAGTGTAACATTTGCGCTGCTGTCTTCTATATCACCTGTGATTTTGCCGGCAAGTCCTCCTATGTAATCATCGCCTGATATAGTACCCGTAACACTGCTGTTTGAAATATCTCCGGTAATCACAGCAGCAAGACCGCCTGCATAAGAAAGTCCGGACACATTTGCACTTACTGTACTGTTTGAGATATTTCCGTTAACGCTTGCCGCAAGACCTCCTACGTAGTCGCCAAAAGACGTTACTATTCCCGCAGCCATACTGTTTATAATATCTCCGGAACTTCCGGCTAAGCCACCGCCATATCCGACATTCGCTCTGACTTCGGCATCTGATGAGCTGTTGATTATCGTAGAAGAACCTCCGCCCACAAGTCCGCCGACATAAGAATTGCCGCCTATGATAGAAGTCGAGTCAATAGATGAATTTTCAATTGTGCCTGCTCCTGTACCAACTAAACCGCCTACATTATCCGCTGATGAGCCAATGTTTGCGTGTACAAGTTTTACATTTTTAATAGTACTGGTTGCTGTAGCACTCGCAAAAAGTCCGTTTTGTGCAGAAAGATTTTTGATAGAATAACCGTTTCCGTCAAACGTTCCGGCAAAATTAGCTTTTGATACATAACCGGTGATTTTTGACATATCTATATCACCCATTAGAATATAGGTCTTACCCAAAGTGCCGGCACCGTCTGCAGCAATAATATTAGCAAGGTCGGAAGCCGTTTCAATAACAATGTAACCTTTTGCAATGGCTTCTTCCTTAGAGATAGAATCTACAGGCGACGTACCTATTGCATCTGCAACCTGAACCGAGCCTGCTGAATTTACGTTAAACTCTGTCATGCCGTCAGTATCTTTTATTTTCGGGCCGTCTTTTGTGAACGACCACACAGATGAATCCCAGCCGATAGAAGTAAATGTTTCTGACTTTCCTGCTTCTTCTGTCGAAAGCGCTTCGTAGGAAGAATTGTCTTTAAGAAAATATCTTTCATCGACAATACCGTTGGACTGAACGCCTGACTGCTTTTTATAGGAGGAGTTGTTTATCTCGGTGTAATCAGGTTTTGCGCTGCCGATAAGTCCGCCGGCAGTCGTTCCGGTGACAGATGCAGAGGACAGAGAATTGTTGATTTTTACAATACTTTCAGCGCTGCCGACAAGTCCGCCTGTGATACTGCCCTGAGCTGCTATAACAGAACCTGTTGTGTAGGAATTTAAGATAGCAATACCGGTTGCATCGGAATAACCGACAAGTCCGCCTGTTGAACTGTTTTTCCCTGTAACAATACCCTCAAAGCTGCTGTTGTCAATATGTCCGTTGCCGTATGCAACAAGACCGCCTGCATATTTTCCTGTGCCAGTAGTCAATACAGAGCCTGAAACCTGAACATTGTCTATAACACCGCCATTAAGATTGTTTACGAGTACCGCGGCATTATCTGAACCGGAAACATCAGCATTCATGATTTTTAAATTTCTGATGGAACCGGTTGCTGTAACCGAATCAAACATTGCAGATGAGGAGCTAAAGTTTCTGATAGAGTGTCCGTTGCCATAGAATGTTCCGGCAAAGTCTTTCATTGACGTAAGACCTGTGACGCCCGTCAGGTCAATGTCATCCATAAGTATAAAAGTCTGATCTTTTGATGAAGTGCCGGAGAGGAAGTTTTTGAGTTCTGCCGCGTTGTGTATGAGCACAAATCCGGCAGCCTGTGCTTCTGATTCGGAGAAAATTTTGTTATTCAGGATGTCTTGATTAACATTCGAGGTGTCAGAGTTTGAGGTATATTTTCCGGCTGTGTAGCGGTCATAGACTATATTGTTTTTGGATTGATTAGTAATGCCGGATACACTATTAGTATGACTACCGGATACATTTGCAACTCCGGTTGCATTACCGTCATACCAAGTATTTGAGGCACTTGTAATGTCGCCAAAACCTAAAATGGAACCTCGGAAGTGTCCAGAAACTTTTCCAATTGCATACGCATTTTCTATGTATAAAGATGAAGTATTATAACCAACTAAACCACCAGCGTTATTACCTGAACTATTAGTAGATACAGAAGCCTCTGAAAACGAATGAGTTATATAAGCGCTACCGCCATTTTTATATCCAATAAGACCACCTGCATAATCGTACGATTCTACTTTTCCTTTAACAAAAGAATTATGTATATGAACTGTACTACTATTTGTACCACCAATTAAACCGCCTGTATACTGCTTTCTATATTGACAATAAGTGTCTATTGTTGCATTCACAAAAGAGGACAAAACATGTAAAGTGGAAGAAGAACCTACTTCACCAATGAGACCTCCTATGCTAAAATTACGGCCAAAATCATCTGAAGTGTTTACATATATTCTTCCAATAACAAAGACATTATTAATATTTATTGAACCCGATGCAGTGTTATTAGCAATAACACCTAAATTTTGTTGGTGTGAAATACTAATATTTGTATCAATACCAAGATTTTTGATAGTTGAATCACCAGAAATATTATCAAACAGAGCGCCTTTGACACCTTTAATAGTGTAACCGTTGCCGTCAAAAACTCCTTTAAAAGCTGCGATATATGAATTATTAGAAGCAGAAACAGAAATTTCAGAAAAATCTAAATCATTCATGAGAATGAAGGTTTTTCCTGCTGTAGCATTGCTTCCGACCTTAGATAAAAAGTCAGCAGCCGACTCGATGACGATATATCCTTTTTCTTCTGCCTCCTGTTTCGTAATTCTGTCAACTTTAACAAGAAGTTCGCCTTTTGACTCAGGTGAATATGAATTTGCAGTAGAAGATGAGATTTTCTGTTTAAGATCATCGATTTTGTTGTTTATCTGCGATGTTGTAAGTCCTGTGTTAAATTCCCCAAGAGATGAACCGGTTGCATTATCGAGACCGGCTTTCTCCATATCAAAGAAAGAGTTTTCAATAAGAACCGTGTCACTATTCTGTGAATAGCCAAAAATTCCGCCTGTCTTTTTCATATAGACAGAAGTGGAATCCAGCAGTTGTGCGGAGGCAAAGCTGTTTTTTATAGTCAGGTAATCAGCCGCTGCATCTCCTCCGGCTGCACCGCCGACAAGTCCGCCCATAAAGGATTTGCTGTTATCGTCAGCAGAATTTATTTTTACAGTACCGCTTGCATAGCTATTGTTTATTGTTACAGCGCCTGTTAAATCGACCCGTCCAACCAAGCCACCTGTAAAATTTTCGGCAGATAAAGTAGAATCAGTACCATTGAACAAAACGGTGTTAGACGCCCAGGATTTTTCTATAGTTGAACTACCTGACAATGACGCAACCAAACCGCCGGCTGAAAGTTTTGCAGAAACAGAGTTCAAAGAAGTGTTGTCGCCTAAAGAAAGAGTAACTGCCCCGGTTGCGTATGATGTTTCTATTCTAAGGTTTTCACCGGTGCCGACTAAGCCGCCTGCAAAAGACGCAAGTCTTGTTCCGTTTTTAGAAGCTCCTGAATTGTTAACAGCACCGGTCGCAAAGCTTCTGGTAATACTTGTATCGACCGCATTTCCGATTAAGCCGCCTGCTGTTGCCTCTCTGTCTGCGCCTGAATAAGAGCCTGTTATGGTAACATTACCTGTTGCATAGGTGTTCATTATTGAACCGCCGTTGCTTGTACCGGCAAGACCACCGCCTATACCGGCCTGTGTAACGCTTACATTGCCCTTTGCATAACTGTTAGATAGTGTAAATGTCCTTTTTCCGTCAGTTGAACCTATCAGTCCGCCGACATTAGAAGTTCCTGAAACATTGCCAAGAGCATATGTTTTATCAATTGTGATATTTCCGTTTATTGAACCGATAAGTCCGCCTACTCTATAGCCAGATGAGGTAACATTGCCTTTAGAATAGCTGTTCAAAACATTTCCGCTTGTCGCACCGACAAGACCGCCTGCAAAGTTTCCGGCTGCTGTAACATCTGACCAGGAGTAACTGTCTTTTATGCTGGAAGAAATATTACCGACAAGTCCGCCGGTATATTGTTTTCCGCTGACAGAACCTTTCGTATGGCTCTGGGAAATTTTGCCGGTCACCTGTCCTGCAAGACCGCCAGTATAATCACCGCCAGAGATGACCGCTTCAACCAGGCTGTTCTCAATATTTCCTGTCACTACTCCGGAAAGGCCGCCTACATAAGAACTGTTGCCAGTAACTTTGCCGTATGCTTCACTGTTTAATATGTCACCGGAGCTGCCGGCAAGTCCGCCTGCATATTGTCCTGTCGCACGAACTTCAGCTCTTGAGGTTACATTTTCAAGTTTGCCGGTTCCGCCTCCAACCAGTGCACCAACATAACTGTTTCCGGTAACAAGTGAGTTTGCATCAATACCGGAGTTTAGAATTACTCCGCTATTTTTACCGGCAAGTGCTCCGACATTATCTCCGACAGAAACGATATTGAAATTTGAAAGCTGCACATTTTTTATTGTGCTTGTTTCTGTAGTGCTTGCAAAAATTCCGTTTTCTGCAGACAAGTTCGTTATGGTATAACCATTACCGTCAAAAGTACCGGCAAAATTTGATTTTGAGACATAACCGCTTACTGTCGACATATCAATGTCGTTCATCAATATGAATGTTTTTCCGGCAGTACCCTGCCCGTCCGAGGCAATGGCATTTATCAAATCATTTGCAGTTTCTATAACTATATAACCTTTACTCAAAGCGTCTGCTTTAGTGATTTGCGAGACATTTTGCATACCGACAGGGTCAGATTCAACAACGGAACCGCCGCTTTCAGTATTTCCGGTAGACTCTGCAGCCCCTACAGTATAAGACGCAATACCGGTTACACGTGCAAAATCGCCTGTCGCTGATATTACATTTTCTACATTAACGGATTTTATAACAAATCGGTCATTTTCAATATAAGCACTTACACCGTCTATCCCTGCAGAATTAATTCTGTCTATAACTTCTTGTAAAGTCGTATTCTTTGTATTGAAAACTTCAGAGCCGATTTTTAAAGTTCCGTTTAATATATAATCTGTACCGGCAACATCGTTTCCGCCGGAAACAATAACAGTTCCTTTGTCCGATGTTTGTATCTGACCTGAGCCGGTACCGCCGGATGAAGATCCGCCTCCGCCAACAACAGTTGTTGTTCCGGGGATAACAGTTGCCCCGCCCATTAGATAATCAGCCATACCGGTAACACGGCCAAAGTCACCGCTTATCACATTTACCGTAAGTTCTTTTGCCCCTTCGTCATTCAACCTGATAACGAATTTACCGTTTTCTATTGATGCAGTAATACCGTTATGTCCTGTCCATTCGCTTTCGGATAAAGTTTTTATTACATCGTCCAATGTTCCTGACAGTTCAAACGTTTGTACCTGATTATGCGCCAAGATGGAGATTGTACTGTTTGAAATCTTCATATCACCGATAACATCGCAAGACCCTGTGAGAGTAGTTTGACGCGCTCCAACAACACCGGTACCGGAATCGCTTGCCCCTATTGTATATGAACCCAAACCGGTAACTCTGCCAAAATCACCGTTTCCGGATAAAGAAAAAGAGATATTTGTAACAGAGGTATCAACAGCTTTTAAAACAAATCGTCCGTCTTCATCAAGGCTTGCTTCTACACCTGTTTCTGCAGTTTTAGCATTTATTGCCCTTATCGCAGACGCAATACTTGTTCCAAGTTCTATAGAAGTATTCCCTATTGTGAGGATTGAACCGTTTATCAACTGGGTATCCATTGTACTCTTTGTACCATCACCAAGACCGGTTACAGAGCCTGTTACAGTAGCGTTTGTCTGGTCAAGTTTTGTATTTGAACCGCCGGTTACAACGTAAGTTCCGGCGCCAACCACACGCCCGAAATCGCTTGATGTTGAAAAATTCATACCAGATGAACCGTCATTAACATTTCTGAGCACAAATCTGTTGCTTGTATTCAAAAATGCTTCAACTCCCGTGGTACCTGTCTGGGCATTGATTGCAGCAATAGCATTCGCAATAGTCCCAGATACGGTGATTTCAGTGCCGTTAATATTAATAACACTTTCAAGTATCTGTGTATCGTAGGTAACTTCATTAGCCATTGTCATAGCTGATTTTGAAGAGCCAAATTGTTCCTCCGTACCTGCTGTTGTCTGGTAGCCTGCTATACCTGTCACTTGAACAAAGTTACTTATACCCGCTTCTACACTGATAGAGTTTGCGCCATTTTCTGTAGCTGTAAGAACCAGTCTGTTATCCACTATCGATGCGGTAACTTTCGTATCCTCCGAATGTTCATTCAGACTTTCAACAACACTTTCCAGTGTTCCGGCAGAAAGGTCTATCAGAAAACCGTTAATTTTAACCGTCCCATCAGTAATCATCGTATCTGCGCTGACGTCTTCCGAGCCGGTCAAAGTAGATTTTCCGCCGACTTGACCGATTACAACAGATGACACGCCTTCACTTGCTTCTGTCAGTCCTGCTATTTCTCCGAAATTGCTTGTACCGCCTTCAACAGACAGAGAGATGTTGCCCATAATTTTGTTTTTAAAGACAATTTTTTCATCTTCAAATACAGCCTCAACATCTTTGTCAGAAAGTGCTGCATTTATTTCTGCAAGAGCTGTTTCTATAGTGCCTGCGCTGATTTCAATAGTAGTGTCGTTTACTTTAAAAGAACCGGCACTGACTTCCGTGTCCAAGGTAACCTTGTTTGTGCCGGTTATCGTGGAGTAATAACCGGTATTTTGACCTGAATTTGTAATACCGATATTCTCCACGCCGTTTGTTAATCCCATTTTTTCAGTAAAATTGCTGCTTCCAGCTTCTACTGAAATTTGATAATCAGAACCTTTATTTTTTTGTTCTAAAACAAAATTGCCGTTTTTATCTACGCTTGCAACAATATCAATACCCGTCGCAGCAATTTTATCAATTACATCCTGAACAGTGTCACCTGAGGTAATATTTATTATCTCGGATACCATATTTCCGTTTCTACCTGCAGAAATTATGAATGTACCTTCAGTAAAATCTGCATAATCCGTACTTACTGAATTTATACCTTTAAGGGTAGTCGCTGTACCGTCTGCGCCCATTACAACGTTATCCGCTATCATTTCACCGCCGGAGGTAAAACCGATTGCATTTGTAAAATTGCTGGAACCCTTTTTAATATCAATAAGCACTGCCCCGGTAAGATTTGAAACAAGAGTCAGTTTCCCGTTCTGGAGCATTGCGCCGACACCCGCGTCTCTTGAGGAATTTATCTCGTTCATAAGAGATTTTATTGTCGTTTCTGAGGTAATTGAAAAACTTTTTCCGTTTATACTGAAATCGCCTTCTGAAACTGTCAGTCCCAACGCAGAAGCAAAATTTGTGCCTTGATTGGAAAAAGAAATTTGTTTATCTGCTGTTCCGGTAATTTCAAGAGCTCCGTCTGCTGTTATTTCAGCATCATAACCCGCATCTTTTATTTTTTGCATAACAGAGCCGAGGGTTTCTGAGTCTGATATACTGATTTCTTTATTGCCGATTGTGAAAGAACCGGTTTTTATTCCCAATTCTTTCATTGTTTTAGTTTCGTTCAAATCTTTTCGCTGCGAGGTCAGTGAATAACCGTCGAGTTTTCCGGCAAATAAATCTGTAATTTTTGTATTTTCATCTATATTACCACCTGTAAGAATATCACTCCTAACTATAGTCGCAGTAGCGACCTGTTTTACATTAACATTTATTGTCTGGGAGTTCGCAGAACTATTTATTACATCGACATTTGTTACATTAGAGTTTGAATTTGTAATGCCTGAAAGATTTTTGGATTCATCCTGTTTTATGCTTTCCAAAAAGTCGTTTAAAGAGGTAATTGAGGAGGAATATGAATTTTTTATACTGTTTGAAACAAGAAGTTTGCTTTTAATTTCAGAAACCTGTTTATTCAAGCTATCGATTTGGGCTGTTATACTGGAAATAGCAGCAGAAGACTGATAATTTATACCGCCGCCTGAGGAATAACTCGGAGTATAAGACGAAGAAATGGAGGAAAGCGCCCCCGTCGTTCCAAGAGTAGAAGACTGGCGTCGTGCAAGAGCCGATGAAATCAGGCTTGATAAAGAAGATGATCCTATGCTGGGATATTGATTTATCTGCATACACATACCTCCTGTAAAAAATAAGGAAAAGAGACGGCTCTAAAAAGAGTTGTGTTTTTATTGTCGTAGAATGAGCCGCCCCATCCACAAAGCACGCCCAAAGCGTGAGTGAATAGAGAAGAAGGTGGGCAAAGAGGGAAAAAACCGGCCGCACCCTTTCTAAAAGGAGAAAAAGCCGGGATATTCGCCGTTATTTTGCTTATATTTCTCCTTATTTTCCGGCGTACAAAACACAAGAAATCAACGAAGCTATATCTCCAGTCCCTAAAATCAGGGTTAAGAATGGGGCAGGAGATATAAAATAGTGGATATCGAAATTATATTCTTGTATTTCTTATATAATGAAAGATTTAAAGGAGTTTAAAGGAGAATATTATTATTCAAGAAAAGACCACATCTCAAAATTGAATAATAAATTATTATTCAATTTTGAGATGTGGTAAAATATATTTAACAAAAAGACATATCTCATGTTGAAAAGTTGAGATACATATGATATAATACATATATCTTTTTATGATTCAATTCTTTATGTTTTATTTAATATAAATAACTGCAGATAGTAAATAGTAAAAGATAAAAGTCGAGTTGAAAAGCGTAACACAGATGAAAAACACAGATTTTTGTATTAAATCTAATATTGGATTGAAGAAAAAAACTTCAAACTGCTATATCTCCTGCCCCATTCTTAACCCTGATTTTAGGGACTGGAGATATAGCTTCGTTGATTTCTTGTGTTTTGTACGCCGGAAAATAAGGAGAAATATAAGCAAAATAACGGCGAATATCCCGGCTTTTTCTCCTTTTAGAAAGGGTGCGGCCGGTTTTTTCCCTCTTTGCCCACCTTCTTCTCTATTCACTCACGCTTTGGGCGTGCTTTGTGGATGGTAAAATTTTCGGTAGGTGAGCGTACATGCCGGAGTTAAAGAGCATTTGGCCTTTTTGACTCAATGTTTTTTATTAAAAGCTATTCTTTTATTTTCGCTTTATTTAAAATTTCTATCCACTGCTGGCGCTCTTGCTTGTTAATTATACCC
This sequence comes from Candidatus Gastranaerophilales bacterium, assembly GCA_944322755.1. Taxonomy (GTDB): domain Bacteria; phylum Cyanobacteriota; class Vampirovibrionia; order Gastranaerophilales; family Gastranaerophilaceae; genus CALUPY01. The sequence continues at coordinate 72,198 of CALUPY010000002.1, read as the reverse complement.
TTTTTGGCATAGTGTAAATGATAAAGTCCTTTTTCGGTTTGCACAACCCTTGCTATTTCTGACTCCTGGCCCTTGTCAAAAGACCAATCATACATAATATCTGTTGTTTTATTGCTTATTACACTTTTTTGGAACATTTTCTGAGTATTTATAGCCATTTTTTCAATAGCTGCAAGCTGGTTTAAGATATGCTCTTCCGGAGTTTTGTTATAGTACTCCTTTTCAAAAAACTGAACTGTCACAAGCTGAGTCCATTTATAATTCATAACATCTTCACCCTTAAGCCCGTATTCAACAATCCAGTTTTTGTCATTACCGGCATTATAAGCTACTTCCCATTTCGTTTTATCCAGATTCATATCGACAGAGGTCGTTATTATCCCAAGACTGGCTGCTTTTTGATTCCATGCATTTTGTTCTTTTGTCGTCTTTTCAATTTCTTTCAAATAATGAACCTTGCCATCATCAGTTATTTTCGGAGAAGCAATAGCTTTTTTGTAGTACTCAATTGCAAGTGAATAGTTGTGTTCAGAGCGTTTCATATCTCCCAGAATAGTATAAGCATTCCATTCATCGGGAAACAACTCTATCGCTCTTGTCAAAACCATTTCTGCACTATTATTCTCGCCTTTTTTCGCATAACTCATCGCTAACATACAGTGTGCTTTATAATTTTTTGGATTTGTCTTTAACACATTATTAAAGCCGAGTATTGCATCTGTATAGTTTTTTGCATCATATGAATTTTTAGCGGTTTGAAAATCATCTTTGTAACTAATTGCATCAAAAGATTTCTGCTCTTTTTTTACAGAAAGTTTATCCATTTTTTTCTGGCTGATATCAGCTTTTACCTGCGCTATTTCATCTTTTAATTCAGCTTCTTGTTCAGTTTCCTGTTGAGTTTTTACAGGAATAAATGTTTTTATATTTTCCTGAATATCCTCTTTTTTCCAGCATCCGCTGGTCAACGCAGCAGACAGAAAAAATATTAATAGCAAATTAAAAAATCTATTCATAAAACCTCCGCTGGTAAAATTATACATCCTAATTCTGCATGCCGGCAATATAAAACAAAATAGATGCAGCAATACTCAAATTCAATGATTCTACTTTATCCGAAATTTTTATATTTGTTTTTATATCTGACATTTCAATCGCCTTCTGGCTAAGTCCGTCAGCTTCAGAACCAAGCAGCAGCACAAAAGGCTTTGTGAAATCAATTTTTTCAGGGGCAACAGCATCAGAATGATTCACAACAGTAGCAATATATGTTGTTTTATCAGTAACCGTTTTTAGCTCCTCTACCGATGAAATATAAACAAGTGGTATTTTAAACAAATTTCCTGCCGCAGAACGGACAACTTTGGGATTATAAACATCTATACAGTCCCCGCACAAAACAAGCCCCTCTATCCCGAATGCGGCAGCAGAGCGAATTATTGTGCCGAGATTTCCGGCGTCTTTTATATTTTCAAGCACAGCAATTTTGTTAAAACCTTTAATATCACTAAGAGTATATTGCCTTTGAGCGCATACAGCAACAGCTTCTGGCGGCGTGTCTGTCGTTGAAAGTTTTTTCATAACAGCAGCATTTACTGTTTTTATTTTTTCCTTTATTTTTTCATCTTTATTTAAAAAATTATACTTTTCTTTTTCTTCTTCGTTTACAAAAACTGTTTTTATTTCAATACCTGTGTTACAAGCTTCTTCAATTGGTTTATACCCTTCCAGCAGGAATAAACCTGTCTGGTTTCTGTACTTTTTTTGGTGCAGTTTTACTGTCTCAACAACTAAACGGTTGCCGGTGCTCATGATATCTGTCATACTTGCTCCTGCCAGTTTTTAAGCCAAATTTTTTCTCTGTCTGTTAAAAGCTCATAGTCTATAAGATTTTCCTGAAATTTTACCTTCGAAAAAGAATGGAATTTATGTTTTCCTTCAATCTCCTCAATATATACTGTATTTTCCAGTCTTACACCGCCAAATCCGCTCTTGTACAGACCCGGTTCTATCGTCACAACCATATTTTTTCTCAAAATATTTCTGCCGGCAGGGCCGCCTGAAAGCACCGGCGGATGCTCATGAACATTTATTCCAACACCATGACCGAGTCCGTGATTAAAATTAAACTCGTCCATTAACCCAGACTCCTGCGCAATTTTACGAGCAAGAGCATCCAGCTCCTGACCGTTAGTATCTTCTTTCAGTTCATAGTTATAAACATTCAGAAACATCTTTAAAACAGTGGTATAAACTTTTCTTTGCAGCCAATTCGATTCACCGCGCAAAAAAGTTCTTGTTATATCAGTAGAATATCCGCCCTCAAAATGCCCGCCGCAATCCAAGAGCACAAAATCTCCGTCTTTTACAAAAACGTCTTTTGATGGATGTGAATAGTGAATGACAGAAGAATTTGCCCCTGCAGCAAGTATTGTTTTAAAGCTCAACTGCCTTGCACCCTGTCTTAAATATTCATTATTGACCTCCTCTGACAAATCAAATTCACTGACTATTTTTTGGGAGCATACAATTTGGCCTATTTTTTCAACAACTTTATCAGTCCTGTTGAAACACGACTGCATATGCTGAATTTCGGCATGAGTTTTTATTGATTTCATTATTGCAATAAAATCAAAATCCGCCTCTTTTGCATTATTTTCGATTAAAGAAAAATCAGCTTTTGAAATATTTTCAGGATTATAAAGAACATTATTTTTTGATTTAACAAACTCTTTAAAATCTTTCATAGGCAACACGGAAAAACAATCTCCGATTTTTTCAGTTTTTTCATCAGTAAAGATATAAGCCTGACCTTTTTCGAAAACAGCTTTTGATTTAAAGACTGATGAATACGGTGTTTTGTACTGCCTGAGATTTGTAATATATGCAATATTCTCAAGATTAGTCTCTAGATAGCAGGAATTTTCTTTTATATGGTTAAAAAATATTTTCAGCTTTTTATCTGCGGAAATACCGCTAATATATTCATCGATTTTTGTACAAACCTCTTCACTTTCGGAGGTTTGAAAATCTGCAAACATTTCAACCGGGTCTTTTTCCAAATCAAATATTTTACAACCTTTAGATTTTAGTTTTGATTGTAATAAATTATAAAAACCCAGAGAGATTTTAGAAGTAACAATACCAACTATCGAATTGTCCTTTATTCTTTCCATTAACAAATCAGATACACGCTCACCCAGCTGTACTTTCACAACTGTTGTGTAAGAATTAACTTCCTTTTCTGCCTGCTCATGATATCTGCCGTCAGCAAACTGCCACAGTTTATCTTGCGAAAGAAGAGCATCACCAGTCGAACCGGTAAACCCTGTGACAAAATACCTTGAAGAATTTGTTAGTTCATTATATTCAACAAGAAATTCATCTGTTGTGTTTATCCACAGATAGTCAATATTATTATTTTTTAAAAATTCTCTGAGTTTTTGTATAATCATTAGTCTTGTTTGTCTGTCAATTGAATTAAATGCCATCCGAACTGGGTTTTTATAGGATCAGATATTTGTCCGACATTCATTGAAAATGCAGCATCTTCAAATTCCTTAACCATCATACCCTTTCCGAAATAGCCCAAATCTCCGCCATCCTGACCTGATGGGCATAAAGAAACTTCCATTGCAACGTCTGCAAAAGATTTTCCCTGTTCAATTTCCTGTTTTAAATTTTTAGCTTCTTCTTCCGTTTTAACAAGAATATGGCTTGCTCTTACTGTTGTCATAATAATCTCCATTCTTTCTAACAATTGCTATTATACCACACTATGTAAGTTCTTCATACAAATCTTGCGCCTGCTGCACGGAAATATTGCCTTCTGGTATTTTCACGACTTTGACAGAAATATCTTTTTTAGTGTGCTCAATTTTTATAATATCCCCGACTTTTAACTGTTTCGAAGGTTTTGCCGGTGCATCATTCACGAGTACACGCCCCTGTTCTGACACCTCATTCGCTACGGTTCTTCTTTTGATAAGTCTTGAAACTTTTAAAAATTTGTCCAGTCGCATATTTTTATCTTCTTTCTTTATTTTTATATTTTAAATTAATTTAAAATATTTTAAACTTTACCAGGGTACTAACAATTTTATTTTTTTAGTGCTTTAATTTAAACATAGAAAACAGAGATTGTCATGACCAAATTGAAAGTATTAGGGAACTATCCTCCGATTGCCGCATACCATCATCAGGTTAATTCACCAAAAGCATTCGGGGATAACAACGAAAACAAAATATTCAATCATAAAAATAAAGTTAGAGCAGCCTCCATAGCTGGAAGTATGGCTGCTAGCGGATTGTTTTTGTTTACACTTGAAAAACACAAACATCCCAAAAACTTTAAATTTTCAAACCTGTTCCGCCAAAACTTTAAAAAACCGTTAAAAGTAATGGGTCTGGCTACAGTCACAATGCTAGGAGGATTGGTAGGCGGACTGCTGTCAGATGAAAAATCAAAACAAAAAGCAAAAATAAAAGAAGCAATACATCAATTTATAGGAAACATAGTTGTCCCTATTTCGATAGTCGGTGCTGCAGTAACTGCAATAGAAAAAAAGAAATTCCCGCGTAAAAAAGAAATTATATTGAGCGGTCTTGCGTCAATAGCAGGGGTTGTAACAGGAGTAATCAGCGGAAATTATGCAGCCGGAAAAATTAATGAAAAATTATTCAACGAAAATGACAAACGTCATATCGGTCCGAAAGATTTTGGAATCCATGTAGACGATATTATGACCCTGATAGCTCTAACATCCAACGGAGATAAAATTCAGTCGTTTATCGGAAAAGCACTGCCTGCCATATTCCTGTTATGCGGATATGAAGCAGGTACAAGCAACTTACATGAAAATATGAACAACAAAAATGGATAAATATTCCCATTAATTCTCTGATAATATATAATAAAAAACAAACCGGCCAATCAGGAGAATTTATGAAAAATTTAAAATATTTTTTAACCATTTTATTATTGTTTATTTCTCTTTCTGCTAATGCAAAAACTTTAAATTTTGCTCTTGTATCTGATGTTCATTATGACCTTAATAACGGAACAAAACTTACAACTTCACAGAAAGCACTGGATGGTTTTATTGCAAGGATAAATGAAGGTGATTATGATTTTGTGGTATTTCTTGGAGACAATATCGACAAGTCTAAAAAAGAAGTTCTTGAAAGCTTTTTAAACACAATAAAAAATATAAAAGTCCCATACTATATTGTTCTTGGAAACACTGATGCTCACAAAATTTCAGGTTTAACAAAAGCTGAGTATATGGAGATTGTAAAAAAACAAAATAAATATCAAAACTCACTCAATGCCTCATATACGTTCTCACCCGCAGCAGGAATAGAATGCATCGTGCTGGACGGAACTTCTTCATTTATGCCGTCAAATCACGGTATTTTCACAGACAAAACACTGCAATGGTATGATAAAACATTAAAACAAAATAAAGATAAAACAGTTCTTGTTTTTCAGCACGTACCATATGAAGAACCTTATGACGACGAAACACATAATATTCTTGATAAATATCAGTACAAATACATCCTTGATAAGCACAGCAATATTTTTCTTATCGCATCCGGACACTATCACAAAGGTGCATTTATGACAGACGAAAAAGGAGTGAACCATGTCAGCGCTCCGGCTCTTAACATGTCACCTTTCCAATTTCTTAATGTGCAAATAAAATACTCAAAACTTCCGTTTGCAAAACCAAAAAACTTAAAAATTGACGGTCAGATAAGAGAGGCATTGTAGTTTCAAAAATATATAAATGAACTTTAGCAGACAAATTGCGTTATAATAGATGAAATCAATTCAAATTACCAAAAGGACATAAAGAAGAGGAAAGGTGTTTTTATGAAGAAGAAACTTTTATCATTATTAATTGCTGGATGTTTGATTGCAGGAATCGGGCTAAACACAGGATGTCTTGCTGCACAGAAACATCATCAAAAAGCAAAAACCTCCCATCACAAAGTTGTCAAAAAAATGCACCACAAAACTGCAGCAAAAAAGGCACCCCGTAACAAAAGCCGCTATGATTTAAAGCAACCCGGCAGAAACAGCAACCTCGATAAGGAAAGAAAAAATTCAAAAAATATCAGCAATAAAAACAGAAACAACAACCAAAAAGGTAAATATAGAAATCTGAACAACAGACATCATAAAAGAAGATAAACTTTATCAGCAAAGTTTATTAACGTCCAAATGCAGCCTATGGCTGCATTTAGTTTAAAGTATCCGACTCAAAAAGATATCCGTATTATTTGACAAATCAACTATTTTATCTGTTATAATATAGCCCTAGAGGAGAAATTTTAATGATTATAAAAATATTTCCGACCGGAATCTTTGGCGAAAATACATATCTTTTGGCAGATGAAGAAACAAAAGAAGCTATAATTATCGATGGAGGGAGCAATTTCGATATTATCAACGATGAAATTGAAAAGCTGAATGCAACCCTTAAATATATACTAAACACACATGCACACTTTGACCATATTATAGAAGAAAAGGATATACAGGACAGAACCGGAGTACCTGTGTATGTACATGAAGATGATAAATTTCTCCTCGAAAATCTAAAAGTCCAGACAGCAGCTCTGGGAATACCGGAAGTTGAGCCGCCAAAAAACGTTATTACTTTTAATGAAAACAGCGACTTAAAAATCGGTAATAAAAAAATTAAAATTATTCATACTCCCGGTCATACACAGGGAAGCTGTTGTTTTTTAATTGATGATAACTTATTCTCCGGTGATACCTTGTTCTATGGTTCTGTTGGACGAACAGATCTTGCGGGCGGTGATTTTAAACAGCTGCAAAATTCTATAGTGAACAAACTTTTTAAACTTGATGAAAGAATAAATGTCTACCCCGGTCATGATGCAAAAACAACTATCGGCTATGAAAAAAAATACAACTCGCCTTTTGGCAGTGAAAAGTCATAATACTCCAAAAAGATTACAACTTTAAACAGTATATATGTTAGTATATTATTGGTAAAAAATGAAGGAGAGTATGGAATGATTACATTAACCGGCATAATTTTTGTAGCAGTACTCATACTTGCAGGTATGCTTTATATGACATATGTAAATGTGGTCAAATGCAAAAACAACGTTATGGAAGCTTTATCAGGTATTGATGTACAACTCAAAAAACGACACGATTTAGTTCCAAATATTTTAACAATTGCGAAAAAATTTATGGAACATGAAAAAGAAATTTTTGAGAACATAACAGCACTGAGAACACAGGCAATGCAGTCACGCTCAGGCTCAAAAGAAAAATTTGCGGCAGAAGCAAAACTTGACAACCTTATGAGCCAGCTTATGGTTAATGTAGAAAATTATCCTCAGTTAAAATCAGATTCAACAATGATGCACGCAATGACTACATATAACGAGGTTGAAGAACACATTGCGGCAGCCAGAAGATTCTACAACTCTGCATTGACTCAGGTTAGAAATGCTGTTCAAATCTTCCCGGGTTCACTGTTTGCAGGCTATGCAGCAGAAGTAATGGGATACAGTTATTTTGAAACAGACGCGGCCAGTAGAGAGCCTGTTTCTGCAAGCCAGTATCTATAATTTAATCAGGTGCGCAAATTATGGAAGAAAACGCCTCCAAAAGTGAAAGCGTAGAACTTATAAAAACTCTGCGAACACCGGAGTTTGCAGAGTTTTTTAATAAAGAAATGGAGCCCGTGCTCCAAAAAGTAGAAACACTGAGGAATAAATTCGTCAGTGTATATTATTCATCGATTGTGCTGTCCGCAGTTATTGCAGTCGGCATATATCTGCTTACGAAAAGTTTTCTTGGTATTTTTGTCGCACTGTTTATTATAATCATTATTAAACGATACATAAAATGTGTTTATTCACTGAATGCAAAATCTCTGGTAATGGGCAAACTTTTATCCTTCTGGGGAGATTTTTCCTGTGAAACACCGAATGTTAAAGATTTAATATGGAAATGGATTACAGAACTTGCAGTCGATTACACAGACACAGGCATTTATGAATCAAGAGAAACAAAACACTCTTATTATGACAACAATGACTACATAGCCAGCCCTCACGGACAGTATATAAAATCATTGCGTCTGCTTCCGACATTTAACAGATGCTATACATTTGAAGTGCTGGAGGGAATATACAAAGAGCTGAATCTGACCATTCGCTCATTAAAACTCGAGTATGTATCTTTTGCAAAAAATTACATCCCGATAGGCCCCGTAAAAATAGGGAAAAGATCTATTAACCGGATATTTAACGGCATTTTTATTAGCTGCAATATTGACAAACAAATTTCAGGACGCGTTGTAATAAAAAAGAAGAAAAGCTGGCTGAATCAGTTTGAAGGTCTGAATTTTCCGCCCGAAGTTTCTATAGAAGACCCTATATTCGAAGAAGTTTTCGAGATATATGCAGACAATCTTTCCGATGCAAAACAACTGTTGACCATTCCTGTTATGCAGAGACTGGTATTTATTGCAAAACAAAAAGGGAAATTCGACATTGTATGCTCGTTTGAAAGCGGAATGTTCAACATTGCAATGCAAAAAAAAGGTAAATGGTTTGATGTAAGTTTGTTTAAATCAGCGAACACTATAAAACACTACCAAAAAATGCTTATGGATTTAGGAAAAGTATTGACTATTGTTGATACATTAAAAGCAGAACATAGAAAAGGTCTATAATGGAAGAAACAAACAATATCCCCAAAAGCGTCGAAGTGATGAGAAAAATAAGCTCGAAAGAGTTTAGCAACTATTTCTACACTAATATTTATCCGAAAGTCGTGGGTTATGAAAGATGGCGTCCTGCTATTCATGTTTTGAATACAATGTTGGTGGTGATTAGTGTAATTTTGTGCCTGGCAAGAATCTTTGAAATTAAAAATCTACTGGTTACGCAGATTTTACTCGTACTTTTGTTAGTGTTTTTAGTTTTGGTAATCGTTACCCCCTCAATGAAAAAACTCCAGCAGCAGATGAAAAGAGATGTTCTGCCACTGCTTTTGAATTTCGTTGGAAGCAACTTTGTTGTAAGAGACTACGATGTAAAGAAATTTACGGGAAATCCATATTTAGACAAATTCAAAGAAGCATTCACATTTCGTTTGACTGACGAAAAATCTGCATTCAAAGAAACAGAAGAAGAGGAATACAGATATACAAAGCTTTTTTCAACATTTAATATCTGCAATATTGATGACTACATAACCGGTAAATACAACTCCATTCCTGTAGTGCTTCGCGATATAGACCTGAAATACGAAACCGGTTCCGGAAAAAATCGAAGAGTAGAACAAGTTTTTAAGGGTCTGCTGGTAAAATATCCTATGAACAAAAAATTCACAGGCGATATTATTGTAAAAAGAGACGCTCTGAAACTTTTTGGAGACAGCCAAAACAGAGTTCATCTCGAAGACCCTGTATTTGAGAAATATTTTGATGTGTACGCAGATGACCAGGTAGAGGCAAGGTATATTTTGACTACCGGATTTATGAACAGACTCGTTAGCATTGCTGCTAAAAACAAAAAATGCTCTGTCTCCTGCAGCTTTATTGACGGATACATGTATCTTGCACTGGACGGCAAAGACTGGTTCGATATTCCATCAAGTAAATCTTTTTCAGACATAGGCAACTGGCAGAGAGTTCTCGTCGATTTTATCGACGTGTTCAGAATTATCGATGAACTCAAAGTAGAGCAGAATATAGGTATGTAGCCTGTTTTCAAAAAAAATTTGCACTCAAGATACATTGATGTTAATATCTAAACTTGAACGCATAGAGAACGTAGAAATTTTAGAATGGCTAGGAAAAGTGCTGCTGCAGAAACATCTGCACAAGAGGAAATTAAAGAAAAGAAAAAAACGTCAAAATCAAAAACTGACGCAAAAACTTCTAAAACAAGCAAATCTTCAAAAGGAAAGGCGCTTGTTATAGTTGAGTCTCCTGCAAAATCTAAGACCATAAAAAAAATTCTCGGGGATGATTACCAGATAGAAGCAAGCTACGGGCACATAAGAGATTTTCCGCCCAAAGTACTCGGTTTTGATGTAAATCACGATTTTGAACCGTCGTTTATTGTCATTCCTGAAAAAAAACTTGTTGTAAAAAAATTAAACGAACTTGCGAAAAAGTCTGACAAAATCTATCTCGCATCCGACCCTGACCGCGAGGGAGAGGCTATTGCGTGGCATGTCAGACAGGTGCTGGATGTGCCTGATGACAAAATCTGCAGAATAGAGTTTAACGAGATTACGCCTAAAGCAATAAAAAATGCGGTAGAACATTCACGCGAAATAGACATGCAGCGTGTAAAAGCACAGCAGACCAGACAAATTCTTGACCGTCTTGTTGGTTATAAAATCAGCCCTGTTCTCTGGGAAAAAATGAGAAACTACAGACTTTCTGCCGGTCGTGTGCAAAGCGTAGCCCTTCGTATGATTTGTGAACGAGAGGACGAGATTGAGGCATTTGTACCGGTAGAATACTGGTCAATTAGCGCTGACCTGAAAAAGGGAACAACTTTATTCAGCGCGGAACTGTCAAAATACAAAGACAAAAAAATTGAAATAAAAAATGAAGCAGAAGCACAAAAAATTGTTGATGAACTCAACGACAAAAATTTAAAATACGAAGTCACAAAAGTAGCTTACCGTGACACACAAAGAAAACCCTCAGCTCCGTTTATCACATCCACCCTCCAGAGAGAAGCATCGAGCAAGCTCGGTTACGGAGTGTCTAAGACCATGCAGATTGCACAGAAATTGTATGAAGGAGTAGAGATTAACGGTGAACCTGTCGGTCTTATTACTTATATGAGAACAGATTCTGTCAGAATATCCGACGACGCTGTTGCTGCTGCAAAAGATTTTATTGTGTCGGATTTTGGCGAAAAGTATTATCCGGAAGTGCCTAACAACTATGTCAAAGGCGCAAAAGGCAAAAACGTTCAGGATGCGCACGAAGCTATCCGCCCTTCATATGTTGAAAGAACACCTGACAGCATAAAGCAGTATCTGACTTCAGAGCAGTATAGACTATACAAACTTATCTGGGCAAGATTTATTTCTTCACAGATGGCAAACGCAAAAATAAAAAACACCTCTGTTGATATAAATGCCGGTGATTATCTTTTCAAAACCGGTACGAGCAAAGTAGTTTTTGACGGATTTTTAAAAGTTTACAATGAATCAGATGACGAACTTGATCAGAGCAAAATTCCGGATTTGAATCAGGGAGATGTTGTAAAACTTGAAAAGATTAATCCGAAGCAGCACTTTACACAGCCGCCGCCGAGGTTTACAGAGGCATCTTTAGTTAAAAATCTTGAAGAGCATGGTATCGGCCGTCCGAGTACATATGCACCGATTATTTCAAAAATCCAGCAGAAAGGATATGTTGAAAAAATTGAAAAAGCTCTTGCTCCGACATTACTGGGAAGAACTTTGTGCAAACAGCTAATTCAGTATTTTAAAGATATCATGGACTATCAGTTTACCGCACAAATGGAAACTAAACTTGATGATATTGCGGAAGAAAAAGCTGTTTGGGTCGATGTACTGAAAGAATTTTATGAGCCGTTTATCGGGGTTGTCTCATCAGCAAAAGACAAAATGCCCAGAGTTCTTATTGAGTCCGATGTGACATGCCCGAATTGCGGTAAGAAAATGGTCGTCCGAACAAGCAGATACGGTACACAGTTCCTGGGCTGCTCCGGATATCCGGAATGTAAAACAATGCTGCCTCTTTCTAAAGACGGAAAACCGGTACAGGTCGATGAAAAAAGTGATGAAAAGTGCGAAAAATGCGGTTCTGAAATGATTGTAAAAATCGGGCCATACGGAAAGTATTTGCAATGTACAAACGATGAATGCAAAAACAGAAAGAGACTGCTAGAAACTACTGGTGTAAAATGCCCGAAATGCGGAGAAGGCGACGTTATTCAAAGAAAATCAAAATACGGCAAAGTCTTCTATGGCTGCAGCAAATACCCTGACTGTGATTTTGTCTCCTGGAATGAGCCGGTAAATGAAAAATGTCCTGAGTGCTCTTCACATCTTGTGAAAAAAATTACAAAAAAAGAATCACTATTGCAGTGCTCAAATCCTAATTGCTCATTCTCAAAGCCAATGGAGGCAGACAATAATGATTAAACTCGCGGTCATCGGTCATCCTATAGCGCAGTCATTGTCTTCTGTTATGCATAATGCCGTTTTAAAAGAGATGGGCATAGACGGAGAATACGAAACGCTCGATACAGAACAGTCCGAGCTTGTAGACAGAATAAAACAGATGAAATCTCAGGGGTATGCAGGTTTTAATGTCACAATCCCCCTGAAAGTGCCAATTACTCTGTTCATTGATGAAGTTGATGAGATAGCGGATATTGCAGGCTGTGTAAATACGGTCAAAATTCTTCCTAACAAATCACTATTTGGCTACAATACAGATGTATACGGTTTTATGACAGCAATCCCCGAAGATGTCAAGAATAGTATAAAAGGAGCTTCTGCAGCTATCCTTGGTACAGGAGGTGCCGCAAGAGCAGCTGCCATAGGACTTTGCAGACTCGGAGTAAAAGAGATAAATTTCTATGCAAGAAATGTCATAAATGCGAGCAAAATGGTGAATTTTCTGCGTGAAAAATTCTATGAAGTAACATTTAATCTAAAGCAGCTCGAAAGCATGACCTCGCTTGAAAATAACATTTTACTTGTAAATACTACTCCCGTCGGAATGAAAGGGCATGGAATGGGCTTGAGTCCTATTGATGAAAAATTTTTAAAAACGCTGCCAGAAGGCGCTGTAGTTTATGACATAATTTACAACCCGCTAAAAACAGAACTTCTTAGTTATGCGCAAAAAAACGGATATCGCTTGATAACAGGGCTGGATATGTTTGTACATCAGGGCGCAAAAGCATTTGAAATATGGACAGGCAAAAAACCTAAAATCGAAACGATGAAAATAGCTGCTCTTGAAGCACTAAACGGTTTATAATAAAAACTCTCTCCGGATTGAAGAGAGAGTGAATGTATGTTAGGTTGAATTTAAAGGGATGTTAGTATAGTAAGCGTTTTTAACCTTTTATATCAAAATTTATCTTGGGTGATGCATTTCTTAAAATTGCACCTGTGTTGTATGACATAAGATTGTATTTTTCGATTTCTTCTGCAATGTTTCCGTTAAAAACATTCTGGTTTTCTTCAATAAAATTAAACAAAGGCTGCCATACGCTGTTTACTCTGCTTTGTATGGTGTCTTGAGACTGTTTTATAGTTCTTTTCGGAACCTTTATATTTAAACCGAACGGTTTCATCTCATCTGCCATTGTTTTTACTGATGCTCCTTAGTTTTGTGTCTTTATATTCAATATATCGGACTTTCTCAATAAAAACTTTAATGATTCATGGTGATTTGTAAACATATCTTTACATAAATTTTGTTAACTTTTGTAAAAATGAGTTTTTAAGCCTATTTTCGCTGTGGGGATTTAATAAAATTTGCTTAATATTTATTTTTCAGAAAATATTTATATTATTAAATAAAAAATCAACAATTAACCCGCAAAAATATTTTTTTTAACAAATTTTAACAGCAAAAAAAATTTTCACGTGATTTGTATTTATATAATGACTTGGTATGATAAAAGCAGGAACGATTAAAACTTATCCGGATCGGATTGAACAGAAATCAATAGTATGTTTTATTAGTCGTCACTTTTACTATTTTACACAGTCTGTTTTAAAACATTAAAGTTATGATTCAAAAAGTAAGTATACAGCCTCAAATTAAATACCAACCAAAAGTCAAGGATATCAGTAATGAAAAAAACGGATATTCTGCGCCACAAAATGCACTTTCAGCAGCAAAACAAAACCGTCCGGCATTTAAAGGAATTGAATCTGTGTTTGCCAGCGGAGCTAATTCCTTAATCGGCGGAGTTACCTGGGTTTTACAGCAGTGCAACGTAAACCCTATGTTTGGTGTTTCACTGATAGACTGTCTTACTGCAATTTTCCCGAGAACGTGGGTTGATGCGAAAACAAACGGTTTTGCGGCTGCAGAAACATTTCGCCGTGAATCATCAGGCCTTGTGGTAAACTGCCTGATTCCGGGTTTTATTGTTCTAGGTGTAGCCAAAATTCTTGAAAAATTTAACAAAGATACTTCCGGTTTGTCTAAGCTATGGGCAAACCAGAGAAGTACAGAAACTCTTTCCGGCTACTTTGCAAATGCAAACGGCAATACAACAGAATACATAAATGGTGTATTTAAAGATTTGGAGTTTAATTCCGGCAAAAACTGGAATAAACTTGACCTTGATAACAATGAAGTCAAAGGTATTTTACAAAAATACCAGAATGTAGTAGACGGTAAAATTACGGGAAAAGAAGCTAAAAAAGCATTAAAAGAAACAGAATTGGCACTGCTTCAGCATGCAGGCGGAGCTGAAAATATCAGATTTATAAAAAGCAAAAAGCCTCTCGGACAAAACTTGAGCCTTCTGCTTCGAGATATGGCTGATTTAAGACCTTTCTTCGCCAAACATATCAGCGATTTAGGCAAATTCGAAAAACAGATTGAAAAATTTGTAAATAAAAAGAGTCTCATCGGACTTGCAATAGTGATTCCGCTAGCTGCCTCCATGCAGTCTATAAACAGGTGGATTACCAGAATACGTTCCGGACAGGAAGGTGCACCGATTTATAAAGATTTTGTCAGCCAAAAGAATAAAAGAGAAATGACAAATAAAGAAAAATCAAAATTCTGGCTGAACAAAATAGGTGCAGCTGCTTTGATGGTAGCTGTTGCATATGCGTCATTAAAAGACAAATCAAGTTTAAAAAATATATTTAAAGGTCTTCAATTCACAAAGAATATGCCGACAATGGATCAGTGCAGATGGATTGCAACTGCAACATTTGCAAGCAGAATGCTGGCTTCTGAAGACTCAAACGAACTTAAAGAAGTAAAGTGGAGAGACATCGCTACATTTGCTAGCCTGTATATGTTGTGCGATTATGTACCCAAAGGTGTTGCAACTTTCATTAAAAAGGTTTCAAAAATAGATCTTTTGAATTATACTAAAGAGGCTCCGCAAAAAGCTCAAAATAAATTTAAACAGGTTTGGCAAAGCTTCGGGCACTGGGTCAATGATACACATCTGAAATCATTTGATGAAACGGCATTGCTTTTGAAAAAATACCCTCAGGCTAAAAACCTCCGGGCAATTTGCGAGATTAGCAGTTTAGGCTTCTCGATGCTTATTTTAGGAATGTTTGTTCCCTGGTATGTACGAAAGCAAACAGAAATCCAGCACAAAAAAGAAATAGAAAATAATTTAAACAGCTATCACCTTCGTCCTGTGATTAACATAGACAGACCGTCTGCCAGACGCACATTTCAGGCATTTGGAATGATAGATGTTCCCCAAAAATCAAGGTAATTAATATGAAAATTTCAAAAATCACTACGCCAATCACCGATAACAAAAATAATAAAAATAATATAAAACACAATTTCAAAAGTGTGGGTACAGCAGCCACCCAAGCTCTTAATTATCTGGCAACAAACCCTGCGATAGGCGCAATACTGGTTGACGTCGGTTTTATGGGACTTCCGCGAACCACTGTCGATTTTTCAAGAGGTGTTGACGCCGGTATAGAAACAGGAACAAGAGAATTTTCAAGTACATTAAATCACGCTGCTGCCGGTTTTGTTGGATTGGGAGCAGGCTATATGCTATCTCATGCGATTAACAACAGAAACGGTGTTAAAGCTCATTTGATGTTCATAAATGATGAAGCTATTGACCTATTCAGCGATTTTGTGGACGACACGAAAAATGTTGCGCAGGATTATTACAAAACATTTTTTGCAAATATGAAGGGGCTTAACGGCAATCAGTGGCGCCAGTTAAACCAGAATACAATAGACGAAGTATCTAAACTACTGGCAGATATGGGAGATGATTCGTATAAAGTAAAAAAAGATGTAATGGCTAAAGTGAAATCTCTTATAACCGGGGATATCGAAGCAAACTGCGATATTAAAGTTTCAAGAGGCGAAAAATTTGTCCAGAACTCTCTTGAAAACCACATAAACAATGCAGTTGCCATAAGAAAAGCTTATGTTGATAAAGCTATACACGACGCAAAAGAAGGTGTAAAAGTCATACCGGTTGAACAGTTCAGAGCCGCACTCAAAAAGACAAAAGGTGCGACAGCAATGCTTGGACTCGGCATTACCTCCGCAATAGGAATGAGCTTGCAGCCGATTAATATGTACTTAACAAAAAAACGCACAGGCTCAGACAAATTTGTCGGCGTAGACACTCCGCCTGACAAATCTTTAAAATTTAAAATATTTAAAACAGTTTCTGCAGTTGCAATTGGTGCAGCTATGATTGCAACAATAACGAAAAAGCCTAAAGAGCTGTTGTCTTTGCTTCAATACAAAGGAATCGTTCCGACAATTAACCAGTTTAAGTTTATCTACGGAATGACAATTATGAGCCGTTTAATTGCAGCAAGAGACAAGAACGAATTTCGTGAGTCTGCCACAAAAGATTCTCTTGGATTTGTTAACTGGCTGATTTTAGGCGGTTTTGTATCTAAAATCGCTTCATATCTTTTTGATAAAAACCTGATAAATTTTGACAGAAAAGCAGCCAACATGGATAAAGGAAGCAAACTATCAAGAGGATGGAAATGGATTACCAAAGCTGCAGAAAAAACCCACGATGAACTTATTCAGCCTCTTTTGAAAAAAGCTGGTATTGCCGTAGTGGATGAAAAAGGGAAAATAAAACCATACAGAATACTTCTCGATGAGCTGTATAAAAATGCTCCGAAAAGCATGGAAAATGACATCAAACTCCTTCAAAAACGAATAAGACAGAAAAATATTGCACAGATTCTCGGATACGCATATTCTGGTATTGTTCTCGGAGTAGGAATACCTAAACTTAACATTGCCATCACAAAAGCTGTAAACAAAAATAAAAAACAACCTGCACAGTCTAAGCCGGTTTCAGGTTTTAATCCCGCAATAAATAATAATAACAAAACATTCGGCGCCTTTTTGAAAGGAATATAAATGATAGACAAAATCAAAGGTTTATTCAAAACTGTCGCTCCTAAACGGGAAGTCTATGAAAAACAAATTGCACAATTAAAACTCCAAAAAGCCGGAAAAACAGCATATGCAGCATTACTAAAAAAAACTACACCGGATAAAGTCGATTTATACAACAATACAATAAAAGAATTGGCATTGCTAAATTTAAAAATTGAAGACGTTGTAGATGAATATAACAGATTTGTTGCAAAAGAAAATGCGGTTCAAAAAGCATTTGAAAGATTAAACGGCTTAGACAAATAGCTTAGCAGAAGAATTTTATATTCCGGTTCTTTTAAAAATATTTCTATTTTTAAAGATTACTTAATATTGTTTTAACAAAAATCGCATGAAAGCATTGACAACATGCGTTTATAATGATAAAATGTTAAAAATTTAGAAATTCAGAAGTTTTTTGTCTGCATTTTTAAATTTTGGTTTAAGACCAAAAATACTTAAAACAAAAAGAATTAACAACAAAATATACACAAGGGTATTAGTTAAAGGATTTTAGCTATGCAAGTTTGCGTAATTAAAAATACCGAACCCAAAAGAGCAAGCTTACCGCTAACGGGAGCATTCTGCGGGCTAGTCGGTTATACATTAAAACACAATTTGCCCATAGAAATGGACGAAGTAGATGCCTTTTATCCAAATAAATCAGCAACTCTTGTGGACAGAAACATAAAAGTTGTAAAACAGGAATGTCTTGAAAATATTGCAGCTATAGCAAGAAATGAAAAAAATCCTGCGGCAGATTTGTTCATCAGAAAAATCAATGCAGAAGAAGCAGTAAAAATGTCACCTACACAGGAAGCATTAACGGCTGCAAAACAAAATTTAAGAAACATAAAAAACGAAATTAAAAATGCAGCTCCTGAAATAAAGACATCCATATCTCATTATGCAGGACAAATAGCAGAGAGAATAAAAGCAGCAAAAACTGTATCCTCTACAGTCTTGGATGCAGCTGTTAAAGCAAATCGATCTACTTCTCTCTACGTTATCCCGGGTGTGGTTTTAGGTATTGCAGGCGCATTTGTTTACAATGTTATTGGTGCAATAAAAGATTAATATAAAAAATAATTAATAAAGAAAGCAAATCGGAATCAGAATTGATGCCGATTTTTTAGTATAAAAGGAGCAGTTCATAAGCCGGGTTCTGTTTCTATACAATCATCTGTCTCGATTCACAGTTGCCTGTGAACTCAAGCGATTTGTCGGAAGACGACGGGCCGCCTTAACCTTCCTGTCAATCTTGCACCCGATTGGGGTTTACCTGGCCAATACCTCTCGATATTGCCGGTGGGCTCTTACCCCACCGTTGCACCATCACCTGTGCTATTTAGCCATCGGCAGTCTGCATTTCTGTGGCACTTTCCTCACGGTCGCCCGCACCGGACGTTATCCGGCAATCTGCCCTGGGGTGCCCGGACTTTCCTCACAAAATAAATTGCGCGATTGTACGGCTGCTCCTTTGTAAACCTTATCGCAAACCATAAATATTATCAAATACAAAAACTCATACAAAGCATTTAATACAAAAAATGTAATGGAACAAAGGCTCTTCATCCTTATATTGTATTTTACATTTTCCCCAAAAGTCCAAAACAACATTAACATTAACCACGTGGTCTACATCAGGATATCAAGAAATCTACAAAATTATTTCAACCCAATAGTCGATGAGTTACTACATTATTTGGGGGTAATATAGAGCATGTGAATAATGTATTTGCATGAATCTAATTTTACAAAAAAATATCTTGGGGGGAGTACATGAGAAGAGGTCTAGAATTTAAGAAAAAGGCAAGAATCATTATCGTCGATGACAACTATGAACATCTTAACGGGGTCAGAGAGTTGATTGAAATCGAAAGCGATTTTGACGTTGTGGCTACAGCAACGAGTGCCAGTGTTGCTATCAGCTTAATTAAGAAATATCGTCCAGAAATCGTTTTGATGGATATCAACATGCCTGAAAAAGACGGATTGACAGCGATAGCAGAAATTGAGAAATTGGATTTGGGAGTGCGTACTATCGCTCTTACAGGTTATGATGACCCCGATCTTATTTTTAGAGCAATGAAAATAGGCGCAAAAGGCTATATCTTAAAGACTATGGCATCTGCTCAACTTATTTATGCAATAGACGAAGTAGCTGCAGGAAAAATCTATCTGCCGAATACTTTATCATCAAGATTCTTTGAATATTTTCAAAAATCATTTAAAGAAGAAATTCAAAGCATCTCAGATGAAGAAAATCTCTTGAATTATCTTACACAGAGAGAAGAAGAAGTTTTAGATTTGTTGACTCAGGGTATTACATATAAAGGTGTTGCTCAAAAATTATTCATAAGCGAAACAACCGTTAAAACCCATGTAAACAATATTTTCCAAAAACTTCAGGTTAACGACAGAACACAGGCTGTTTTATACGCTCTAAACAACGGCTTTTTGAATAAGAGAAAAGTAAAAATAGCTATCTAAAACGGATTTTTAAACAGATTTGGAATTAACAATGAATAATGAATTATACCCGAAAAAAAACTTACTAAAAGATTTGATATATCTTTCACAGACACAGCCTGTAAAAAAAGAGGTTATACAGGGGTTGTTTCGTTTTTGTCTGGAAGCCTTAATTGAAGCACAATATCACAAATCACTTGTCTTAATAAGATTGAAAGATACAAATAATCTTGATGGAATAATAAAACGCCTAGGTTTTATCCATACGGATATATATTCATTTTCAGACAAACTGGAATATGAAAATCTTGAAAGAGAAGATATTTGGGATGATACAGAATTTCTGGTAATCTTATCTCCAAGATACTCAGTTGTTTTGATTTGGGATTATTCAACAGAAGAGACAGGTGATTCTTCAGTTGCATGCTTTATGCTAAACTCCAGATCAGTAAACAGTGTAGTAAACATTATTTCAGGAAATTCAAAAATTGATTTAATGCGCTATACAAAAGAGTTTACACCTGAAAGAAGAAGCAACGAAACATTAAACAATGCAGTAAACAAATTCGTCAATTTTGCAAACACAATTTTTGAAGAAAACATGGTATCTAACGCGGAAAATACACTTCTGGAAGCAAACTCTGACGCTGATGAGAAATACAGATATATTTCAACTAAAGCAAAAGGTATTGCACATGAAGTAAAAAATCATATCTCAATCATTGATTTATATTCAAAAATTATTCAAAAAAAGCTTGAAACATCAGAAGTCTCGGAAAATGATGAATCAACCAAACATGCATTGAATTGTATTAAAAAGTCAAACGGAGCAATTGCACAGCTATTATCCGAACTCAGAACAATACAACCGCCGGCTCTTGTAGAACTGGAAGCAAAACCATTGTTGGAATCCGTATCAGCTATGGTAATACCGGCTGCAGCAGAAAAGAATATCTCAGTATCTCTTCAAAATTGCGATGAATGTAAAATACTCGCAGATGAAAATAAACTCATAAACGTTTTAATCAATGTTATCTACAATTCAATTGATGCAATAGATAAAGACGGACACATTGATATTTATACAGAGATAACTAATGATAACATGCTTAAAATAAGCATAAAAGATAACGGCTGCGGTATTGAATATAAAGAATTTCAGAATATTTTCAAAGAAGGCTATACAACGAAACCCCTTGGCAACGGTCTGGGACTCTATATTTCTAAAGAAAATATGAAAGAACTGTACGGAGATTTGCAGCTGGCAGCTTCTGATAAAAACGGAACAACATTCGCTGTTCTCATTCCAATGGTTTAGGAGGACAAAATGGATTTATTCAATGTAAGAGCTATAGAAGTTTCAAAACTTGCAATGGATGGTCTCCTTGAACGGCAGAAAGCTATTTCTTCGAATACAGCCAACGCAGTAACTCCCGAATATCAAAGAAAAGATGTAGTTTTCGAAGACCAGCTCAGGGATATTATCGCGAAAGACAATGTACGCAGAGATTTGAGGATGAAAAACAGCCTTGCTTACCAAAATACAGACACTTACAGAAATCCTATTACAGCAGATGCCGCAAAAAAACTGCCGCAGGAACAGATGATATATCTGGGACAAACTGATTTTGATGCGACATACAAACCTGAAGTACTAAGGGATTACAGCATGATTGATTACGGTAACGGAAATAATGTAAATATCGAAGAAGAAATGATGGATATGGCAAAAGCAGGTTCTCAATATTCTGTTCTGGCTACCGTAGAAAGCAGGCTGCTCGGTGAATTACAAACAGCAATAGGAACAGGAGGGGCATAATAGATGAGTTTCAGTTCTTTTGATATTAGTGCATCAGGAATGCACGCCCAAAAAGTTAAAATGAACACTATTGCAAGTAATATTGCAAATATAAACACAACAAGAAACCCTGACGGCTCTCCTGGTGTTTATGTAAGAAAAGATGTTACATTTAAAGCAATATATCAGGACAGACTCGGAAGCACGGCTCCGGCGTTTCCAGACGGACAGCACGAGGCTTATTACAGCCAGGCCAACGGAATAGTTGCGTTAAGAGGCGGTATTTCTTATGATGAAAGAGAATTGTCACAGGGTGTGGAAGTTGCAGAAATAACGAACTCTCCCGACCCCTACAAAACTATTTATGACCCCTCTAATCCCGAAGCAGATGAGGATGGATTTGTTACATTACCAAATATAAATATCGTCGAAGAAATGGTAAATATGGTTACGGCATCACGCGCATACGAAGCAAATTCTGCAACTGCCGAAACCACAAAAGGCATGATTTCTGCCGCAATGAGAATATAGGGAGATAAAAATGAGCGCAATGGGTCCGATGGGACAGCTTAATACAATAGGAAACTATAACAAAATCTTCAATCTGCAGCTTCAGCAGACAAATCAAGGATTGGAAAGTTTAAATGCACAGCCGTTTGAGAACATACTTGCTCAAAAAACACAGGAAGCTGCAAATAACACGCCGGTTATGAACAGCGGCATACAAATGAACGTCGGGCTTGAGAATATGGGAATAGAAGTTCAACATGAACAAGCGCAAAAAGATGTATCAAAAATGTCACCTGTTGAAAAAACAGCGCATGATTTTTCAAATGCATTCAGTGATACAATGAACTCTTTAAACCAGTCCCAGATTGATGCACACAATGCAGCAGAAACTTTTGCCTCGGGTGGAGATATAAGCGTACATGACGTTATGATTGCAACCCAAAAAGCAAACCTCACTATGCAGATGGCTGTTCAAACAAGAAACAGAATCATCAATGCATATACTGAATTGAACAATATAAGAATTTAGAAATGCAGTGTTGACAATACATTGCGCGCACACTAAAATAAATTTAGTAATAAAATAGCAAAAAAAGGAGAACAGCCATTAGCAGAGATTATTCAGGTCACGGAAAAGAACAGTCGTTGGTAAATCATAATATCAGATGCCGGGAAGTAAGACTTATAGGCAGTCAGGGTGAAAATTACGGCATAATATCAACAGAAAAAGCACAAGCATTGGCTGATGAAAAAAATTTGGATTTAGTTATTGTTTCTCCTAATCAGGCTCCGCCCGTAGCTAAAATTATGAACTACGGTAAATATAAGTATGAGCTCGAAAAAAAGGCTAAAGAAGCAAAGAAAAAACAGCATACAATTGAAGTTAAAGAAATAAAAATCAGATATAAAATTGATGTCCATGACTACAATGTAAGAGTCAAAAATATCAAAAAATTCATAGCTTCTGGTGATAAAGTAAAAATTGTTATTATGCTCAGAGGCAGAGAAATGCAGCATACAGAACTTGCATTTAATCTTGCTAACAGATTTCTTGAAGATTTAAAAGATGTATCTCTAAATATTGAAAAGAAACCTGCACTGGAAGGCAGAAATGTTATTGTAATCCTGGCTCCAGCTGCATAAAAATAATATTTAAAAATAAAAAACGGATAGGCAAAAGCTATCCGTTTTTTTATGACAAACCCGTTAACAGAAAATATTTTTCATTTTTTTCATGCTAAAATTTACTTGTATAAAGTTTAATCTAACATGAGGTATTAATGATGAAACAACTTTCACCTTTACAGAAAGCCAGATTGGGCTTCAAACCCGTTCTTCCAGCTACTCTTGCAGCCGGAATAAAGAATGTTGAAGTCATTGAAGGCGAAAAAACAGAATGTGTAAAAGATCAGGCAGATATAAAAAAACTGTTCCCTAACACATACGGAAAATGCACAGTGACATTTAAATCTGGTTCTGAACAGAGTTTTGCGGCAAGAAATGTCGGCGTAATTCTCTCAGGCGGTCAGGCCCCCGGAGGCCACAATGTTGTTGCAGGTCTTTATGATGCACTTAAACAGGCAAACCCTGAGAGTAAATTGTATGGATTTTTAGGCGGTCCTTCAGGTATTATCGACGGACAGTATATAGAATTTAATGATGAAATTATTGATGCCTACAGAAACACAGGTGGTTTCGATATAATCGGTTCCGGCAGAACAAAACTCGAAACAGAAGAACAGTTCGAAAAATCACTCGCAAACTGCAAAAAACTTAATATTTCAGGTATTGTAATCATTGGCGGAGATGATTCAAATACAAACGCTGCCATGCTCGCAGAATGGTTTGTTCAAAAAGGTGCAGGCATTCAGGTTATCGGCTGCCCGAAAACAATTGACGGCGACTTGAAGAATGAACAAATCGAAATCTCATTTGGATTTGATACAGCAACAAAAACCTATGCAGAACTTGTCGGAAATATTCAAAGAGACGTTAACTCCGCTAAAAAATACTGGCATTTTGTTAAAGTTATGGGCAGAAGTGCAACGCATGTAGCCCTTGAGGTTGCACTGCAGACCCAGCCGAACATCACTTTAATTTCTGAAGAAGTTGAACAAAAAAATATGTCATTAAAACAGATTGTTGACTATATGGCAGATATTATTGCCAGAAGAGCAAATGCAGGTAAAAATTTCGGTGTAGCATTAATTCCTGAAGGACTGATTGAATTCATTCCTGAAATGAAAGCAATGATTGCTAACCTCAATGACGTTATGTCAACCTTGGAACAGGATGCATCTTATAACAAACTCACAGTTCCTGCTGACAGATTCAATTTTATTGAAAGCAGACTTGATGAAGAAAATGCAAAAGTGTTTGAATCACTCCCTGTTTTGATTAAAGCTCAATTGCTCATGGACAGAGACCCGCATGGCAATGTCCAGGTTTCAAAAATCGAAACAGAAAAACTCCTCATAGAAATGATTAAAGTAAAACTCGATGAAATGAAAACACAAGGCGAGTTTATGGGTAAATTCTCCGACCAGTGCCATTTCTTCGGATATGAAGGCAGATGTGCATTCCCTTCAAACTTTGATGCAAACTACTGCTATGCACTGGGCTTCAATGCATACGCACTTATCCAGTCAGGTTTAACAGGATACCTTTCATCAGTAAGAAATCTTACAGCTCCTTCTACAGAATGGATAGCAGGAGGCGTACCGCTCACAATGATGATGAATATGGAAAAACGACATGGTCATTTTAAACCTGTTATTCAAAAAGCCCTTGTCAAACTTGACGGACCTGTATTCAAAAAACTAGAAGCAAACAGAGAAAACTGGGCAATGAACGACGAATACCTGTTCCCTGGTTCTATCCAGTACTGGGGCCCATCAGAAGTTTGCGATATCACAACACAAACTCTAAAATTAGAAAGAGAAGCGGCTCTCGCTTCAGTATAGCACTTAGATAAGACATGAAAACGGATGGTTAATAATAAACCATCCGTTTTTTTATGACTTATTCCTTGCTTGTCTTAACAAACTGCGCTATGACATCCGCAGTTATCAGAGATGAATAAAAAATTAGCCATGGCACAAGCACTATACCGACTATCGTAAACACAAGAAGAATCGAAATGAATTGAACCATTATAGAGATTACAATAATCAGCAGCCAGAAAATCAGATAATTGATAATATTATTTTTAACAAGCGCTATTGCAGCTTTGAAATTCAAGAACGACAGCATTTTTAAATCTTTCAAAAATGAGCCGAATAGCAAAAAATAAAATACCACTATAAACACATACAAAATAAAATACCCAAACAACCCCGCAATCGTAAATAAAGCAGTTAACAAAGAGCTTAGCAGACTATTCTGAAACACAGACGGAGTCATTATTACGAGAAGAAAAATACCCGAAATAAAGATAAAAGGAAGAAAGAACAATACATGTCCGATAACTGTTTTTAAGCCAGTAATTATTAAATGTCCAAACCCAGACCATTCAGGTAAAAATTTTTCGTGATTGTGAATTCTGTTATGCGTAGTCAGAGATAAATAGCCTAATATTGCAAGATTAAGCACTGAAAATATAATCAGACCGGTTGCAAACAAGGCAAGAAAAGAGGTAAAACCCAAACTTTGCCACTCAAGGCAAACAACAGGAAGTAATAACGGCACTAAAACTGCAATTATTGACAGTAATTCCAGCCCTCCGCCAATTGCGAGTTTTTTCTTCCAATCTTTATCTTCTGTGATAAATTTAAATGCTTTTTCAAAATCCATTTCCATTTTTACGCCTCCTGACCTGTAATTTCCTTAAAATGAGGAGCTGTTCTGACAACCTGCGAAAGTAAGTCACTGACTATCATCAATTGATAAAAGTTAAGAACAGGAATAGCAGCAATACCTATTATTGTGAGGGTCAACAACCCTGATATCATTGAAACAAGAAATGATAGACCGGCCATAAGCACCAAATACAAAACAACAGACCCGATATTTTCATTCCATATCTGCTTCATTCTCGAAAAATTGAAAAAAGATGCAAAACGCAAATCAACTGCATATGAAATACTTCCAAGATTTACAACTACAATAAATGCCAGAACTACCGGAATCAAAACTATTAATGAGAGAATTGTTGTAACCAGAGTATTTGATGTCAATGCGTAGAACAGGGATATAACAGCAGCTGCAGCCAAAACAAGAACAATAATATAAATAAGAGCACCCATAGCTGCCTCTACACCCTTTAACAGAAGCCCAAAATTCCATTCAGGTAAAAAACTGTCGGGATTTTTTATTCTGATGTGTGCATTTTTCATAAAATACCCTGTCAGAAAAAATGAACAAACCAAAGAAATCAGCATTAATATAAGTACAACAGAAACAAGCAAAAGCAGTCCTTGCATCGCTTCCGGAGACTGTTTTATGCTCTCGGTATTTTCCGGCATAAAAAGCCTTATTATATCAATCAGTACTGTAAAAATCCCGAGACAAGACCCTATAATGAATTTTTTGACAACCTGCGGGTCATTCTTTACATAAGTAAAAGCATTCTCAATATTAATTTTCATACAAAACTCCTATGCTTCACACGATTTTACCATATTTTTAATACTAACAAATAGATTAAACGGTTGATAATATAGATATTTTGGCGGTACAATCAAATTTATGAAGAAAAGAGAAAAAAGCTGGAAAATATGCAGTTTTTGCAAATACATAAAAGTCTGTGAAGTTGGTCAGGGACGCATAAAAGATTTGTCTCACGGAAACCTGCATGCAATAAATGAAATAGGGTGTTTCGATTTTGAAATATATCTTACCCAGCATTCTAAAAGTAAACAGCTTGGTTTCTTTTCTGAATGATTAAAACTCTTGACATTAGACTATGGTCACAATAAGATATATATTGTCGCTAATGGGGCGTCGCCAAGTGGTAAGGCACCTGGTTTTGGTCCAGGCATTCAGAGGTTCGAATCCTTTCGCCCCAGCCAATCAAGACCCGAAAGGGTCTTTTTTGCACTCCGAATTTAAGCCGATAACATTATGAAAGTAAATCCAATAAATACAACATACATTCCTGTAAATTTTCATAACCCGAAAAATCAAAAAAGCAGCCCTGCTTTCAGCAAAACCCAAGCCGTTAAAAAAGGAATAAGCACAGCTGGCGGATGGTTTGGATTCGGAATAGTATTGGATATGCTCTCACGGCATATAAGATTTTCCAAATCTCCGACAAAAAATTCTTTTGCTCTCAACGGATTGATTGGTACATGCGCCGGAGTTGTGAGCGGTATGAGTTTTTTAATTGACAGAAATAGGGTTTAAGTAGTTGTTGATTTTTTCTAAATTTAAAATATGTTATATTACCTAAAGGTTTGATTTCCGACAATCTCAAGTTTTGATTTTCTCTTAATTTAAAATATGTTATAATCCTTATATCGTTCAGGGACAGAATTCTCATGTTTTGATTTTCTCTTAATTTAAAATATGTTATAATTTAATTGAAAAAGGTATTGACAAAAAAGATGTTTTGATTTTCTCTTAATTTAAAATATGTTATAATAGAATGGGCAATTAAACTGATCGCCGAAGGTTTTGATTTTCTCTTAATTTAAAATATGTTATAATTGACAACAGGATGGGTAGGTGGAGCACTATGTTTTGATTTTCTCTTAATTTAAAATATGTTATAATGGTCGGAAAACAAGAAGCTTTATATACTAAGTTTTGATTTTCTCTTAATTTAAAATATGTTATAATAACACTATCCGGTAAAAGTCCGGACTCATTGTTTTGATTTTCTCTTAATTTAAAATATGTTATAATTACTTAAACACCGGTAAGCCTGTACAGTAGTTTTGATTTTCTCTTAATTTAAAATATGTTATAATGGTCAAAATGTAGGAACACCAAGAAATACTGTTTTGATTTTCTCTTAATTTAAAATATGTTATAATAAAAAAAATGTATAAGATTCCAAAAAGCTAGTTTTGATTTTCTCTTAATTTAAAATATGTTATAATTTCCAACGACGCGTATGGTAAACAAGTGAGGTTTTGATTTTCTCTTAATTTAAAATATGTTATAATTTTAATCGAAAAAGGTATTGACAAAAAAGAGTTTTGATTTTCTCTTAATTTAAAATATGTTATAATTTAAAAAAATTCAAACAAAACGAAAAAGAGTTTTGATTTTCTCTTAATTTAAAATATGTTATAATGGCTTGTCAGATCAAGCAATAACGAACGGGTTTTGATTTTCTCTTAATTTAAAATATGTTATAATTTTTAAACCCTCAATCTGCAAGTTTTTCATGTTTTGATTTTCTCTTAATTTAAAATATGTTATAATAGGATATACAAAATTGAATAAATGATATATAATAAAAAAGTAATATATTTAAAATTAAGAGACCAATCATAATTGACAAGAGAATAGTTTGCTCCTCTGCTTAATTGTACGAATAGACTCATTCTCTAAACCTCAACAAAAAAATTTAAATACATTGATAATGATATTCTACAGCAAAATTACCAGAATGTCATCTGTTTTTCTGTGTTTTCGCCTGCTTTTTTCTTGTATTTTGAGGGGTTGTATTCGTATTTGTCAATACAGACTGACAGACTCCACTGTTTGTCTGTAATATAAAAAGCCACAATTGAACCTGTTGAGGGGGCTATCAGTTTTAGGTTTTTTATATGTTGTTCTGTTCTGTCATAGGTGACGCATGATCTTACATATATCGAATTTTGTAGCATGAAATATCCCATATTAAGCAGCGCTTTACGAAAAGCATTTGCCTGCCTCTGATTTTCTTTTTCCACGACAGGCAAATCAAAACACACAATAAGCCAGCCCATACGATATTTACTCCTCATATTCCCTGTTCCTGTGTTTATCAATATGCAAATACTGCTCCTTTATATCCGGAAGAAAAATATTTGAACAGTCAAATTTTATATAAGCATCAACAATTTTTTCTACATAAATATCTATGGTATCAATAAGTTTGTAACTTACGCTATCAATTTTTAAACGATAATTTTTTATGCAATCAGCAAGATATTTAAACCAAGCCTGATAGTTCTCCTGATCATAATCTATTTCACACTCCTTTACAAATTGATAAAAATAATAATCAATAAATGCCCTGTATGGTTCCATCAAGTCATAAACAAGCGGTGTACTTTTGTATTTGCCTTTGTGATGAATCCCCAGGCTGGCAATAAGACCATGCACAATAACAGAACGATACACAAGAGAATTAATTACAGCATAGCCATAATTTAGACAGCCGTTTTCAAAAGTTTCCGCATTCAGGTGTTCTCTTTTTATCGGATTTCCTATTTCAATAAAATAATTCTGCCAGTATTGTTTGGCAATGTTTGCTTCATTCATAAGCGGGCGGTTTATAAGGTTGTAAAGATTGTGTTCGGTATTACCTATAAGGTCAAGGTTTTTTGCTTGATTTGTTACTTTAGAAAGCAGGATTTTCTTCCACAGTTTAGTTTCAAAATCCGCATTTTGCTCTATCTGGCAGTAAAAAACTTTCGGACGCACAATCCTTTCCAAAGGTACACTCCAACCGACAGGACGGTACGAATTATTGCAGTGCAGTATAACAACATTGTTCTCTAAAAGTCTTGACAGACAGTTATTAGAAAACGCAATCCCTTGTGCTGCAACTATAACAGCCCTTATATCATCTAATGCGATAGATTTTGTTTCGCCTTCTTTGTTCTTGCAAAACAATAGCCCTCTTTCTACCGAGAGGTAACATTCAGGTGTAGTAATGTGCAAAATATGATAGCTCATATTCTGCTTTTTAATAATATAATTTCAAAAATCAATTTTTAAGAACTATATTTTTTGAAATTGGCATCAGTAAGGTTTTTTACGCTAGATACGATTTCCAAACCGTTATTGCTTTCTATTTTTAAAACGCCATTTGATTGAATAGTTCTCAACTTATACACGCCTGCCGGATGAGTATCTGCACCGGCTTTGAAGTCGCTAGGGATATTCACAAGACACCCCGAGTAGAACATCTGTCCGCCTGCATACAGTTTGCAGCCCATTTCAACAAGCTTGTCTCTCACTTCCTGTGTTTTTTTATTTGAGTATACAGGCATGACTTTTACTGCACCTTTTTCGTTGTAATAAAGGATTTGTCCCTTATGCCCTTTGGAGCATTTAAACTGCCCCTTAGTGCCTTTTGTTCCGTAATCGCAGTATTCGCCGATTCTGTCGCGTCCGTTTGAATCCTGTTCAAGCGTACCCTCTGAAACAACAATCATAACTTTTTTGACTTTTGTTTTTTTCTTAGGATGTATGTAGTCTTTCAAGTAATTATACCAGTCCTCCTGAGATGGTTTTTGTTCGAGTTTGCTTAACAGGTCGGTTTTTATAACTTCATCGACTATATTTCTTACTTTCTTTTCCTTTGGTTCAAGCGATTCAAGTGAAATTCTGTTTGTTATACAGGCTTTGCCGTTGACCATTCGCTTTCCGTATATTGTTTCAAGCGGTCTTGTATTGCTTTTTAGCGCCTTTTTATTTGCATAAGGATATGGAATTATGTGGTCTATCACGTTTTTCACGACTTCCGGATTAAAACCTTCAATAACATCTTTGTTTAAAGTTTTATCATACTTAAATTCTCTTGCATAACTTATACAAATAGCATCAAGCGCGTGGTGTTTGTCATTTTGGCGGTTTTTCTTTTCCGCATCACCTAGCAGCGCATTTAGTCCGTATCTTTTGCGAATTGCAAAGGTTGAAGAACCGTTGTTAACATAGATATGCCTGTTTTCTCCTTCAACCTGAAGCCCCCATCCGAAAGTGAAAGCTGTAATCTGCTGCGCAATTTTTGCTATGTGGCTTGTTTCTGCCAGCCCGTTATAACTATCTATGAGTTTTTCACAATCTTCCGGTTTGCTTGTTAAAAGTTCATATTTCTTTTTGCCAAGCTGTTTTTTTATGTCATTGAGTCTGTTAACGTAATTTGTCCACAATTCTTTGTCTTTAGACATCCATTCATAAGGGGTACGCCCTTGCTTTTTCTGATTTTCAGACCTAAAGCAAAGAACTTTGTTGTAAAGTGCATCGTTGCCGCCCATTGTGCGGGGGTATATATGGTCAATTTCACATTTGTCAAAGTCAGAAACGGCTATGGGCTGCCCGCTGTAGATACATTTACCGCCTTGTATTTTTAAGAGTTTTGCTTTTTCAAAATTTGTCGGACTTAATGCACCGGCGTCAGAAAGTTCCTGTTTTATTTGATTGTTTTCTTTTTCCTGATTTTTCATGTACGATTCGGCGCTTTGTGCTTTAAGTCGTCCGAACAGCGAATTGTCAGCACCTTCTCTTACAAATTCAAAAATCACTTCATCCGGTTTTCCGTATTTATCTGCTAATTCAAACAGTAAATCCCTGAAAATCTGCAGCCTGTTTCTTACAACAGGATTGGTTATACCGCCAATCATAATATCTGTTTTTTCTCTGGTGTTTTCGGCAATTGCTGCATTTTCGTTTCTATTGTCAGGAATGTACAAATTGTTCCAGTCGCCTATTTTAGCAAGCATTGTTCTGATTTCTTCTTCAGTGATTCCATTTTTCGTCTCAGGCGGGTCTATATATCCAGAAACATCTATTTTTTGCGGATAAAGTTCACCTAATAGTATAATATCCGCCATAATCTTGCATGCTCTGCGACAAAAAGACGAACGACCACCAATATCTGCTTTCATCGGTTCTATTTTGTCTATAATTTTTTGCCCGATTATATCTTCTATTTCTTTCTTTGTAATTGTTGTATCGAGTTTACCATCTCGCCCTTGGACTTTTTTAAGCCAATTGTCATAAATTGCTTTTATATCAATCGGACTAAGTCTGACTTTATCCCCTTCATTATTCGTTATCCTTAAGTTTTTTAATTTTAAAAGCAAGACTAAAGTAACATTTTCAAGAGTGTTCGCCTTGCAAACATTTCTTTTGGGAAGGAGTTTGCATTTTGCAATAATTCTGTTGTCAAAACGCGGAATTTTTTGTCCGAGCACTCCCTGCCAATCATTCTCACTGCCTAGATACTGGCGATAGTCAAGGTTAATATACGAACCGTAAGCCTCCCTGTATTCTCCGTATAAAAATTCCTCAGGCGAATATTTGTTCAGTTTCGGAAGCTGCTTTTGTGCATTCAACCATAGCTGTTTCAATTCTTTTTCAACAAGATTTCTGGGCGCTACATAGTTTGTGGAACGAACTTTGTTAAAGTTTTGCTGCGGATTGAACGGTTTCAGATCCTCCGGACTGCTTTCTGACCACATACCGAGCCTTAGTGCGTCATAATAACACGGGTATTTGTAATTTTCGTTTTGAATAATTTCTTCCCCATTTTCTTGGGTATATTTTTTTGCAAGCTCTAGATTCTCTTTGTCATCATCTGTTTGTGCTGACTTCCAGGCAAGATTCGGGTCATAGCCCCTGCGCTGTATCGCGCTATGCAGTGCTTTGTATATTTGCCAGTCAGCAAGTTTTCTGTTTTGTAGCAGTGCAATCCTTAATAGGCATGAATTATAAATTTCCGTATCGCCTTTAGCTGCAAATTCTTTCGTGAATCTTTCATCATTTTGTTCAAGGATAGGATGACCGCAGTCTATCCAGATTTTGTTAAAATATTTTTCACGTGCTTTGTGTGCATTAAGCGTTCGGAATATTCTTCGGCGATCTCTTAATGAAACTGCTTCAGCATGATCTATATCTATGATGACAGATTCAGCTTCTTTTATTTCATGTCCTTCTCTTGCACAGTATCCAATGCTTGTTTTTCCTAAATCAAATGCAAAAATTCTTTTTGTCATACTTTGCCCTAAACTTATTTTAAACAATTGTATCATAGATGTTTTACGACGGAAAGTTTTTTATTAAAGAAAAAAATTAGCTGTATTTCGAGTTTTTTAAAAAATATTTATCTCTCATGACAAAATATCTCCTGCACTGCAGTATTTTGTCATACCCGAGCATTATCCCAAGCATAAAGTCCTGTTCAGGAGTCAATTTATCCAGTCTGCTGTCAAATGTAGAAACAACCCTTATGCAATCTCTATTGCCAAAAAATACATTTATGTTTTTAGCATTTATATTATTTATTACGTACGGAATTTGTTCTTTCTGGAGTTTGTTTTCGATAATCCAACGATTATCAGCCTTTTCTGTCGTTAAGACAAGACTCCTCAAGCCCTTTTTGTATTCATAAATATGATGGTAAAAAACTCTTAAATCATTGTACTGTGATTGCGTTGGTATTTCTTTTGCACAAAAAGAAACAGGCATTTTATTGGAAAAAACCGTTTTTGGAGTCAAATCAATATTTTTTACAGCAAAAATTTTCATATTATCCCTGCATATATAGAAATGTAAGGCATAACTAACTTTTTGTCAAGAAATATTTATTTAATCAGAACAGAAACAGTACCACATTTTTAATATTTGACCTCTAAAATTATTAATTTTAAAGAACTTTTAAAACAGCATAATATTTTAATTTAATAGTAAATTTCTTATACACCTTTGCATTTCCCGCATTTTGAACAGCCGGCGCAGCGTTTTTTCATTGCGCAATATTTACAGTGTATTTTGAAATATTTTTCTGCTTGAACCGGTTTCTCAAATAGATTTATCTGTTTATGTTCCATAGCCTGAGGCAGTTTAAATACCTGTTTTTTCGTACTTTCATAATTCAACCCGGAAAGATAAGCAAGTTTTGTCTGCTCCATTTTGTCACCGTTAGAAATTTTCCTGTTGTTTTTTACAAAAACATTTCCGGTTTCAAAGAATTCAAATGTCACATCACACGTTCTGCACTCATTTGAAAGTTGTTCCACCCATTCGAAAAACAAAGGTCTTGCCCCGTTATAGTTTTCGCCCCCGCACCAGACATTTTCTATTTGACCGGATTGAAGATATTTTAAAAGTGATATTTTCCCAATATATGGAGCAACCATCACTCCTTTATGTTTAAACGGTAACTCTAAAAGAATAGGTAGTCTTTCATCCGCCCGTTTTTGATTTTCAGTTGTTGCATGAAACCAAACATTTTCCCATCCGTCGCCCCAGTCAGATGGCAATGTTTTTTCTACACGCTCCGGTCTTTTTGTTACCAGTATAAAGATAACATCAGACCGCTTTTTTATTATCTGCCAGGCTTCTTTTCTCCACTCATCCGCTTCTTCAAGAAAAAAGTCAGATGTCATACACACTCTAATATACTCTCCGCTTCTAATTTTATAGTTTCCGCTTCTATCTTTGTGAAGCGGGTAATCAAAATTATTTTTTACACGATAAATATCAGCGCCAGACTTATCTCTTTGCGCATCTAAAAAATACATATAACAATTTTCGCATCCCTCGCTGATTTTTTTACAGCCATGCCAAGGATTCCAAATATCATGCATATCCCAATTATATCAGTAAAGCAATAATTAAAAATCAAACAGATTCAGACCAATTTCTTCGCTGAATTTTCTGCCTATGTTTCCGTCCGCTGTATCAATGATTATTTCAGAAGTTGCACTGACAACAGCCTTCACAAGATGCCCGCCAATAGTTTTGTAATCTTTGCCTGAAGCATTCATATGCAAGTGCAAATATACTTCATCATCTTTTTGTGACACATTACCGATAAGGCTTGTAATTTCCATATAATCATTGAATGTTTTTTCTTTATATTCTTTTGTCTCGGGATTAAAAAAGCCAAAAGTTACGGACTTTATTGCACCGAGCCCCGTAATTGCCCCGGCTGTAATATTATTTTCCCTGCAAATTTCTTTTAAAGCTGAAACTATTTCAGAATCTTTATCCAACCGTACAAAATACTTGCTTCCAAGCTGTTTATATTGATAACCTTCTTTTTTCATAACAACTCCGCTGTCGTTACTAACTTCAACAATTGCTCCCATATCAGAAGCACACGCAGGAACAAAAAAACATCCTGCCATTAATCCCAAACAACATATAACAAAAAATATCTTCTTCATAAGAAGAATATATTATGATTTAAACCGGAAAGTCAAGTTTACAGATTAAGCAAAAGTAGAAAAAGTACGTTTTATATTTTTATCCTGTAATGCTTTATCTGATTCATAAGCAACATCCTGCATCTTATACAAATTTCTGTCCTGAATCATTCCAAGTGTATTTTGTTTTTCTGCTCCGTGCACTGCTGCAAGATTTTTGCTTCCGGAGAAAGCAAGATTGCCGGCACGCTGAGTACCCTGCATTAAGCTATATGCAGAATTGGACATTCCAAGTGTAGACGCAATAGGAAACATAAATCTTTTCTCCTGTACTATAATTATATAAAGTTTTTTACAGACCTGCAAGATGCATAAATCAAAAAAAACTTTACAATCCTACACAATCAGTGTAGCCCTCTGTCAGAAAAAATATCAAAGTAATAATTGTTATCCGTAGAAAACAGACGGTCATCATGTCCTTTAAGTTTAAGTTCCAGTTTATATTCAAGTGATTTATTATTTGAACCTGTCTTTTTTATACCGGATGCACCGTATTCAGCAGCCAAAGAAGAAAGCGCATCTTCAAATCCCTCCATAAATTCAATGCATCCGGGGAATTTATACTTTTCGAGTATTTGTTTTTTTGCATTTGCGGTAATTGTTGCATCAACAGTATCGTTTTCATTCAATTTTACCGGAGATATCGTGTCTGTATTTACATAGTCATTCTCAACAATATACTTCAGTATAAATTTCTCGACATTGTCTTTGAGATTAAAATTATGTGCATATTTAAGAATATGTGTTTTGTCATAAAGTTCATTGTATTCATCATATTTACACAGATTTTCAATAGCTGTTTCGTCTGATGAAGAACGTTTGATTATTGCAGCAACAAAATCCCTTTCTGTTAAATATTCTAGGCTTTTAGGGAGATTCATAACAGTTTCTGCATTTTTTAAATAAATTCCTGCCCTATTTACGTCTATGCTTCCGTCAGGCTTTTGGGCATATTTTTGTGCCTGTTGATAAATATCGCTTTGAGCTCCATTTTCAGTGTAATAGTTATAAGTGTCCCAGTTTTTTAGTCTATTTTTTACATCATTCCTGTTATTTTGAATATTCTTTTCTATAGTATCAATAATAAATTCTGCATTTTCTACAGTTTCTGCCTCAAGATTTTCCGGTCTGTATTTTGAACATAACGCAGCAGTTCCGCTCAGGTCGTTCATATACAAAGAATTCATTGCATCATCAAACCGGGACTTTAATGAATTAAGAGAAAAAGCAAGCTGCTGTTGGTATTTTAAAGATTCAATGACTTTCTGTTTTTCAAGCTCATTAAGTTTTTCTGTTTCTATAGGTCTCAAATCTTCATCTTTGATAGTTTTCAGTACTTCATCAATGCTTTTCTCTCCGTCCTTTGCAGAATCCAGGACTCTCAAAAATTTTATCAACGCAGCCTTATCCTTGTCTCCAAAGTTGCAGGCATCAAATGCAACTATTGTATCAAATATTTTTTCATTATTTCCGAGCGCATGACCGGCAAAAAGAGCAAGTCTATCTCTTAGTTTTTTATCGTCAAAATGCTCATAATCTCTTTTTGCTGCCTGAATTTTCTTTGCGTCATTAATCATCTGTTTAATTTTTTCAGAACTTTTCTCAAATTTATAAAAATTTTCTTTCAAAGAAGAAACAGGAATAGTTATTTCACCATCTGTATATTTAATTGTATTCGGTTTCTGATTTTCCAGATACTGTTTTCGCAATACAGTCAATACAAAATCATCAAAATTCACGGACAATAGTTTTAAGTCATTGTCTGTTATTTGTATTGAGGAGTTCTTTCGAAACTGGGGGACAGATGAAAATGTGTTCGTTGTACGGAGTTTGTCATATTTCATCAGAATATTCATTACCGTTGATTCAAAGACTTTAAAAAAGACATCATCTGAATTTTTTGTACTTTGTTGTAAAATTTCCTGTACATTTTGTGTCAGAAAGTCATAGACTTTTTGTTCATCTTTTTTGTGTATTAATCTGTCAAGTTTTTCAAAAAAATCACGTGTCAGATTAGCAACAATCCTGTCTGCAATGACATATTCCGGTCTGTCCGGAAATTTTATCTGAGGATAAGTTTTGTTCAACTCTTCAAGAGTTTGAATATTATTTAAGCCGCTATAGTAGTCAAGATAAACCTTATCAAGATTAAAATTGTCTTCAATAATTGCTGTTTTGAATTTATTTATAAGCGCAGTATCGATATTTACATCAGGCTTTTTGGGAAATTGCATAGGATTAATTTTAAAAACATTTTTCTCAAGCTGCTTGAACTCTTTCTGGATAGCCAATAATCGTTCAGCTTTCATTTGACTGACGGACGGATCCTGCATAAGTTTTTCTGCTTCTTCATACAAAACCTCTGCGCGTTGTTTTTTCTGTATAAGCTGTGATGTAATCTTTCTTTCATACAAATGGATCAATTCCTCTAAACTCATATCAGAGGCAAGAATCTCATCAAACTGTTTCAGGAGCTTTTTCGTTTCCTGTTCTGTATCAATCGTTTTTTGCTTTATATTATGCTGTGCTTTAAAAGAAACAACAGGGATTTTTGATATTTCTGCTCTTTCAGGCTTTGTTATGTCTTTAATACTATTTCCATCTGCTGCACGTTTATTATTAGATGTATTAATCTTTGATGTTAGTGATGTTGATGGGATTATATTATATATTCGCATTTTATTCTCCAAGACAATATTTAAAAAGTCGTAAATATATTTTTTTGCCCGCAATTTTCAGTTCTGATATAAAAAATTTACAAAAATTCAGACACATTCAACGGGTTTATAATTATATCAAAAAATAAATATTGAACAATTTTTATTTCCTATCGTTACTATTTATGTAAGAATATATGGGGTAAATAATGAAAAAAATATTTGCTTTACTAATATTATCTTGCTTTTTAATATCCGGACTTCCCTCTTTTGCGACCAATAATTCCGGTAAATATCCGCTTGCAGTAAAACACCAAAAACCGCCAAAATCTCATTTCCGTCCCATCTACAGACCCTACCACAGACCTTATTACAGAAATTTCAACACGGGCTGTTCCTCTATATACATAAGCAACAAAAACGGATATACAATCAAACAATACAATTGTTTTGAACCTTATTACATATCCCCAGGTGTTACTTACATAAATTTTAGTATGTAAGCTTTATGAAAGCTGTCTTCTTATCCATTCCATAATCAGCCCGACTAAATATTCCTGCTGCTTTTCTGATAGTTCGACACCGGCTTCAAATCCGTGCCACTTTTTTATGCAACCCCGGCAGCAGCACGCTGTTGCATGCTGTGCAACAAACACAGGATGATTACGCATAGGCGTCTGCTTGCCGTCATTTTCTATTTCAGCAGGTGCAATTCTTAAGCGTACAAAGTCCATTGCATGCTGCTTTATTGTCTCCAGACCTTTTTTCTCTACATAATCTTTGTCTTTCTGAGACAGCTTAAAACGGCTTCTGAATTTTGATTTGCTCAATTTTTCAAAAACTTCTTCGTACATACTCTGCCTCATAAAAAAACTTTTAGAATCTGAAATCTCTTTCTCCGGCTTCTATTTTTACCAAGTCCTCTGCTACTGCTGACTTAATCTTTTCACCGCTTTCCAGAATTTCCATTTCATGCTTAATAAATTTTTCACCAAGAGCTTTGGTTTCAGGAGATGCATAGTCCTCAAGATACTCCTTTAGGGTAATAATAGCATTCGGATGACAGAAGTTATGTATCTGTTGATGTTTGCATACTTCCATAAATCTTTCACCTGTGCGGCCTGCTCTGTAACATGCTGTACAGAAACTGGGAAGATAACCTAATTCCATAAGCCATTTTATTACATCATCGAGCGGTCTTCTGTCTGAAATATCAAATTGAGAAGAATCCTCAGAATCAGGCATCGGTTTAAAATATCCGCCTACGCTGGTTTTTGAACCTCCTGACATCTGCGATATTCCGAGACTCAACAGCCTTTTTCTGCATTCTTCGGACTCCCTTGTTGAAACTATCATGCCCGTATATGGTGTTGCAATACGAATACAAGCAACAATTTTTGCAAATGTATCATCATCAATACCGTTATCAAAAGCCTCAGGATCAATATCATCAGCTTTTTTTATTCTTGGAACACTTATTGCATGAGGGCCAACACCAAATGCCGCTTCTAAATGCTCAGCATGCATCATAAGCGCAGTAAATTCATATCGGTAGGATTCCAATCCAAATAATACACCGAGGCTTACATCATCAATCCCAGCCTCCATTGCTCTGTCCATAGCTTCCGTATGATAGGCATAATTATGTTTTGGTCCTGTCGGATGAAGTTTTTCGTATGATTCTTTGTTGTAAGTTTCCTGAAACAGAACATATGTACCGATTCCTGCCTCATGGAGTTTTCTGTAGTTTTCTACTGATGTTGCAGCTATGTTTACATTGACACGGCGGATTGCACCGTTTTTATGTTTCACAGAATAGATAGTTTTTATTGATTCCAGAATGTATTCTATCGGATTGTTCACAGGATCTTCACCGGACTCTATTGCCAGACGTTTATGCCCCATATCCTGAAGCGCAATTACTTCATTTCTTATTTCTTCCTGAGTCAGCTTTTTACGGGGTATGTGCTGATTCTGATGGTGATACGGGCAGTATACACAACCATTTACACAATAATTAGAAAGATAAAGAGGAGCAAACAGTACTATTCTGTTTCCGTAATAGTCCTGCTTAATTTCCATAGCAAGGTCAAAAATTTCCTTATTCTTTTCTTCTATCTCGCAGTCTAACAGAACTGCAGCTTCTCTGTGAGAAAGCCCTTTTTTCAGCCTGGCTTTTTCAAGTATTCTGTCTATTACTTCCTTGTTATTTTTATTACTTTTTGCATATTCTAAAGTCTCAAGAATTTCGCCATGGTGAATAAACTCTTCGGCTTTGTGTGATTTTGGATTATACATAATTCAGATACCTCTCCTAACCAATTATAGCACGCGATAATTTTTTAAACACAAATTTCTGCTTTATTCACAAACATGTTCCAGTGCCATTTGAAGAATTGTATATACATGCCTGTCACTCAATGCATAATATACATTTTTCCCTTTTTTCTGTGCTCTGACAAGCTTTGCTGTTCTTAAAACCTTTAACTGGTGGGATACAGCTGATTTTGTCATATTCAATAAGACAGCCAAATCCCCGACACACATCTCGCTCTCTTCCAAAGCCCACAAAAGCTGTATTCTGGTACTGTCTCCCATAACTTTAAAAAAATCAGACAGCTCATACAACGTATTCATATCTGGCATGTTTGGTTTTACTTTATTCACAATATCTATGTTTATTGCTTCACAGTCTGACTTTTTTACTTCCATATTAACCTTTCTGTTTTTTAGTCTATTTCAATTTTACCACAATTGAACAGTTGTTCAACAATAATAAGATTTGTTAAATTTTCACGGCACAACATTGACAATTGAACAATTATTCAACTATAATGGTAATATGATTGAGCAACTATTCAACAAAGGGTCTGACAATGTGTAAACATAACGAACACAACCACAAACATAATAAATCATCTCTAAAACGAACAGGCATAGCGTTTATTGTGTTTATAACAGTAATATTATCGCACTTGTCCGAGCCTGTAAAATTTAGTTTGTTCTTTTTGGCATACCTTCTAGCAGGAGGTGATATTCTTTTAAAAGCATTCAGAAATATTATAAAAGGCAAAATATTTGACGAAAATTTTCTGATGAGTATAGCGACTCTTGGTGCATTTGCAATAAAAGAATATCCTGAAGCCGTAATGGTCATGGTTTTATATCAAATAGGCGAATACTTTCAGCACATGGCAGTTGCAAAATCACGAAACTCTATCACTGCATTAATGGACATAAGACCGGATTATGCAAACATTGAAAAAGACAACAAACTCATAAAATGTTCTCCAAATGAGGTAAAAACTGGTAATATTATTGTAGTTAATACGGGTGAAAAAATTCCGCTGGACGGAATAGTGACAGAAGGCAAGGCTTCTATTGATACCTCTGCATTGACAGGAGAATCTGTTCCCAGAGAAATAAAAGCAGGTGATGAAGCAATAAGCGGATTTATAAACCTCAATGGCTGTTTAAAAATACGAGTAACAAAACCATTCGGAGAATCCACCGTATCAAAAATACTCGAAATGGTACAACATGCAGTCACCAAAAAAGCAAAAGCAGAAAACTTTATAACCAGATTCGCTGCATATTATACCCCGCTTGTTGTTGCAGGAGCTGTTTTACTGGCTGTGCTGCCTCCGTTACTTATAGAAAACGCAGTATTTTCCGTATGGTTAGAAAGAGCACTTACGTTTCTTGCCATCTCTTGTCCGTGCGCTCTTGTTATATCCATTCCACTCAGCTTTTTCGGCGGCATAGGCGGCGCTTCAAAATGCGGTATTCTTATAAAGGGCAGCAGCTATCTAGAAACCCTTGCAAACCCTGATACTATTGTGTTTGACAAAACAGGTACTCTTACAAAAGGTAGTTTTAAAGTAACACAAATTCATCCTCAAAATATTTCAAAGGAAGAATTGCTTGAATATACTGCCCTGGCAGAATGTTCGTCATCTCATCCTATTGCGCTGTCTTTAAAAGAAGCATACGGAAAAGATATAGACAGAAGCAGAGTCAAAGATATAACAGATATTACGGGCAGCGGGATAAAAGCCGTTGTCTCAGGAAAAGAGATTTTGGTTGGAAATTCAAAACTTCTTGATATGTATAATATTAATTATTCCCAAAATATCGAAGCTGGAACCGTTGTTTACACAGCGATTGACGGTAATTACAAAGGTTATATTGTAATTTCTGATGAAATTAAAGACGATGCAAAACAAGCAATTTGCACATTAAAGAAATTAGATGTAAATATAGTAATGCTTACAGGAGATACTGAAAAGGCAGCAGAAAACGTAAAAAAACAGTTATGTCTGGATACAGTTTATTCTGATTTATTACCAAATCAAAAAGTTGAAAAACTTGAAGACATAATAGAGAATAAAGAAAAAGGAAAAAGTGTAATCTTTGCCGGAGACGGAATAAACGATGCACCTGTGCTGACGAGGGCAGATGCGGGCATTGCAATGGGAGCGCTGGGCTCTGATGCAGCAATAGAATCAGCAGATATAGTTATTATGGATGATAAACCATCGAAGATTACAACAGGAATAAAAATTGCGAGAAAGACCATGCAAATAGTTAAACAGAATATAATATTTGCACTTGGAGTAAAAGCCATGTTTCTAGTACTCGGCGCCTTTGGAATGGTGACAATGTGGGGCGCTGTATTTGCTGATGTGGGGGTTGCTTTTATTGCTATTTTAAACGCAATGCGTACCCTTAATGTAAAAAAATTTTTAAAGAGTTACATAACGACATAAACTACAGCAAACACAAGATAAAGAATGCAATATAGAACAAGAATCCCTGCAGTCCATCTTTTCTGTTGTTTTGAAAAAGAATCAAAATCTTTATAGCAGCCGGATTCCAGCGCCCATTTATTTCCGTTCATACCAAACCAAATGCAGACAAGCAGTGCTGTCAACGGATTACATAATGAAATTAGAGCTACAGCAGTTATAGTCCAGTCTATTTTATTGCCCAGCCCCCACAAAAAAGGACAGAGCATTGCTCCAAAATTCCAGTTATTTAACTCGTTATAAATATTTTCATTATATACGCTATTCATTGTATCTCCCTGTTTATAATTTCTCTGTCCACTTTGTATATATCGGCAGTTGTAATCAGGAACTTGAATATTTTTGAATCTATTTTTACAAATCTTTAAATTTTCACTATAAAATGAAGAATTGGTCTATAATTATCTTGTGTTTATTAAGAAAGGGGTCTCTTTATGAATTTGAGTATTAACACTGCTTATTCAAAACCGGTTAGAATGAACAAACCTGCAATGAAGAACAAAGTGTCTTTTGGCGATTTCAGGCACTGTGAAGTGAATTACAAAACAGAAAAAATGACACCAGAAACAAAAAAACTTCTTGAAAAAGCTAAAGAAGTTTATGAACTAAGCCAGAAGAAGCTTGAAACAACAGTAAAAGAATTTTATAAAAATTTAGAACACGATAAAAGTATCGCAATAAGCTATGACAGACTGATTCCCAGAAATCATTCTCTTAAAACAATACCGGATTCACTTGGCGGATACAGTTTTAATCCGACATATGAAGCTCTGATGGAAAACGGTAAAACAGCAAGAGGATATTCAATATCTGCAGGCAGGGATACAAAAACATTTCCGGTGATTGCGGCAGGTGATGAAATCGGAATGTGGCCGAGAGAATACAGGCATATGTATAACAATGTGCCGGGCTATGATTTAAACAAAGATGTTCAAAACAGACTTCGGAAGATTATTGAAATACATGAAGAAAAGAATGTCTAAAGAAAAAACGCCGGTTTAATACCGGCATTTTTTAGCCCCTTAAGCCGTTAAAAAATCTCAAATAATCTATACAGTGATGTCTTTTTATCATAAGGCATCACTGTATACAGTTAAAATTTATCGTATTCATAATGGTCACTGGAATTATGCTAAATAAAGGAGAAAAATTATGTCAAAAACCTATGCAAAAAAATCTTCGAAAAAGAGAAAAGAGCTTACATATGAAATTAAATATTCAGATGAACCTTGTACAAAAGAAGAGTCAATACAAGCAATGACAAAACTTTGCAAGATATTATTCGAGATGGATAGAGACCAGCACAAAAAACAGTTAGAAGAAAACGAGCAGTATTGTGCATATTGTGGAAAAAAAATAACAGAGCTGTATGATTTTTTCTCTCCTGATGGGCAAAATGCGTGTTTTGAATGTGCAAAGAAAGTTGTTGCCAACCCCAACAGACAAAAAACTTTTTGCGGAATACCGTTTAGAGAATAAAAAGATACCTAACATTAATATAGGCTAATTTTGGTGTCTGAGACAAAATTATAGTCAGAAAATTGTATTAGCAACCTTAATTTATTAACATTTTGTCTTGAAATGTTACATTTTGATAAAGATTAGACAAAATGATATAGAAAATATAACTTTTTGATGTATAATATTTGTAATATTTGTCACCGTATTATTAAAAAAGGAGAAAGTATGGCTAGAATATTGGTTTCAATGCCCGA
Source organism: Candidatus Gastranaerophilales bacterium (assembly GCA_944322755.1). GTDB lineage: Bacteria > Cyanobacteriota > Vampirovibrionia > Gastranaerophilales > Gastranaerophilaceae > CALUPY01. The sequence continues at coordinate 27,982 of CALUPY010000002.1, read as the reverse complement.
TGAGTTTTTAAGCAAAATTGATCAGGTAGCCGATAATGAACAGAGAACAAGAAGCGAACTTGTAAGAGAAGCTCTCAGAAGCTATATTAAACGTACAAAATTGCCAAATCCTCAAAAAGCATCAAATAACGCAAAATTATTAGAAGAAATTCTGAACTAATGGAAGTTTTATCAATAATACCGGTAAGAGGCGGTTCAAAGGGAATTCCCGGCAAAAATATAAAACTGCTTGCAGGGAAACCGCTTGTCGCATATACAATAGATGCCTCTCTAAAGTCCAAATACATAACAAGGACTGTAGTCTCAACAGAAGATGCAAAAATAAAAGCTGTTGCTGAGTCCTATGGTGCAGAAGTTATTGACAGACCGGTTGAACTGGCACAGGATGAAACAAAAACAGCTCCGGTTATGCTGCAGGTATTGGAAGAGCTTGAAAAGAAGAATTATCATCCTGATGTGACAATTCTTTTACAGGCAACTTGTCCGCTAAGAGACGAAAACCAGATTGACGAAGCGTTTGAATTATTTTTAAAATCTGATTGTGATTCTGTGTTTGCCGCATTTCAGGCAGGTACTACTCACGCAAGATGGAGAAAATCTCCGTTTAGCGGTGAATATGAATGCCTTTACGATTACAGAAACAGACCAAGACGCCAGGACAAACACCTTCATTACCCGTTATACGTTGAAAGCGGGGCTATATATATTATAAAAACCGATGTAATGAAGGAAGTAAAAGATTTTATCGGATACAAACCCGAAATATACTTACAAAAAAATCCTATAGATATTGATACCTTATCGGATTTTGAAAAAGCAGAAAAATATATACTTGAAAAAAACGCACAATCTGTATAAAAACATCTATGAAAAGAATATTATACTCAGGGCTGGAAAATATCGGAGATGTAGTTAATTCTATAGTAAAGGATACTGACCTGCAAAATGGTATCCAAAAAAGCATGCTGTTTAAATTCTGGGGAAAAATTGTCGGCAAAAAGTTTGAAAAAATAACACGTCCTGTCTCAATAAACAACAAAGGAGAGCTTATCGTTGCATGTGCAAACTCAATGGTCACAAGTGAACTTTTGATTTTCAAGACAGATATTCAAAAAAAAATGCAGCCATATACCAAATCATTAAACATAAACATCTCAGACATAGTGTTTTCCCATAAAATATGGAGACAAGAAAAAAATACTCCTGATTATACCGATACAGCGCCAGAGTCTACCAATGCTCATGCCAAAAAATTTAATCCTGACCTAATAGAGCTTGATGAAAATGAATTGGCAATGATTCGTTCAAGTGTTGAAAAAAACACATTTGCATCAAAACAACAACGGGAAAAAATGCTCAAAGCAATCATTAACGACTTAAAGTATCAGAAGTTTCTTTCTATGTCTGATAAAAACTAGACTGTCTGATGTTCTGTTTTTTCCATATTACTTAGTACAATGGCTATTTGTTCCTGCATATATTCTAAAAACATTTTCAATTCGTTATTAAAACTGTAGGCACCAGGCCACAATTGTTGCTGATTCATACTCATCTCCTTTATTTAGACTTTCTTACTCTGTTGTTATCGGCAACAATTAATCAAAACTTTATAGTTTTAGATAAAAAAGTAATATAATTTTACAAAAAGCCCAAAAAGCTTTATATTATGCATAAAACATTTTGTTTATTTAGATACGAATTTCTTCATCTTTCTTTACAAAATACTAGCAAAAAATTTTATTCTAAGGTTTTATGTAAATAAATTGTATTAACGAGAAAGGTTGGGAAATTGTGATTAAATCCGTGGACGGCGTAAATAATAATGTGTATAGAATTAACGAAAGCAGTGCTATTGAAGCGCAGACATCTGTTAAACATCCCGTTAAAAATGACGAATTTGTTCTTCAAAAACCTCAAGCATCGCTGCATAATAATTCATTTTTGAATAAGTTAAAATCTGTTTTTGCTGCATTAGCAATAGGGCTTGCTACACAAAGCTGCAGTGATGACGATACAGTAAAAGATATTGAGAACACCCAGTCAGGTCAAGTCCTTGATTTCGGTGATGCGTTAGATAAATTAAAAGATGACTCGTATACATTGACAGTACCTGAAATTATAGAAAAGCTTGATTCTACTGTATATGCAAATAAAGATAAGATAAATGATTTTGCTAAAAAATCCGACGAAAATTACGAAACGACAAATAACTTTGTAAATACAGTGCTAAGTGCATTCGGCTCTAAAAATTCAGAGAATTCTGCGCTAAATGAAGAATTTAAAGACATTGCAGAAGAAAATGACGGTTTGCTTAATCAGGATTATGTTAACAAGATTAACGGACTTTATGAAAAGATACATGATATCCAAACACAAAATCCCGGATTCTTCGATACCAACGCTTATTTAGCTGATATATCTAACAAACAAGATGATTTAAAAACAAATTGTAAAGTTGCAAATTCTGTCAGACATAAAGCAATAATGAAATTAGGGGTAGATGCAGAAGATTTTCATGAAAAAGAACCTGTGATAAACAGCGATGAATATAATAATACATATGACAAATATATGCAGCAAATCTCCGAACTTTCAGATATGGAGTCGCTGAACACAAAAGAAGCAGATGAAAAAATCAATGAATTAATAAATACGTATAATGAATTGAATAATATTGCTGATTCTAACGGAAAAGATAAAATTTACGATGCAGGCTTAAAAATGCTTAATGCATCACATACAATGGTTGATGCAGCATGTACAAGGCTTATTGACGCAATGGAAGACGCAACTTCTAATACCACACCGGATTTTTCTGCATCATTTGGATTAATTCATTACAACCTTGATAAGATTATGAATACAAATGACTATGATTCACCGGTCGTAGACGAAATTATAAATGGTCTAAATTTATAGTTTTAAGTACTTAACCTCATATCTTATAAAAAAACACCCCCTGAACCAGGAGGTGTTTTTTGTCCAAATATTTAAACTACACAACCAAACCGCCGTCAACACCTATTACCTGACCGGTAACATAAGTCGCATCTTCGGCAAGGAATTTGATAACGGTTGCGATATCTTCAGCTTCACCCATTCTTCTTAACGGAATGTGCTGATAGATTTCATTGTTATCAAGACCTGCAGTCATAGCTGTTTTAATAAACCCGGGTGCTACTGCGTTTACTCTGATGTTTCTTGAACCGAGTTCTTTTGCAAGCGATTTTGTAAAACCGATTAAACCTGCTTTTGAGGCAGAATAGTTTGCCTGACCGGCATTGCCCATTACGCCGACTATACTTGACATGTTAATGATTGAACCGATTCTCTGTTTCATCATAATTTTTACAACCGGATGAGTAACATTATAAGCACCGGTTAAGTTAATATTTATAACAGCATTCCACTGATCCGGAGTCATTCGCAAGAAAAGTCCGTCTTTTGTAATACCTGCGTTGTTTACAAGAACATCAATTCTTCCGAATCTTTTATGTATTGCTTCAACACCGGCATTAACAGCTTCAACATTTGTTACATCAAATTCAAATATCTCAGCTTCTACGCCAAATGCTTCGCATTCTTTTTTTACTTCCTTTGCATCATCTTCACGTCCGATATAGTTAATTGCGATATCATAACCGCAGCTCGCAAGTTTCAACGCTGTAACCTTGCCTATTCCCTGTGATGCACCTGTAATCAATGCAACTTTTTTTTCTGCCATAATTTTTCTCCTTAATTTCTAATCTTTTTTTATCCTAAATAATTGACTAATTTGTTTTAGTTTTGCTGAAAACGTATTCCAAAAATTTTCTATTGCTTCAATTCTCTCCAATCGTTTTAGTGTTTTTTTTATATCTTTTTCCGTTATTAAGCGTCCTTCACGAAGATAAATATTGCGCGGCGCAAGATCAGGATGCTGTCTGTAAAATTCCGGAGTATTGTAATTCCTTTTTGTCGGTTTAAACGTTTTGCTCTTTGCTAATTTTTCCCAAAGAGTTACTGACATACAGTCTCCGATTGTAATACAGAAAGTGTTGCATTTAGAGACTCTGTATCATAAATATTATAAACCTTCAACGACGCATCTATTTTTTTGCACAGACCGGCAAGAACTTTTCCAGGTCCCATTTCTATAATAGTATCTACGCCGTTTTTAATCATTTCCTGCACCGACTGTGTCCAGTATACGGAGGAATAAATTTGAACCGGCATTTTTGCCCTTAATTCCTCAGCGTCAGTAGTTATTACAGCATCTGTATTTGATACAACAGGAACTTTCGCCCCGGAAACGGCAAAGTTCTTTGTATATTCCCCGAAAGCAAGACCGGCTTCTTTCATAAGCATTGAATGAAATCCGCCTGAAACTGGAAGAGAGATAACTCTTTTGGCTCCTGCTTCTTTTAATAGCTCGTTTGCTGTATTAACAGCGCTTTCTTCACCTGTTATGACAATCTGGGCAGGCGAATTGTAATTCGCAACAGAAACAATTCCGTCAATCTTTGCAAGCACATCTTCTATTTTTTCTTTATCCAGGCCGATAACAGCAGTCATAGCACCTTTGGTCGTCAAAGCAGCTTCATTCATAAGCTCTGCCCTTTTTTGTATCAAAAGCATTGCCGTATCAAAATCTATAGCACCTGCAGCATACAATGCGCCGTATTCTCCTAGAGAATGACCGGCAACAAAATCAGGTTTTATATCACTCTTTTCCCTGAATGCGGCAAGGGCAGCAAGCGAGGTGACAAGAATTGCCGGCTGTGTATTGATGGTCTGCTTCAAATCTTCTTCCGGACCTTCAAAACAAATCTTTGAAATTTTTTTGCCCAGCAATGTATCTGCCAGATTAAAAATTTCTTTAGCCTTTTGTGAATTATTATATAAATCGAGCCCCATACCCACTGACTGTGAACCTTGACCCGGAAATACAAACGCAATTTTGCCCATTAAAATTTACTCCTGTTTAATAATTTTCTATGCAATACCTTCTCTAAGCCTTACAATCACAGTTCCCCAGGTTAAACCTGCACCGAAACCGCTAAGTATAGCTTTACAAGGAAGCTTAATTTTTCCTTCTTCAATACCTTCTGCCATTGCAATAGGAATGGAAGCTGCAGAGGTATTGCCATATTTTTGAAGGTTAACAATGATTTTGTCATCGCTGTAATTTAGTCTTGATGCCATTGCTTCAATAATTCTGTAATTTGCCTGATGCGGTATCAAATAATCCACATCATCTGGTGTTAAACCAGCTTTTTCAAGGCAATTACTGATAGATTCTGGCATGGTCGTTACGACAAATTTGTAAACTTCTCGACCCTGCATAACTATTTTCTGCTTCTGCGGTGCGCATGGTTCAACAAGCGGACAGTTTTCACCATTCATAGGCATTTTAATAAAATCGCCGTCCTTGCCGTTTGAGTGCATATCCATCGCAATGATATCATCAACACCATCCACAGACTCTTTCATAACTAACGCACCTGCTCCGTCGCCAAATAATACGCAGCTTGTTCTGTCATACCAGTCAATGAATTTCGAATTGGCATCCGTTGCAACAAGCAATACATTCTTGTAAATGCCTGAAGATATAAATGATTTTGCAATATTCATAGCATAAATCATGCCTGTACATGCAGCTGTTATGTCAAAAGCAGCTGCGTTATCTGCTTCAATAGCTGCCTGAATTTCACAAGCAGTAGAAGGATAAGGGTGAGCCGGAACAGAAGCGGCAGCAATAATTAAATCTATGTCTTTTGCATCCATTTTTGCTTTTGCAAGTGCATTTTTAGCAGCCTTAATACCGAGTGTAACCGCATTTTCTTCACCGGAAACAACACGGCGTTCTTTTATGCCGGTTCTTGTCGTAATCCATTCATCACTTGTATCAACAAGTTTTGTTAAATCGTCGTTTGTGATAACAGTTTCGGGTACTCCGTATCCAACACCCGCAATCATAACCGGAATTAAATTTAATGACATATAATTATCCTTCGTAAAATTCTGATATCTTTTTATTAACTTCTGTTTCAACAGCTTCTTTTGCTACTCGGACTGCATTTTTTATTGCATATGCCTTACTTGCCCCGTGAGAAATTACGGTAATACCCTTAACTCCCAAAAGCAGTGCCCCTCCGAATTCTTCATAGTTAATTCTTTTAAAAATTCTCTTCATTGCAGGTTTTGCGAGCAAACCGATAACCATAGAAAAGAAATCTTTTTTAAATTCCTGTTTAATCATCTGAAACAGCATAGAGGAAGAACCTTCAATACTCTTCAAAGCAACATTTCCGACAAAACCGTCGCAGACAACGACATCGCAGTTGCCAAGAAAAAGCTCTTTACCTTCAATGTTTCCTATAAAATTGATTTTATCCTGGTTTTCTTCAAAAAGTTTATAAGACGATTGTGCAAGCTCATTACCTTTTCCGGCTTCTTCTCCGATGTTTAGAATACCTATTCTCGGGTTTTCATTTTCCCAAATTCCTCTGACAAAAGACGCACCCATAATTGCAAACTGCAAAAGCATTTGGGGAGTACAGTTGCTATTTGCACCTGCATCAATGAGAATAACGGGTTTTTTCATAGTAGGTAAAGTGGTTGCAATAGCAGGTCTTTCAATACCAGGCAATCTGCCTAAGCCAAACAAACTTGCTGCCATAGCAGCACCGGTAGAACCTGCAGCAACAACAGCCTGAGAACTGCCTGTAGCAACAGCATCAACAGCAAGAACAATAGACGATTTTTTCTTCTTTCTTATTGCCTGGCCCGGAGCTTCACCCATTTCTATAACTTCTGAAGCATGGGTAATTTTTATATCGAGCTTATCAACATCGACTCTAATTCTTGAATACGGAACATTAGGGCTTGTACACTTTATCCCAAACCGTTTAATCTTTTCCAGTTCCCTCTCTATTTGATCCTGTTTTCCTACAAGCTCAATCGGAACATTGTATTCTGATGCTGCCCAAACTGCCCCTGCTACTATCTCGTGCGGTGCATGATCTCCGCCCATTGCGTCGATTGCGATCCTCGTCATACTATTCTCTTTCCCCTTAAAACTATACTATTTTTTTCAATATCTGATTTTATTGAATAAAATCTTAGTTCAACTACAATGTTAATCGAAAATTTCGCTTAATAAAAAGCGAAATTTTCGACACAATTGTTTTTATTCTTCTGTTTTTTCTTCTTTATTTTCTTCAGTTGCTTCAGCTGTTGTTTCTTCTTTAACTTCAGTATTTTCTACTGTTTGCGCAACCGGTTCTTCAACTTTTGCTTTCTTTGTTGTTTTTGCTTTTTTAGCCGGTTTTTTAGCTTCTGCTTCTTCAACAAAACCTTCTGCTTTTCTGCTAACTACTTTGCCTTTATATTGCCCGCATGCTTCGCATACTGTATGCGTCAAAATAATTTCGCCGCAATTTTTGCAAATTGTAGTTTCAGGAACTGTAGCTTTCCAGTTAGCTCTTCTGTGACCTTGTGCTGATGCACCTGTACGTTTCTTTGGTACTGCCATTTTTTATCTTCCTTCTTTTCTTATCTTCATATTCTTAAAAACTTCTAATCTGGGATCTGAAATTTCTTTTTTTATATATTTTTCCATTTCAGCATCTCCATTACAATTTATATCACAAACAGATGGATTTGGAAGATTTAATATTAAGGTTTGGTAAAGTAAATCATCAACATCTATGTCTGTTTGGTCATATAAATCGATAACAAAATCACCGTCTTTTAATTCAATTTCCTTATTTTCCCCGTCATTAAAGGCTCCCTGCATATATGTTTCATCAACCGGCAACTCTAATTTTTGACAAAATTCATTAAGACATCGGTCACAAATCAACTTAACATTTGCAACAATTCGTCCGTTTACATTTATGCATTGCCCCAGACATTTAAAAACAAGTTCTGCAACGACAGGACCTTCTGTTTCCAGACCTTTGATATTCCCGTTAAAACTTGTTTCCAGTGTCTGATTCGGAGAATTTTCTATTTCATCAACGGAAACTTTCATAGTTTCTATATCATATTTTAGACAATAACAATTGTCAAAAATTTTCTCCCCAAATATTACAAAAGAGGGAAGATTTTAACATCTTCCCTCAAAAAACGTTAATCCTCTTCTTCAAGAATTGGCAGTGTTACAACGTACTTGTCTTTAACCTTTTCCTTTGTAACTGCAAGAGAGTCAACTTCTCTGGGCAAGAGAAATGTCTGCGAAAAAGTATACAAGTCTTCTCTGTTATGTCTGTCTTTAAATTTGATGCCGCTAACAGTGACTTTTCTGCCATCAACTTTTACATCTACATTATTTATATTGTTATCAAATGGTTTTAAATCTATTATGATTTTGTATGCTTTTTCATCCTTAAATGACTCAACAGAAACAGGATCTTTTTCGTTCATTGCAGCATGAAACCCTATGGGAGTTTTGTTAAAATCATTGAATACCCTGTCCTGCTCTCTGAGGATTCTGTCTAAATTGTCCATGTGATATGGAATACCGTAAGAGTGCCTTATCTGATCCATAATATAGTAAGTTGCAAAAAAGACACCAAGAAATACTGCAAGTGCAATAAATGCAAATTTTATCCAGTGCTCTTCGTTACATCTGCACTCTTTGTGATTAGCATTGTTTTGATTTTCGTCCATTGTATTTTCTCCCTGTTGTTAAGATAATATATACCTGACTTTTTACTTTTTTATATTTTTAGCAGAGAAAACAGATTTTGAAATTATCTGATTAAGCATGCCGGATGTATAGAATTTTGTTAATTATTTTGTAAAAATATAAAATTTACGATATTAATTTTTTAATTTAATGCTATAATTTTTTTCATAGTTAGGTTGTACTTTTAGTTTATAGAAAGGGTATAATATGAAAAATTATGTAAAGTACTGCGTTTTAGGTCTTTCTGCATTTGTTATAGGAATGTCAGTTAACAATTTTGCAATTTCTGATGTTCCCGCTAACTACAAAGTAGCAGTTGTTGATGTACAAAAGGTTGTTGCAGCATCTTCTCAGGTAAAAGCACTAAAATCAGAACAGCAGAAAAAATTCCAGGATCTTAATACATTTGTAAAAAATGCTAATGCCGCAGTAAACAAAGAAAAAGATGCAACAAAGAAAAAAGCTCTTCAGGAAAAATACAGCAAAGAATACAACTCAAAAAGAGCAGCTATCCAAAAAGATTATGCAGCAAAACTTTCTTCTATCGACAAAAACATATCATCAGTTATTGCTAATAAAGCAAAACAAGATAACTACAATCTCGTCCTCGCAAAAGGCGTAGTTCTTTCAGGCGGAACAGATATTACAGCAGAAATTACTAAATTAATTAAGTAATAAGCATTAAAAAACAGATAATAAGAAGCCCTGAATACTAAATCAGGGCTTCTTTGTATTAATTATTCTTATATAAGCTTTGTGCTGACTTATTTCTCAGAAGCTCTAACAAAGCTCCGCCTATTTCCTGATTCGGGTCAAAAGAAACATTAGGGGGCTGAAATGTATTTTTAATGAGCATACTCATCAACGGTCCAAATGCATCAGGCACATTTATTTTTCTGTAAATTCCCGATAGCAGAACCTGAATTGTCGGCGAGGATGTTCTGTCAAATCGGCATATAACCGGATAAAGCTTATCAACCCCCTGAACCCCGTTATCAATCATTCTGTCCAGAATATAGAGCCCTTCTGCAATCTGTTTTTCGTCCTGCACAACAGAAAGATATTTCCACATCTCAGGTAGTGCAGTTTCTTTATAATTAACTATCTGTTTCACAAGATTTTGATTAAACAGCGTGTAATTTCTGTTTTGGTTCGGTAAGCTAACCTGCATACCGATTTGTGGCATCAGAGTATTTAATGGTGCTTTGTTTGGATATGGCAAACTATTTTTAAAAGATACTTTATTTATTTTCATGATTTTCCCTAAGAGTATACAAACGGTGGACCGTTTTTGATTTCATACAAAATATTTTCTGCACGGGTTTTTAGTTCCTGTTTATCCTTACCCGAGCGTGCCTGTTTTCTAAATTCCTCTACCAGAGGTTCAATAACACTGTTTTTCTTTGCACTAAAATTATTCAACTCTACATTAACAAGCCTATCCTGCAAATCGAGTTCTGTTTTTGCATTTTCTTTCATTACCTGAACTGTTTTCTGGGCATCAACAACAGATGTCCCCACATAACCAACCGCAGTCACTGCAGACATTCCTGCAAAAACAAGCTTAAGTATAGGATTTTCCCAATTCACAATCATATTATACAAATGTGCTCTGTCTCCTTCTGTATAAGAATAGAGCATAGGTTTAGAACTCGGCTTTCCGGCAATTGCCTCCGCACCATGCACGGTAACACGCTCAACTTCCTTTTTTACATATTCATAAAAATTCTGCGGATATTTTCCAATTCTCTCTGCTTCTTTTTTCAGGGCATCACCTGTCAAATTTTCGCCCAACCCTAATACCCGCTTAATTTCTTGTTCAGTGGCATTTAGAGATACAAACATGTTATTCAATGTATTTAACTGGTCTTGAGACAGTTTACCTTCTGAATTTTTAACAAGATTCTGCCAGTATTCAAGCATGCGTCTCCTGTAGCCGTTTATGTTTTTTGCGGTCTGCCTAAGAAATTTAAGGGACATTGCCCCAAGACCGGTTATTGCGAGCACTGTAGCGAATACCAATGAAGCAGCAATTGCAAAGTTTTTTTTCTCGGAGTTTTCATCGTGTTTCCGGCCAAAAGATAAAAACTGTCTGAATGTAGCATTCTCCTGGCCTTTGTTGTTCAAATGCAAAATATAATCAAGTTCTTTAGCCTTGTCAGACAGCATATTTCTCATAATCTGCATTTTTCCAGAGAAACTTCTTGTCTCTACAGCAATTAGTTTTTCCTGCAAATCACGCTGAATGTCAGCCTGTTTTTTCCTTATCCAGATTTCTTTTACACCATCTACAAAATTTTTGCTGACCAGTCCAATTGCACTCAGTACAAAAACCCCGAGTGCACCAAAAATATTTCTTGTATTCGGATCCCGAATCATTAATAAGGTTGCAAAATGGGGTTCATCGTTAATTGAAATATTTTTAGGAATTTCCTGAAGCGTTTTCCAAGATGGCAAATTCTTTTTGTATCCCGAGGCAAGAGAAAGAACCCCGACAGCACCGGCAATAAGTCCGAATAACCCGACAGTTCCGCCCAGCAATGGCAACAATGACTTATGCAACGGTTTTTCTGATGTTCCATTTTTTGGGGCGGCAGAAATTTTCTCAAAACTATCAGGTAGTGTTGTTTTGTCAGGAATGATGAGATTGTCATACATTTCGTTCAAATCAGGATTTTCTGTTACATCCTTATCTTTTATCAGATTGTTTACAATCAGCCCTTCCTTAACCTCTGATATATTTTTTTTCTGGGTTTCTGTGAGATTTCTGTATTGTTTTCTTGTTTCCAAATCCTGATAAGGCCTAATATAACTCATTGTTCACCGCCATTATCTTTTTCATCATCTTCTTTTTCTTCATTACTTTCTTCTTCAATATTTTTTGAATTAAATATAGTTTCTTTCAAATTTTTCAAATCAAACAGCCTTTTCTCTTCCTCAACCCGTTTTTCCTCATCTTCATTATCCGCCTCGCTCAAACCAAACAGATTAAATATTTTCTTTTTCAGCTCTCTTAATTTGTCTGAAATTTTCTTTTCAACAGCTGCTTTCATCTCTCCCAACATAGCCGTAAGTTTGTCTGTAATTTCAACAAACTTTTCTTTAACTGTATTTAACACGTTATTGAGTGTTGTTTGCAGACTGTTAAAAAGATTTTGCACAAATCTGATTGCAGGCATTATCACATTATTAGCTGCAGAAACAACAGCATTTGATACAGGTGCCGGGAGAAATTTCATCATAAGTTCACGCATTTGCTGTGCAAACTGTGCTGTAGCAATGACCATACTTTTTTGCGCCTGCGCGAGAGCTTCTGCCTGCGCTTCTTCTTTTGCCAGTTTCTGGGCTTTCATCATCTGACCGATTGCGTAACACTGGCTCCAGGTAAGCTCTCCCGGTTTATGTTCATTAACCCTGGAGCTGCCGCCTCCACCACCCATTCCATTGCATATTGGACAAGCACCCGGCGGCAAACCGTGCGGACAAGTTCCTGTTCTAACATTCCCGGTAATCTGTGTTGACATTAAAAAATCCCTGTTTATTTGTAAACGCGGGATACTCTAAGCTCATTATGTGCCTTGACCTAAGCTCGAAGTATCGGCAAATTCGGAGGACGGATAAGTATTTCCAACTACTTTCTCCCTCTAACAAACCTCTTTAAGATTTTTACATCCAACTATAAGTGTCAGACCTCCGCAGAGTATTCCGGCTGTCACGGTTGCGGCTCAGTCGGGGATTTCCACCCCTGTTCCCTCTGTTTAAATAATTTTAAAATGTTGATTTTCTCATGTCAATTAAATATGAATTAATGTCAATTTTTTTCTAAAAAATGTTTTTATATACATAAGAGAGAATATAAGGATATATCAATGCATAATTATAATATGAATAATTATTATAATTCTATAGACAATATCTGTGCTAACTCACCGCGTCTGACAGAAGAAATTGTACTAACACCTTGGAATGAGTTGAATGCACAACAGGTAAACTATGTTCAGCACCAGTTGAAAAAAACAGGAATGTATGCTTTTTACGAAGACTTAAAAGTCAATAAAACAACAGACTCAATAAAAAGTATAGACAGTGCATTGTATTATATATTTCAGGAAAATGAAAAGTTTGCAAGAAAGGCAATGTCCCAGCAGGAAGGTTTTTTCTTTAGTGACGAAAAAACTGCTCAAAAAATACTGCAGAAAATATTTGAACACCCGTATTTTGACAAAACAATCTGGGAAAACAGAAAAAACAGAAAAGCTTCTCAACTTCTTAATGACATAACCCGCATGCCAGATGTAAATCTGAAATACTACCAGGAAAATAAAAATAATTATGAAAAACGAAAAAAACAGACAGAGCTCGCAAGAGAAACAGCTCTTTCTCTAAATCTGAAAAGAAAGTTGAAACTGTATTTTTCGAATCCGAATATTGTTAATACAAGGGATTACGAAATCTTTGAAAATAAGAAATATCCAAATTCTTTCATAATAAACTAAAAAGAACTCATAAGAGTTCTTTTTATGCATACTACCTTATTGTATATGATATCAAGTACTCAAATAGCCCGACTGTTTAATTGTTAAAAGTATGAAACTCAGGTTTAATATAATCAAATCTTTTTCATACTTCCAACTATTCTTAATTCCAGACAACAGGGCTTGATTACCAAGCCCCTTTTTTTATTTATATACAAATATTTATTTTATATGGCAATTTTTTCGAAGAGAATGTTTTTTTAATTATATAGAAAATAGAATTAGTATGAGGAGATAAAAATGGGAGATTCAATTACTGTCAAAAGCGGACAAACTTTATCTCAGATTGCATCACAGTATGGTGTATCTGTAAGCGAGCTTAAAGAGGCAAACAATATTACGAATGCAGATAATATTAAGGCCGGTCAGAAAATTACTATTCCTATCGGACAGCAAACACATCCGGCATCAGACAAAACCAGCGAAAACGAAGAAATGAACTATGAACGCCAAAAGCTTCATTATATGGATTTGAAAATAAGTGACAAATATGCTGAACTTTCAGAAGCCAAAACAGCTGATGAAAAAGCAAAAATTCAAAATGAAATCAATGAACTTAAAGCAAAACAGGCTAAACAAAAAGAAACTGCGAAAATGGAACTTGATGAAAATCAGGATTATATTCTGATTACGCCCAATAAAGATATTAATGTTGAAGAGTTGAAGAAACTTTTTGACATTGAAGACGGTGCTGTAAAAGCTCATAATGAACTCGATTATCAGTACAACTATTATGAGGGTGATAACCTTCCAATGGAACTTGAAGGACGCCAGTATAAAGATTATTCAAATAATACAATCCAAAAAGGGCAAACCATAAAAGTCAGACCCTCAGAGATTGATAATCAGGGCGCATGGAATGAATTTTGGAACTGGGCGTTAAATTAAAAAAATATAAAACCAAAGAAGCAAGATAAAAATTATCTTGCTTCTTTTTTATTAAATGATGCAGACTGTGGCTAGTGCTTCACTAAATCTTTATACGAGCCTGTGAATTTATCACTGTATGTCGTGTGCAGCAGTTCATGTGCTTTATGTGAACCGGGGGCTTCGAGATATTCAGCATAGAGCTTTTTAATGTCAGGATTCTGGTGCGATTTTCTGACAGGAAGCTCTCTATCCTCTTTGTATAACCCTTGTGCCCTTTCTTCTTTAATATGTATATCATCACAGCTTCTAGGCTGTCCGCCTCCGTTTATACATCCGCCGGGGCAAGCCATAACTTCCAGAAGCTGAAAATCGGCTGTTCCGTTTTTGATTTCTTTGATAGATTTTTCTGCTTCTTTCAGGGTTGAAACGACTCTGATTTTTACTTTTGTTCCTTTTATGTCGACTTCTGCATCTTTTGTTCTCGAGTCTTTATCGACACCTCTGAGCGGTGTAATATCAATATCTGATAGTTCTTCACCTGTTGCAAAAGTATAAGCTGTACGCACCGCAGCCTCTGCAACACCGCCTGATGCACCGAAAATAGTACCGGCACCAGTATATCCTCCAAAAGGTGAGTCTGCTTTAGCGGGTTCCAGTGTATCAAAGTCAATACCTGCAGCTTTTATCATTTTTCCGAGTTCCTGTGTTGTCAGTACAACATCCGTTTCGGGTTTTCCGTCTTTTATAAGCTGCGCGCGTCTTGCTTCGACTTTTTTAGCTGTGCATGGCATTATGGAAACTACTCTGAGATTTTCTTTTGTAAATCCTTCAAAGTTTTGTGGTACCAGTTCTTTCAGCACAGGAGAAAGCATACCCTGCGGTGATTTGCAGCTTGAAAGGTGATTCAGCATATCAGGATGCTGCGTTTCAAGATATCTTACCCATGCCGGACAGCAAGATGTAAACAGCGGCAGGTCTTTATTTTCGCTTAGTCTTTGTACAAACTCGTGAGCTTCTTCCATAATGGTGAGGTCAGCTGAAAAGTTTGTATCAAACACAAGATCAAACCCGATTTCTTTCAATGCTGCATAAATAAGTCCTATTGTGTTTTCACCGGGTTTTAAGCCGAACATTTCACCGAGTGCAACTCTGACTGACGGGGCAATTTGTACTGCTGTTTTGATTTCCGGATTATTAACCAGAGACCAGGCTGTTTCAACATCTGATTTTATGGTCAGTGCTCCTGTCGGGCAGACTGCCTGACACTGTCCGCAAAATACACAGTCTACACTTGCCAGACTTTTTCCTGCTATTGGCTGTACTACTGTTTTTGAACCTCTGTTTGCAAAACCGAGTACGCTGTGTCCCTGAAATTCACTGCAAGCTCTGACACATGCGCCGCAGAGAATACATTTGTTCGGATCTCTGACAATAGACGGGTTTGAAGCGTCAATCGGCAGATATGCATCTTTTCTTTTTTCAACATATTTTATGTCTTTTATGCCGTATTCGTGAGCATATTCCTGAAGCTCGCAGTTTCCTGATTTTTCACAGGTTGTGCATTCTCTGTCGTGGTTTGCAAGAAGCAGTTCAAGAACGGTTTTTCTGATTCTTCTTATTCGCTCTGTGTTTGTTTTAACTTTAATACCTGCTTCAGGCGGCATTGTGCAGGAGGAGTTAATCATAACTCTGCCATTTGGGTATTCAACCTCAACAACGCACATTCTGCAGGCACCAAACTGTGTCAGGTCAGGTCTGTAGCAGAATGTCGGAACTTTGAATCCTGCTTTTCTTATAACTTCGAGCAAATTAGGCTCGTTTGTAAATTCAACTTCTTTTCCGTTTATAATCAATGTCTTTTTATCTGTCATTTGTCACATCCTTACTTTTGCTTGATAGCCTTGAACGGGCATGAATTCAAACAAGCACCGCACTTAATACATTTTGTCTGGTCAATTTTGTGAGGATTTTTAACTGTTCCTTCGATTGCCCCGACAGGACAATTTCTTGCGCATTTTGTACAACCTTTGCAAAGTTCGGGGTCAATTTCAATAACTTTAAGAGCTGTACAAACTCCTGCAGGACATTTTTTGTCTCTGATGTGAGCTATATACTCATCTCTAAAATACTTCAGAGTGGAAAGAACCGGATTTGGCGCAGTTTTACCGAGACCGCAGAGAGAACCGTCTTTTACTGCGTGTGCAAGTTCTTCAAGCGTTTCCAAATCTTTCATTTCGCCTCTGCCCTTGACGATTTTTTCTAAGATTTTGAGCATATTTTTTGTACCTTCACGGCAGGGGACACATTTACCGCAAGATTCATTCTGGGTAAAGTTCATGAAAAATCTTGCTACTTCTACAATACAAGTATCTTCGTTCATTACGACAAGACCGCCTGAACCGACCATTGCGCCTGCGGCTATAAGGTTGTCATAATCCATTGGAATATCAAGGTGTTCCTCTGTGAGACAGCCGCCAGACGGGCCGCCTATTTGAACGGCTTTGAACTTTTTGCCGTTTCTGATACCGCCGCCGATATCAAATACAATTTCTCTTAAGGTAGTACCCATGGGAACTTCAATCAGACCTGTATTGTTTACTTCGCCCGTGAGTGCAAAAGTTTTTGTTCCTTTTGATTTTTCTGTACCGAGGGAACTGAACCATTCAGCGCCTTTTGAGATGATAACAGGTACGTTAGCTAGTGTTTCAACGTTGTTAATAAGTGTCGGTCTTCCGAATAAACCTTTGTTTGCCGGAAACGGCGGTTTAGGTCTGGGCATTCCTCTTTCACCTTCTATAGATGCAAGAAGTGCTGTCTCTTCGCCGCAAACAAAAGCACCGGCACCTTCTTTAATATGGATTTCAAAATTGAAATCAGAACCCATTATATTTTTGCCCAGATATCCGGCTTTTTCTGCATCTGCTATAGCAATTCTTAAACGTTTAATAGCCATCGGGTATTCAGCTCTTACATATATATAAGCTTCATCTGCGCCTATAGCAAAACCGGCAATTGCCATGCCTTCAAGAAGTTTGTGCGGATCGCCTTCCATAATACTTCTGTCCATAAATGCGCCTGGGTCGCCTTCGTCGCCGTTGCAGACAACATAGCTCTTCCCGCCTCTGTTTGCTGCTGTGAATTTCCACTTTAGACCGGTCGGGAAGCCTCCGCCTCCTCTTCCTCTTAATCCGGATTTTGTAATTTCTTCGATTACGGCTTCAGGGTTGTTCTCTTCAAGAACTTTGTGCAATGCAGCATATCCGCCTACAGCAATAGATTCATCAAGAGATTCAGCATTGATATGCCCGCAGTTTGCAAGAGATGTTCTGGTCTGCTGGTTATAAAATCCGATATCTTCATTTCTGTGAATGTGTTCGCCTGTTTTCGGGTCTGTGTAGAGAAGTCTTTCTACAGGTTTGTTGTTTAATATATGGCTTTCTACTATTTCTTCTACATCATCCGGTTTTACTTTTACATAAGTAATATCCAAATCCGGAATAATAACCAGTACGCCTTTTTCGCAAAAACCGTGGCAGCCTGTGGGGACTACTGTCATTTTGTCGTGATGCTGGAGCGTTCTTACATCTGCTCCGAATTTTTCAAACTGTTTTATAACCTCAAGAGAGCCGTTTGCAATACAGCCTGTACCGGCACAAACAAGAACTCTGAGCCCTTGGGCTTTTATTTTTTCTTTTGCTTTTTCCTGCTCTTTTTTTATATCTATTAATGTTGTTGTCATAATTTATGCCTCTTTTTCTTCGTTTATTATTGTGTCTATAACGATTTTTATCGCATCCGAGGTCATTTGCGGGTAAACTTTACCGTTTATAACAACAACAGGTGCAAGTCCGCAAGCGCCCAGGCAGCTGACTGTTTCAACAGAAAACAGACCGTCATCTGTGGTGAAAAAGCCGTCTTTTAAATTTAATCTGGCTTTGATTGCATTTAGAACAGGCATTGAGCCTCTTACGTGGCAGGCCGTTCCATCACAAACTTTTATTTCAAATTTACCTTTCGGTTCAAGACTGAACTGGGCATAAAATGTAGCTACACCGTATACCGTAGCCGGTGACAGCCCTTCTATTTTTGTGCCGATATAAGTCAGAACATCCAGAGGAAGATATCTGAATTCTTCCTGTACTTGCTGCAAAATTGCTATTAATTTTGACTTTTCATATGAATTGGATTCAAGAATACTATCCACCTTATGAAAATCGAATCCTGTCTGGGTCGGTAACGACATTTAACTCTCCTTTAATAATATGGTACACACTACACATAATCGTGATATTTATCACTATTAGGTACATAAATAGGGTACACTAAACATGCATTGAAATCAAGAACTATGATACATAAATAAATTATTGGGAGGATAAAATTATATTGACCATCTGGTCAATATAAAAGTTATAACCCTTTGATTGATGTATAAGTTTTTTCAAACATGTATGATTTAGCTATAGTTGAGTAGATGAAAATCTCTTGGGGAGTATAGAGAAGAGTATGAGAAGTATCGATTTAGGGAAAAAATTTTTAGGTTTTGCTTTGTTTTTAGCGTTGAGCTCGTCTGCGGTTCTGGCTAACACTTTATCAGAAGTTCAGATTAATGCTGATGAAACAGGATATGATATTGTTCTAAAAACAGACAATGCAGCAGAGATGAAAAAAGTTATCAGTTCTGATGACAAGATGTATATTGAACTCAAAAATGTTCAGGCGTCAGATTCTCTAAATACTGTATATAACAATGTTGCAAATATAGAAAATGTTACAATACAACCAGTATCTAAAGAGGATTTAAAAATAACTTTTAAAGGCGAGGGTATTGCAAAAAGCAAAATTTATTTTGAAAACGTAAAAACAAACTCACCTGTTTCAAATCCCCAGGAAGAAACTATAGAGCTCGGCAAACCTATGAATTCTTATACTCCCGTTTATAATCCTTCCGATTTCGTTGAAGAAGTTGATCAGACTTCAAATCCTCAGGTGAATGAGGTTTTGACAAAACTAAATATTGACAGAGCTGCTGTTGTGTCAGCAAAGGGTTTGATTAAAAAAGTTGTCAATAAAACAAAGAATTTGGCAGGCGGGTTTGATTTTAATATTACGACGCTTGTCGGTATAATTTTCATTGCCGCAGCTTTATTCTTAAGACCAAAAAATAAAAAAGAAAGTTCTCAGAAAATCGGATTAAGCCAGACGAATATTAACAGAGAAGTAGGAATAAATGAAGATATGGCATCTAAAGTTCCGCAAAAACTCAATCCAATGATGCCTGCTTCTGCATATGGCGTTAAAGCTTATCAGCAAAGCCAGAAAAATCCTTATATGACAGCAAACACTATGACAAATGGCATTTCCGGTATTCCGAGACGTCCTCTTGCGCATCCAAAACCTGTTATGAAAAAGCCTGTTGTTAAACAGTCTGTTCCTGTTCAGAATGCTAAAAATGTGACAAATAACACGATTAGGAATCAAAAAACTGTTACACCGGTTTCTTCCAAAACAATGGAACCATCTGATATAGACAGCATGAAGTTTCTTGAAACAATTACGAAAATATATGAAAAGAACGGAAGAAATGATTTGGCTAAAGGTTTAAAAGACAATTTAAAAAAGGCACAAATGGTTAAATAAACCATCTAAATAGAAGAGAGAGAAATTTATAGACGATACTCAACAATTAACATGAGGCTTTTAGCCTCTTTTCTTTTTGTATGATATTGTTTAGATATGATTATTGATTTTTTTAAATCGTTTTATTATGAATTTCTTTCGTATTTTGTGCCGGAAAAACAAAACTACAGGATAGTCGGAGAATGCAAAAAATGCGGAAAATGCTGCAATTATATGTACAGCTATGACACTTATACGGAAAAGGAGTTTAAGATAATGCAGTTTCTATTCCCTGCTTACAAGCGTTTTTACATAAGAGGCAGAGATGATGAGGGTAATTTGATTTTTGCCTGTAAGTATGTGACAGAAGAAGGTTTGTGCTCTGTGTATGACAAGCGGCTTTCTATGTGTAAAAAATATCCGTCAAATCATATTTTATATCCGGCAAAAATGCATGAAGGCTGCGGTTATCGTGTTGAGGGAAAGAGATTCAAAGATTTTTTGTGATTATATAAATCTCATACATTTGTACTGTTTAAGAAAATCTGCGTGATGGTATAATACATTTGTATATTATAGAAAAGGGAAAAACATGGTAGATTCTATTTCCTCAGCCATGGCGTCCCAGACTCAGGCATTACAAATGCAGATTTCTGCATTAACAATGGCTAAACAACAAGGCGCTATAGCATTACAATTACTTGCAGGTGCGACTAATATCCCTCAGGATCCTTCCACTATTACGTCAGCACAGCTGCAATCCCCCATTGACATAAGAGTCTAAAAGCGGCAAATCTGCCGCTTTTTTGCTAATCATATAAAAACATGATTAAAAGAAACTTTAGAAAGTATATAATTTTAGAAGATGTTAAGTTGTTATGTGAGAAAGACCCGCAAAAGGATTTCGGGCGAGTCGGAATATAGAGAAAGAAGGAAATTATGACTATTTTGACTTATGCAGCAAGTTCTACAGAAACATCAGGTACTGATATGAATGCGTGGATTGCAAAATTGCAGGAAGGTAAAAAAAGTCTTGCACAAATGCAGCAGGAAATGCTTGAAAGTACTGTACAGAGTGTAGATATGAATAAACTTGATGATATTAATGAATTATCCAAAACAGATGAAGAATCTGAAGACAATGAAAACAAAGATGAGATACAAGACCCGTCTACTGTTACAAAAGAACAGCTTCAGTCTCCTATTGATTTGAAAATATAAACAGAAAGAATATTTTAGTATAAATACTGTTCCAAAAAACGGAGCAGTATTTTTTTGTGTAACAATTTTTCTTTTTTATATTTTTTAGTTTTTATAACAAGAGTAGAATAGAAAAAAGTGGAGTAATTTTATGAAAAAGCTTTTCTCTATATTATTGTTATTAGTGATGAGTGCAAGCTCTGTATTAGCGGAAACCGTAATGTTTAATACGAAAACCGGAAAAATTCATAAACTTACCTGCCCAAGCGCAAAAAGCTGTACAGTAAATTGTATAAAAATTGATAAAAAAGAAGCAAAAGCCAGAGGCGGAGTGCCTTGTAAAAAATGCGGAGGCTGATTATGACTGTTGACTCTGATGCACTGGATAAAATTAGAGAAAAATGCCGTAATTGTAATAAATGCCCGCTTGGGGAGACAAGGACAAATTCTGTATTCTCGGGCGGTGTACCTAATCACAAGCTTATGCTTATAGGAGAAGCCCCTGGATACTGGGAAGACCAGAAAGGAGAGCCGTTTGTCGGAAAAGCAGGTCAGCTTCTGGATAAAATTTTTGATTGTGTCGGTTTGTCAAGAAAAACAGATGTCTATATTTGTAATACACTGAAATGCCGCCCGCCGGATAATCGTAATCCGTTGCCGGATGAAAAAGCTGCCTGCCGTGAATATCTGGATGCACAGATTGAAATTTTAAAACCGCGTATCATACTACTCTGCGGCGGTGTTGCTGTAAACTCAATGCTCAATAGTACAACCGGAATTACAAAACTAAGGGGAAAATGGTTTGACGGGCCGTATGGCTCTAAAATGATGCCGATTTTTCACCCGTCTTATCTGCTGCGCAATGATTCCCGCGAAAAAGGCAGTCCAAAATGGCTTATGTGGCAGGATATTAAAGAAATTAAAAAAGCATATGACGCACTGGAATAGTTCATATTTTGTGTTATAATAAATAATACGCAGTACTTTGAAATATGAATATCCGAACAATTTGAAAGTATAAGACCGGATTAAATTGTTGTAAACATGGTGCTTGGGGTAGTGGAACAATGAGCACTGCTTTGGTTAAAGCTATATTTTGCCGGTGTATTAAAAGAATATATTTTCAAAATAATGTTTACTAATATGGGGACGTTTTGGATTTGACGGGGTGATAGTCTGTATCAAACTGCGGGTCCGAGCGCTGTTCTCGGTTATCAACGAGCAACTTAAAATAAACGCTAACAACGTTATCGAAGGCAATTTCGGCAGAAGAGCAGCTCTCGCTGCCTAGTAACCGATAGTTCGACAAACTGAACTATGCCCACTCTTGCCGCCCAGCTTGCCGGCAGCAAGGGTAAATTATGCAAGACGCAGTACGGTGATGAGAATTAGCCGTATCAAGTTTTTTCTCAAGAAGCGTATCTTCTAAAACTGCTTTGTTTTAGCTTAGGTTGTGGATGCTTTCCTTGCTAAAATGAGATAAAATGCACCTACGCTCGTAGATGTTTGCTGCATTCCATTTCGGACAGGGGTTCGATTCCCCTCGTCTCCAGTTATATGAAAAATTCGAACCCTATGGCAAAACATAGTTATATCAACATTTTTATAGAATAAGTTTTGAAAGTAAAAATATAAAACATATGAAATATGGAAAAATGATAATATATTCGATTTTTATAGGGGTTCAATTCCCATTATCTATTTTTATTAAATTTGCTTAAATTTTATTTTAAATTCTGTATCAGACAAAAATGCCTTATATATTTTTGCATGTGTGTATTTATTTTGTACAATATTGATAATTTTTGGTTCATTAGAAATATCAATTCTTGAACCTAAATAAATTGCCTTTACACATTCAGGGGTAATATATGGGTGTACAAAATTATTTTTATTTTCTATTTCCTTAAAAAATGCAGGAAACATTGTTATAAAAGATGGTTTAGATAAAAATTCATTGTATAAATGGTTAATACCCATTTCGCATCTATATTCTTGCTCATATCTCCAATCAAAACTTTTTGTATGAAAAAATAATCGTAACTCTTCAAGTGCTTTAGGACTTTCTAAGGTTAAATCATTGATTAAAGATTTACCTAATCGTGGCTGTTCCTTTTTATACTTTATTTTAATGACATTTCTAAAAAACTTATAGCTTGTATCAAAACCAATTGCTATACCTGTATGATTTTTGGCATAATGCCCCCACATTAATAAATTACTATTAGTACTTGATAGTGATAACACTCTCATGTCTTCTTTAAAATGAGTTAATATTTTATTTAAAAAGATATCAGCATTTATTTTTAGTTTTTCTTTACTATTTTTTAATATTTCTAACTCTTTATCAAGTTTGTCTTTTATTAGTGTATCAGAATTTGTATATTCTCTAATTTGGTTATTCAGAGTTATAAAAAAATCGCTATCTAAATCAACTGAATCTTTTAATTTTATGGGGATATTACAATCATAAGGGTCATTAAAAGTTGTTGGATTACTAAATCTTATTGTTTGCGTTTCTAGAATCTTTAATCCTGTTTCAAATGTTGTATATTTATATAAAACTTTAGGCTTTAAATTTTTATTTTTGTTCATTACTTGAATTGTTTTTAGTTATTTCATTAGTTTTCCATTTAGCAAGCAATACAAAAAATTGAGCAACTTGTTGCTTCTTTTTTTCTTCTGTCATCTCTGTTTTATCAATACTTACAATGACATTTAACTTCTTTTTCATTATTATTATCTTAAAATAAAAGATTAGTATTTTAAACAGATTATAAATGATTAATAAAAATTTTTATACTATTAAAGTCTATTTTATAAAAATTTCTATAAATATCAATTAAGATATTTCTTATAACAAAAAGGTTCGATTGTGTTCCCGTTATCACCACCATTTATTCATATTGCCAAAATTATAGCAATGGAAATCGAACCCAATGCTTTCGCATAGGGGTTCTCCCCTCTCATAAAACAAGACATTTAGTCTTGTTTTATTCGGCAGAGTCCTCGTCTCCAGATTTCTTAACTTTATAGCATACTCAAAGGCTAAAACTAGCGGGAAGTCTATCGTTTCACCGTCAAAAACGGGATTCGACATTAATGTAGTTTTTTGTCCAGATTGATTTGTACGGATAGATAGATTATTTTGGTAAAGTTGGCTTTGTGTGGGAGTTTCCGGGTCGGAAAAATTAAGTTTACCAAAAAAAATCAAACTGGAAAACTGGACTTTTTCTGGACTGTACGGATAGATTGAGATTTGCAGAATTTCAGTGAGATACGCACTGTTTTTGAGTTGTACGGATAATTTGATTATTTCGGAATAGTCCAGTTCCGCAAATTTTCAGAAAAATATCATAAGGTTTGAGAATTTTAAACAAGGTCAGAAGTTTTTTCTTAAGGTTGGAAAACGATTTCTTTTAATATAATATAAGGTATAGAGGTATATTCATGGTACAAATTCCAATCAGAATTGAATATAACAATTTTATGGAAGATGATGAACATCTTCTAGAGATTAGATTCTTGAGAGGAACACTCTTTTACATAATGTTTTTTACAATATTGACGGACTTTCAGAAAAAGATATAGAAGAATTAAAAATTGAAGCCGTTGCAAAATTTCTGTCCGTATTCCCTGAAATCTCTTTTGAAGATATCATAAAAGGTTTTGATGGGGTAGACAGTAAAATTCAGCAAATGTATAAAGAAACTTTTGGTGTTTAGAATTGATACGAAACCGACACAAAGCTCGGAAATGGTGTTCTATTCTTTTGTCTTCATAGTAACGCAGGTCGGATTAAGTAAATCCGACCTGCGTTTTTATCAGTATAGTAATGCTGCTTTACTTGTTTTTTTATAATTTTTTTTGAGATAGCTGATAGATGCGTTTGAAATTCGGATTGTCTGCAGTGGTATCCTCTATTTCTATATTATATTTTTGAGCATCTTTTACCAGATCCTTTGCCTCAATGTTTCTATGGGCACTTTGCAGTTCTCTGATTTTTCTGAGTTTTCTACTGATTTCGTCATATTTTTTCTCAAATTCTTCATCTATAAATTTTGCATTTGCTCTTTCTTTGATAAATCTAAATATGTTATCTAACAAAGCGGCCTGTTTTTGCGGATTTGCTTCATCAAATTCACTGTGGTTCGAGAAAGCACAGGCTGCTTTTATCAGTTTGTTGTCATTTTTATCCGAAAGAGAGAATACGTCACCAACTTGCCCCCATACTTTCGGCTTTTCAAAAATTAATTTTTCATCAGGGTAATCTTTTGTTAATTTTTCAAAAATTTCACCGGCTTTATGTAAATCAACATCAAAGTCAGGAACTTTATTAATAAATTTAGCTCCAAAACAAAGATTTTGAGTGTGGTGATAATTATTAATTTGCATATTTTACTCCTTTTCTTAATATACAGCCTTTAATATTCTTTTATATTAAAATCTCTAGATAGATTTTTTTGCTAGTATTACCAATTTTTGCAAAGAAAAGTAAAGTTAATTCCGCTATAACGCCTGATAGAATGTAGGTTGGTGCATTTTTGCCCTATACATAACTTTAATAATGCAATATTTATAAAAAATTCATGGAAAAATATAAATTTTTCAGAAAATAATAGCAAATTTTTGTTTTCGGATATTTTAAATTAAATTTGTGTAACTTATAACAGGTATATATATGAAAACATCCCCTATTACTTCGTTTTATGGAACTCAATATAAAAAAGAACAGTTTAAATTCTCATAAAATGATGCATTGAACATCAGTGCAAGTTAATGTTGCCGAAAAAAGCGAACCCTGCGGAACAAATAATCAAACCATATGTTCTTTTACAACCATTTATTCATATTTCCAAAATTATAGCAATGAGAATCGAACACAATGCTTTCGCATAGGGGTTCTCCCCTCTCATAAAACAAGACATTTAGTCATATTTTATTCGGCAGAGTCCTCGTCTCCAGATTTCTTAACTTTATAGCATACTCAAAGGCTAAAACTAGCGGGAAGTCTATCGTTTTACCGTCAAAAACGGGGGTCGATATTAACAAATTCATCAATTTTCTATATTCTTAAGATTTTTCTCAATAGTTACAACTATATTAATATCTTTAGGTCTGTAATTAAATAATAAGATTGTTAGCAAAAAAAATTTTTTAGTTGTTTTATAAAACTCGAAAGTCAAAAAGGAGATATTTGTGTATATAAATCAATCTAATCTTTGCAATGGTAAATATATAGTTAATTATAATTCTAAAAATAATATCAGAAATAACACTAGCTACAACAAACCAGAATCTTTAGCCAATGATATTTCTAAAGTAAGCGCAGAGAATTACAAAGCTAATTATATGATTAGTTTTAAAGGGCAAATGAATTATCACAAATCAGACTCGAGTGAAATTGGAACGTTGAACAACCAAACAGCCTTTTTTAGAGAACCGGAAACTGATGAGGTTGTCCAAAATTATATTTTAGAAAAATTTGGTGATGATAGAGAAATTAATATTGTTTCGGGTGCTTGTTCAACAGGTGAAGAGGCTAAAAGTTATGCAATGATGTTGGACAAGTTAAGTGATAAACTAAATATTATGGGATTTGATATAAATTCGGAATGTATTGAGAAAGCACAAAACAATAATTGCCAGTTAATAAAAAATGAAGATAATTCATCTCTAAGTTTTATCAATTTAAATTCTGAAGATATATTGTTAACTGATAATATTGAAGATTTAACAGAATATGAAAAAAGATGCAGAAACAAGTTTGGTCAATATTATCACCCCCAAGGGATACCTTATAAAGTTCCTGTTTTCCCAAATGCAAAACAAGAACTTGAAAAATTAGAAGCTACATTAGCAAACAAAGAAGAATTTGAAAAGCAAAAGAATCAATATAATGAGCAAATGCGTATAACAAAGAATTTAATGCCTGAATTAGCGGATTTTAGCTTGCCATTTGAAGAAGTAATGGACAATCTTAAACATACACTGGAACAACAAGCAAATGCCTATAGACTAGTTGAAGATTTTGCAGCCGGAGAACTTGCATTTGGTAATTGTACATTCAGTGTAGGCGATGTAATGAACCTGGGACAAATGTATAAACCTAATAGCATAAATGTACTTTTATATAGAAACGCTTTATATCATACCTTATGTAAAGGTGATAATATGTTTCGTTTCATGAAAGATGATGCCCCGGAAATAATGGACTCAATTGCTAAACAAATAAATAAAATCTTAAAACCGGAAGGACTTGTTGTATTCGGGGAAGAAGAATTTATGCAAGGTATAAATTCTTCTATTATAAAAAAGGCTATGGAAAATAACGGTTTTAAATTACTTCAAACAAATATTAATAATACAAACAATAATATATGGGTTAAAACTGAAAATATCTGATGTCTTTAATTAGATTTTGCATAGTAGCATAATTCCAGTGACCTTTATGAATACGACAAATTTGAACTGTATAGATTATTTAAGCATTAATAACAGCATAAGGGGCTAAAAAATGCCGGTATTAAACCGGCGTTTTTTCTTTAGACATTCTTTTCTTCATGTATTTCAATAATCTTTCAAAGTCTGTTTTGAACATCTTTGTTTAAATCATAGCCCGGCACATTGTTATACATATGTCTGTATTCTCCGGCGCTCCCCCTCACCCCTGCCCTCTACCAGAGGGAGGGGGGTTAAACGAATCCGCCTCTTGGATTATTGACGTTCGCAAGGTTTTGCACTCCGCTTTGATTTGCTTCGCAAAAAATTCGCTCGTATCAAATTCCTTCGCAGGACGTGCTGGGTGCCTTTCAGGCACACGGCGCACTTGCCCAAATCCACTCTTGGATTTCCTTCACGCTCAGCTCTGTTGCTCGTTTGGTTATACAAGTACTCGCTTCGAGCCTCATCTCCAGCTTTTTCCTGTCCTGAAATCGACAAAATAAAACTAATTAACATTCTAAATTCGACTATTCCTTAAAATAAAATCTTTAGTGTAGGCCGGTAAATTATTTCCATCATAGAAACAAAGTTTTATCAAAAGCCGGGCAATGCCAGGCTTTTGATAAACAGAAAGTTTTGT
>CALUPY010000001.1 GCA_944322755.1 Candidatus Gastranaerophilales bacterium | reverse complement strand
AGAGCGGAGGTATTTAAATTAGACCCATTTCGGCACCATCAAATGAACTTTGACATCATTAATTGCCGATGTGGCGACAAACCGTAGCGAGAGCGGAGGTATTTAAATTAGACCCATTTCGGCACCATCAAATGAACTTTGACATCATTAATTGCCGATGTGGCGAAATGGTAGACGCACACGCTTCAGGTGCGTGCGAGGAAACTCATGGGGGTTCGAGTCCCTTCATCGGCAGATTTTTTGCAAAAATTTTTTTTGTGATAATATAGTATTATTGAAAATCAAATATTTATGTCGACGTGGCACTCTGCCGGAGGATTTTTGCAAGAGCGGAGTCGAGGCTTGTCAAAGCCGAGCGAGCTCGTTAAGCGTAAGTGTTCGGTGTGAAGAATATTTTACCAGAGTAAAATATGATGAACAGAAGAACACAGAGCTGCAAATAATCTGAAAGAAATGATAATATATCGTTTTTCGAGAGGGGAGGTATACGCGACAATTGAAAATTAAATATATATGTCGACGTGGCGGAATCGGTATACGCGCACGTTTGAGGGGCGTGTGGGGAAACCCGTGCGGGTTCAAGTCCCGCCGTCGACATTTATTTAATAGAATTAAGGAGTTTTATATGGAACAAAATCCTTCAATTATATCTTCTCTAGAAGATACAATATTAACAAAAGATTATGTTAATAGTTCATATTCAAAAATTGGTAAGGAATATTCCATAACAATATTCTTAAAAGATATTAGTTCTATAATATATGGTTATCAATCTAAACCAATCCTATTACTTTTTGCAGTTATATCTATAATTTTAGGTATATATTTACAAAACAATTATGTTGATTATGCTTTATCATGGGGTATTGTGATAGGAATTGTTCTTTTTGTGTTATTCTTTGTAACAAAAAGACAAACTATAGTTGTTACTGCTCATAGTGCACAAAAAATAATACAAATTATCAATGATAGAGAAAAAGCAAAAAAATTTATAGAGGATCTTATTGCTGCTAAAGCTAAAGTATAATAGATCTAAACCCTTAGCAAAATTTTCAAGCAAATTAACAACATTTTTTGCTTTATCAACGGTGTCAATTTGGTTATTCAAACTTCTTGAAAGCAGACTGACGCTTGTTTGGAGGGCTTCTATTTTGCTTTTTTGTGATTGCAAAAGCTTTTCATTAACCGCATAGCCTTTAGTCAGATAATCTCTCAAAACATTTGTTGCCCAAATTCTAAATTGTGTAGCTTTTTTAGAGTTTACTCTATAGCCTACAGCAATAATCATGTCAAGATTGTAATATTCTAATTCTCTTGAAACATTTCTGCCACCTTCTTTTCGAACTGTTCGGAATTTCCGAACAGTTGAAGTTTTGTCCAACTCTTCATCTTGAAATATATGAGAAATATGTTCTGATATATTAGCTTTGCTAGAATCAAACAATTTGACTATCATATCTTGTGTCAGCCAGATTGTATCCTGCTCCAGTTTAACATCTAAAGAAACCGAACCATCATCGCTTTTATAGATTATAATTTCACCTTTATTCAAGTTTTCCACTAAATAAACTCCTGTCTTATGTAATAATATTAACACAAAAATACAGCGGAATTTACGCACACTCCAGCCCCAGAACAATTCTCATGTTATAGTATTCCTGTATGGAGACTTGCATAATACGAACAAGTTTTGTGTAAGCCCCCAGTGCCTATGTGAACAAGGTTTATGGAATGCAGAATTTTTAGAATAAAATTCGGAATGTAATTCTAGACCTTGTGAACGCCAATAATCCAAGAGGCGGATTTTACATAAAATTAAATCGTAAATCCGAGACAGCGGATTTGCGGACGGACGGAGTGAAACAAGTCCGGATAGCGAGGGAATTGAGCGGAGTTGAACCGCAGGTTCAAAAGCGAAACTTCCCGAGCGTGGAGCAAATCCAAGACAGCGGATTTGCGGACGGACGGAGTGAAACAAGTCCGGATAGCGAGGGAATTGAGCGGAGTTGAACCGCAGGTTCAAAAGCGAAACTTCCCGAGCGTGGAGCAAATCCAAGACAGTTCCGTGGTCGAAAATAAAAGAAAGTCCTTCCGGGCTCTTTTTTATTGTAACTTTTTGCCGTGCTATACTTCTGTATGCTAAACCGATAAAATACACTCTGGAAATTCTCTATGTGCGGACGTCAGAATCAGCTAACTATAATTTTAAAAAAAATTTTATTTTATCCTCTATAGGTGCATCTAATAATTTTGAAATCTTTCTGATAATGGATTCAACACCGGATTTAGATTGTTTGACAAAGAGAATCTGCGTTACTGCCCAATCCATAAATGTTAGTTTTTGCAGGTTATGCTTAAGTGTCTCTATAATTTCCAGCCCGAAAGCTGAAATTTTAATTTCAGCTTTTTTATTATTAATAATCCCTTCGTAACAATCCACATGGGCGCCGCAAACAGGTTTCTTTTCTGCTCCTTTATACGAAAAACCTGAGGTTTCCAAGAGTTCAGGCTTTTCAAGAAACTTTCTGTAACTTTCAGCTTCTTTTATTAACACTCCAGCATTTTCCTTTAAATCATAAACTCTTGTTTTTACGCTGCTTTCATTTCCCCTTAATCTGACACTTACACTCTTCAATGTTTTACCTGAAATTTCTGGATACATTGTCATATCATCCAAAGAATAGACCGCTAATGTGCTTTTTACTTCACCTGTTTTAGGTTTGCGGATTCCTTTTTTTAAATGAGATATAAGCTGATTGATTTTTTCTTCGCCGTAAAGATTTTGTATTAAATTTTTACCGGAATTGAATGAAATTTGAGAATACGGGGGAGTTTTCATCTGTGACCTTTCTTATTCTATTTTGTTTTTATTTTAGCTTAAAAACGCAGAAATAATCTTTTTGATAATTTATTAAAAAATGTGCACTATTAATAAGTAATTTTTGTGAATAGTTTTGATTTTTGCACTGTAGCTTGAGAGCTTACTATATAAAGTTTTTGTGCTAAAATATTTTTACGAAGCGGCAGGAGGTACTAGTGTATTATACAATAAAAGAAGTTGCAAAAAAGATGGATGTGTCGGAGCATACGCTCAGATTTTGGGCAAAAAGCGGTTTTTTCCCTTTTATTAAGCGAAATGAAAACAATATCAGACTGTTTACAGACAATGATCTTGAATGGGTAAAAATAGTAAAATGTCTACGTTCTGTTGGTACGGAAAATAAATCAATAAAGAAATATATTGATTTATGTATAGTTGGTGATTCTACAATCAAAGAGAGATATGACATCATTCACGCTACAAAAGAAAAAGCACTCAAGCAGATGGATGACCTGAAAAAACAGCTGGATATACTTAATTACAAAGAAAATTTTTACCAGAATCTGATAAAGCACAACCTCAAAGACAGCTGGAATCCAATGAACAAAACCACGCCTGAAGAAGCTGCCGTGTAACAATTTTATCCTTTGTGATGATTATATACTGTAAAATCTCTGCAATCGCAATAAAAAAGTAAAACATAAAAAATTAGTATTTATTTTATTGACAAAGTGCACCCTGATCATTTTGTGCATCAGTATTTGTGTATTTATTTTTGTTCTGCAATTTTATAAATTATTTGTAAATAAGTTTAACTTTTTTTATATATCCCTGGCAATTTTTTAATTAAAAAAAACTTTATATATATGAAAGCTCTCTCTTCTTATTTAAATACACAGACCTTATAAATTCTTATAAGGTCTTTCTTTTTTAAACAATTTTCAAATCAGCAAGTTTCGGATCGAGGAGTCTTCTGCCTACATTATCAAACTGAATAGAGCAGAGTGTTTTCTTTCCGTATGAAATAATCTGTTCCACAACCCCTCTGCCATACTTTTCATGGTATACAACATTTCCCTCAGACAGTTTCTGGTTTCCGCTTACAGCAGAAGCTTCGCTGTAATTCGTTGTATATACCGGTACTGTAGGTTTTTCCCTTTCTACAACTTTTTGTTGTGTATTTTGAACAGTTTTTTGTATTGAAGGTGCCGAAGGTGCGCTGTACTGTGACACAAATGAAAGATTTTCTGCAGCCGTGTCATCATCTGAAATTTCTGTAAATTGCTGGGGGTCTGGTCTGTTTTGCGGCATAAAACTTTGACCTGCAAACAAATCCTCAACTTCATCATCCTCCGGAAGTAGCTCAAAATCCTCATCATCTTTCTGTTCATTCAGTAATGTGTCCATATCCGGAATGTCAAAATGTTGTTGAGGCTGTATATCTTGTGTCTGTATCTGCGGTTCCGGAGTGTAAACAGGTTCAGACGTATATTGCTCTGGTTCGGGAGTTGTGATATCCTGTACGCTTTCTTCTTCCGGATGTATTTCTTGCAGTTCTTCTGTTTCGGTAAATCCGTGAAGCTCTTCTACTGAAAAATCAGAATGTTCGTCTGCTAATCGAGGCTCTAATCCGCTAAATTCATCTGTAGCAGGAGGTGGTGTCTGTTCTTGAGTTTCTTCTTCTGTATATTGATATTCTCCGCTGTTTATGTCATCAAGAAAATCCAAATCATCATCAGACAACACCTGCTCATACTCAGCCGGCTGTTCATTGTTTACGGAAACAAACATCGAATCAACGTCTTTTGCAATTTCTTGTTCCACCGGATCATTAAAAACATTGGTAAAATCATCATTTGAAGATTGGGCAACAGGTTCATTGGACAGAATTTCGATATCCTCAGGGCTTATTGTCTCAACAGCAGTTTCTTTTTTAGGGCTCAGCTTCCTTATGATAAGTGGTGTATAGAGTGTATCGTCGC
Organism: Candidatus Gastranaerophilales bacterium; assembly: GCA_944322755.1. Classification (GTDB taxonomy): domain Bacteria; phylum Cyanobacteriota; class Vampirovibrionia; order Gastranaerophilales; family Gastranaerophilaceae; genus CALUPY01. Next base: position 208,336 of record CALUPY010000001.1, on the reverse strand, counting down.
CTGTTATGACAAATTCACCTTCTGATAATTTTGACAAAAATGAATTGTAAGTCGGATAGACTTTCTGCAGCTCTTCTGGAGCAAACAGAATCAGATTTTTGGCAAGTGATTTCAAATGATTTGCAAATTTACAGCTGTATGCAGATGCAACCGCAGCCCGTTTTGCACCAAAAAGTTTCTCCAGAACATGTACATCTGTTGTTTCATCCGAAACGGATACAAGATAATGAACATTTTCAGGCATACAGCCTATAACATAGCTCATAGCCTCTTTGCGCCAATTTTCCGGTACGTTATTTAGTTTCAAAATAGTAAGGTTGTTGAAGCTTGCAGAATTCAGCAGCGCATCAAACTCCTGTTCCTTTGACGCAAACAGTCTGTACTGATGGTATTTTAAAAGTTTGTTTCTGAAAAGAATTATACCGAGAGACTTATCGGTCTGATAAATATCGTCTACAACCTCGAGTAAAGTTGAAAACGGAATGTATCCCGTATCTTCGCTTTTAATATATTCCTGAATATCCAGTATAATATCCTGAACAATAGCTTTCTGCTCGATTGTTAAACCCGACAAATCATTTTCATATATGTAATTCAAAGTCTCTATGTTTATCGGCAATTTGAAGTTTTTACATATTTCATAAGTACTTTCTGATTCGGTCTCTATAGTTCCGTCCAAATCAAATATCAAGCAGTTTCTGTCTTTAAGATTGTTCAACAGTACTTCAAAAATATAGTTTGTATCCGAGGCACGATCTGATTGAATATATAAAAACTTATCCAAAAAGGATTTTTCATATTTTAATGGCGGATTTGAGCCGGATGTAAGTTCGCCAAGACAGACAGCACCGTTTTGTTTAGAAAAGGCTTTTTGAATCATTATCGGGTCTGCAGCATAGGCTTTCGCGTCAAGCGATGGAACATAACCGCTGTAGGGGCTAAGAGTTCCGTCACCTGCAATATTAAAGCAAAATTTTACAACAGCCTGATTGGCACTCTGAATAGATGTTGATTCTATAGAAATGACTTGTGCACAAATCTTCTTGTTATCATCGTCTAATGTCAAAAAATCAGACAGCACAAGTTTCGTCTCAGCGGGACGATATAATACTTTAGCAAAATTATTTTTTATTTCTGTGATTTTCATTAAATTACCGGATATCTAACAAAATCCATTATATTATAAAAAAATAAAGATTAGCAGACCTCTTCCTGGAGAGCGACCGAGGCTATTTGATTGGACATAACGGCTACCTTTTTAATAGGGCCGGTCGGTTCTTTTTCTATGATTCTAGCTACATTTGCACCGGTTTTGATTGCATTAAGAAAATCTTCATATTCAGCTTTGGGGTTTTCAAAATACAATACCATCGGAGCTGCTGCACCTTTCAGAAATACCAGAAGTGCGAGTCTTGATTTGAATTGCGGCGGGAATTGCTGTGCCATTTTAATTCTCCTCTAATCTTTTTTGTAATTATATAACAAATCAGCGTTAAAATTCAATCCCCTTGCGAGCTGAAATACCCTTATCCCAATAATGTTTTACGGGTATAATTTCAGACACAAGATGAGCTATATCTATTATTTCCTGCTTTGCATTCCTTCCTGTGAGGACTATTTCCATATTGTCAGGTTTGTTTTTCAAAACATCAATCATTTCAGTCAGGTCAATCAAACCCAAATCCAGTGCTATATTCGCTTCGTCGAGTATAACCATCTGGTATTCATTGTTTTTAATAGCTTTCTTGGCTATTTCCCAGCCCATCTGCGCCTGTTTTTTATCTGCTTCGGTAAGATTAGAAGAATAAACAATTCTATCTAGTCCTGATTGCACAATTTTTATTTTATCTTTATAATCATCGCACAGGTTCATAAACGTGTAGAGTTCGCCGTAATTGTTTCCTCCTTTTGTGAACATTACGACCAGAATTTTCCAGCCGCGTCCGAGAGCTCTTACAGCAAGCCCCAATGAAGCTGTGGTTTTTCCTTTGCCGTTTCCTGTATACACCTGAATATATCCATGTTCTGAAAATTCAGGGTTGACTAGATTATTGTGTAAAACGTCGTGATTATTTTCCATTTTATACATTATAATAATATTGACTGACACTGTAAAGCTTAATGCAAAGGGTATGTTATGGCAACAAAAGAAGAGCTAAGACAACAGGCTAAAATCTTAAGAAAAAAATTGAACCCGGAAAGGTCATCAGAAAACATTATTAAACAAATTATAAACTGGGGCAAATTTAAATCTGTCTGCAATATAATGATTTACTACCCGATTAATAATGAAATAAGTCTCCTTGCGCTGCCGGATGACAAAACATACTTTCTGCCCAAAGTTGTTGAAAATGACATACAGGTTTGTCCTTTTGCTAAAAATGAACTTGTGAAGGGAAAATTCGGTATACCGGAGCCCGAAAGTGAACCTATAGATGATTTAGATGTTCTGGATATGGTATTTGTCCCCGCTCTTGCAGCTGACAGATGGGGCTATAGAATAGGTTATGGCGGCGGATATTACGACAGGTTTTTAGTGCGATTGAATAAAAAGACACTAAAAGTTATTCCAATGTATTCTGAACTTATGCTTGGGGATATTCCGATAGAACCCCACGATATAAAAGTTGATTTCATAGTTACTGAACGAGAGATACTGTCGACCACTTTGAAACTCGCCGTAAATTAAATCAGGTAAAATTTTGTATTAAATAGAAATTAGGTATGTGCAATTTCAAAATATTTTTTGTATAATATGAATTGAACAAAATATTTTTACAGATATGTAAAAAAAGGAGAAAGAAATGAAAGTAAAAGTAGAAGACAGCTGCATAAGCTGCGGAGCATGCGAATCATTATGCCCCGAAGTATTCAAATTAGAAGACATCGCAGTTGCTGATGAATCAGCAGTTGCTGGCAACGAAGATTGCGTTAAAGAAGCAGCAGATGCTTGCCCTGTAAGCGCTATTGTTGTTGAATAATAAGTGCAAAAGATAAAAGACTGTCTGTATTAGCAGGCAGTCTTTTTTGATATAATGTTTTGTTGTTTGAAATAAGGTATTTTAAATGAAGAATATTGATGCTATTGTATCTGGAATAAAAGGAATGAATCTTCCGCAGACAGATTTTGTAAAACTCATGGAGGAGTTTAAGAATCCGTTTCTGGTTCTGATATGCTGTATTTTAAGCCTGCGTACAAATGATAGAACTACATATCCGGCGTCTTTGCGCATGCTTGAACTCGGAAAGACTCCAGAGGACTTTCTGAACGTAGATGTAGACGATTTGGCTAAAGCTATTTATCCGGTGGGTTTTTACAGAAATAAAGCCGAACAGATTTTACAAATAGCTGACGAAATAGTACACAAATATGGCGGTAAGGTCCCTGATTCTATTGATGAACTGGTAAAATTTAAGGGAGTCGGAAGGAAAACAGCAAACCTTGTTATGGCAAAGGGATTTTTAAAACCGGCAATCTGTGTAGATGTGCATGTTCACCGAATTTCGAACAGACTGGGGCTTGTTAGGACAAAAACTCCGGATGAAACAGAAATGGCTTTGAGAAAAATACTTCCTGAAAAGTACTGGCTGGATATTAATACAATACTAGTGACTTTCGGGCAGAATATCTGTAAACCTCAAAAGCCACTATGTACACAATGCGCTATTAAAAACTATTGTCAAAATTATTTAAGTTCTAAAAATTAGATTTTACCCATAGAAACAAAGTTCATAATATCAAAGATAGAATCTTTAACGAACTCTACAGCAAGTTCCTGAATAGGTCTTTTGTCGAGATAATCAAATGCTACATAGATTGGATCTCTTGAGTTTTTGAATCTCATTCTGATATCTTTTTTGTCAAGAATATCAAGATTTGCAGCAAGCTGTTTGTTCTGTGCGGGTTTTCTTCTAAGGGGAGTGAATGCACCGCTTCCGCTTCTGTTGTTGCTCATATTTGATGCTGCTGCTATTGCCATTTTGTTATCTCCTTTGTATCTCTTATGTATATATAAACGTATATACTTTTAAAAAATTGCCTTTTTTAAAAGTATATTGTTAAGAAAATGTTACAATTTGTGATGCTACATTCTAAATTGTTTTATTTTAGTAACTCCGTATGGCATTTTATACTTTGAAACATCCATATCTATCAAACCGTCAGTCTCATCCAGTAGCTGTTTTTGAATAAGATACGGATAATCTTCCAGCCCGAATAGGTGTTTTTTGTTGAGATAATCTATAATTCTATCCATATATTTTTGGCAGTTTTTTATCATTTCGGGATGGAGACTGATAAAAGTTTCGTATGGCATACTGCTGCGTGTATTATTACACTGACGGCACATAACAAGGTAATTTGACGCCTTATCCGCACCGCTATCTGAAGCAGCTCTTATGTGTTCAATTGAAGCTTTAGAACTTTCCAGAAGCTTAAAAGCCAGTGCCTCTGAATCCAAATATGCATATTTTACAAAAAATGAGTCTATGTCATTTCTTGAACTGGGGAGTTCCTGAATCATTAAGAGGATTTGTTTCATCTCTTTTTTCTCAGGACAGGAATTTTGAAGTTCAATAAATTCTCTTATCATACGTCTTCTTTTTTCCTGAGTTTTCTTTTCTTCAAGGAACATAATTTGTCTGGTATTTTTTAACGCGTTATTTAATTTAGCCTGAGACTCAGGACTTAAATTAAAATCAGTATTTTCAATTTTACTTAAAACTTTTAGCTGTTTTATTTCCGTATTGGCAAGGTGATAGTAGCGCTTTTTGTTAAATAACTGCTGCAGCGTCAGTTCAGGATATTTTTTACTAAGTTTTTCCAATCTTCTGTATACATCACGTTCCGGCTTATGCATCTGGGTTTCATATTTTTTCAAAGCACGTAAAACTTCAACAGCAGAAACATCGTAATTTTTCACAAGAGGACGTTCAAAAACATTTTCCGGTATCATTATTTTCCCGCAGCATGGGCAGGGTAATTTGGGAATATTAGTAAGTGCAGTTTCGTAGTTGCGTTCTTTTCTGTTTGCACTAAAAGAGACTGTATCGGCTTTAAGCGGCTGTAGTAGGACTCCGTGGGAAGTATGCTTTATGTATGGGGTATAGTAGTTAATATTTCTTGTCAAAATAATTTTCATAGTAATGTTCGTATCTGTCTATGTTTATGTCTATTTTTCCGCCTGATTCGGTGTAAAGCGATTTTTTTACTTTTTGCGGGTAATCATTGTAATTTAGCAGTTTCCCGCTAATAATAGAATCTATTATTTTGTCAATATATTTCTGACAATTTTGAACCATTTCAGGATGAATAAGGAGCCAGTCTTTGTAGCTGGTTTTACTTCTCTGACTGTTACACGCTGCACACATTACAATTTTGTTGTCATTGGTGTCGGGCCCTTTATCGTTTTTGTCTCTGTTCTGTGGTTTTATATGCTCTTCACTTGATGCTCCTGATACTAATATCAAATGGGCAATTTCTTCACTACTTCTGTATGAATATTTTGCAATGAATGCACTAACAGAATTGCTAGATTTTGGCAGTTCTTGTGCAATTTGTAGAATTTTCTGCATGTACAGTGGATCTGTTTTTGTTTGTAGTTCTGCATAAGTATCAATTATACGCTGTCTTTTCTGAGGAATTTTTGTGTCCTCATCAAAAATTATATTTTTTACAATTTCTGTTTTACGCTTTAGTAGTTTTTCATATTGAGGATAATTTTGTTTTGTAAAGTGTTCAATTTTATAAACTATACTACGTTGTTTTTTTTGAAGCTTTTTTAAATGTTTGTAGTATACATTAGGTACATTTAAAATATAGTTAAAATCTTTTTCAGGGTATTTTTGTGAATATTCTTTCAACAAATCAAAGATTTCTTTATATACGCCAGAAAAGTGATTTTCGTACGGTTCCATTATTTCAACCATATCTTTAGAATTTCTGCACAGCTTTTTAAGCGAGTGATTGTAATATTTAATTTGATTTCTAGTCTCAGGAGAAAGGGTTTCTTTCATTTCTTTTTGGGTTTCATATAAATCCATTACATTTTTTAAACTTTTATCCGGATATTTTTTTGCTAATGAATTTAAGTATTGAAATGCTTCTTGTTCTTGTCTGTTTGCATTATTTGGATTAAAAAGGCCTGTTTTTATGAGCATTTTGACTGCTTCTGGCATAAAAAAGAAAAGTTTTTCATCCTCGATTTTCGATACGGTTTCATAAGGATAAACCTCAATACCGCAGCAGGCACAGGTTATTCCCGGTACGTTTCTGATGTTGTCAACGATTTCTATTTCTTTTGCTCTTTTAAAAGATATATTCGGGTGACTGATAGATAAAGGGTAAAAAGCACTTTTTACAGATAATTGAGTACTCCCGGCAGTGTAAGATTCGTGCCCTTGCTCTATCTTGTTTTCCTGTACAGATGTTTTAAGTGCGGTAAAAGGGAAAGAAGTGTTCACTGCAGCGGCTTTTATACTGTTTTCTTTTGAAATTGATATTATTGGTGAAATTTTCATGATATTTTTTTAACTCTCCTGATAAAATTTTTTTGCTATAAAAAAACAGAGCAAAAAGCTCTGTTTTAAAAAACATTTTATGAAATATCCCATCTTCCGCAAGTTCCGCCCCATCTGGCGATAATATTTCCCTTAATATCTTTGATATTTTGCGGATGCGGGTTTTCAAGCTCTCCTTCTACAATTGTGATAACTTCGCAGTTATTAGAACATCCTGTGCACTGGTTTGTTACTGAATTAAAATGCATTTCTCCGACTTCCCAGCCTTTAAACTTGGTCGTGTTTTCAGTATATTGGTGATTTTCCATTGCAAGCAGGGCAGCTCCTATAGCTCCCATTGTCTGGTGGTTTTTGGGAACTACAATTTCTGTACCTAAAGCTTCTTCAAAGGCTTTAACCATGCCGGAATTCGTAGCGACACCGCCCTGGAATGTTACAATCGGCAGTAATTCTTTACCCAGAGCAAGATTGCTCAGATAATTTCTGACAAGCGCCTGACAGAGTCCATAGAGCAAATCTTCCACAGGATACCCGAGCTGTTGTTTGTGAATCAGGTCGCTTTCTGCAAAAACACCGCATCTTCCGGCAATACGGGCAGGATTAGTGGATTTTAGAGCAGTCTCTCCGAATTTTTCTATCGGTACATTCAGTCTGTTTGCCTGCTGGTCAAGGAAACTGCCTGTTCCGGCTGCACAAACCGTGTTCATTGCAAAATCTGTTACTATCCCGTCCCTTAAAATAATAATTTTACTGTCCTGTCCGCCTATTTCCAGAATAGTCTGTACTCCCGGCACATATGTGCTTGCTGCAACAGCGTGAGCCGTGATTTCATTTTTTATCATGTCCGCACCGACAAGCGCTCCTGCCAGATTTCTGCCGCTGCCTGTCGTTCCGACTCCCTGTACGTTATATTCGCATAAAGCTTTTTTTAGCAGTTCTCTCATTCCGGATTGTACAGCTATAACAGGTTTTCCTGCGGTTCTTAACATGTAGCTGTCTACATATTTTCCGGACTCATCAACGAGTGCAAGTTTTGTTGTTACAGAACCAACATCTATGCCCAGATATACATTTAGTGACATTTTATTTTCCTCTCTCACCCTAAGAATCTTTTTCATTTACTCAACAATTTTCTTTATTTTAAATAAAAAAAGTTTTATAATCAAATGTAATGAGAAAGTTTTTAAAAAAGAGTGAGGTTTTCCAATGGTCGCTAAATTACTTGAAAATACAGATACTGTTCCGTTTGATCCGGGTTTTTCCGAACATGCGGTTATTTTTACGCCGAATATAGAATCTGCATACAATATTTTAAACAGCATTCCGGCTTTGCACCAGAGAAAGTTCCAGTTTAAAATGTTTTATCCACAGTTATTAAGACTTGTGGACAGCACTATTGCTTTTTATCTCGGGTGTCTTTTATGGGCGTCATATATTACAAAAAAATACAAAGATACCCCCAAAAAAATAGAGGGAAATTCATACTTCGGGAAAAATGTAAAATCAGACGATGCTTTGCATGAGATAGACTTTATAATCTCTTATCTGGAGCAATTTGAAAAAGACTGCAAATACTATATGGGCAAAGCTCAGGATGTAAAACCCGAATGGGATGAAATTATAAATGTATATAAAGAATTTTTAATAATGAATGAATTTCTGACAAAAGCCCAAACAACTGCTGATATAAAACTCCCTTCGTCAATAAAAAACATTGACGGAGAACAACTGGACAAAATACTTTCTCAGATTGAACTTTCAATATCATCTGCCCAGCTTGAAAAATTGTATGAGGTCAAAAATTTTATTCTTTAACCTGCATCAAATACAATGTCCTTTTGGTATCAGCAACAGGATGGTGTTCTAAAATATCATAGTATTTTTCAAACACCTTCACAAACCGTTCCTCTGTATAGTTTGGATATTCCTGATTACAAAGGGACAAAATTTCTTTTACTTTCTTATCATCATTAGGCACAAATTCTATAATCAAATGCGCAGAAAGGGTACGCAAAAATTTTGCCACATCTTCAAAAAGCAGACCGTTTTTTAGCACAAGATGAGGTAATAGGGCTAATGCCATTGTTAAATCAGGCTTTGTGCGTTTTTGGAAACCTGTCTTTTCCAAATTCATAAATCCGATATCGGAACTAGGATTGGTCAAATCCTGCAAAAGCGGAAGTATATGGGTTTCTTTTGCCTTTTTTGCATGCAGATAGTTTTTTTCAACAGCTACCGCATCTATATCAAAAGCAACTGTATTTATTTTTTTATTCGAGGCTATCCTTGAAAACTTACCCCTGTTTGAACCAAGGTCATATACAAGAGAAGGATTAACCCTGTCAAGATAATTTGTAATAATTTCCTTTTTGGCAAAAAAAGCTTTGTCTGAATAGCTGGTATGTTTGTAATAATTACCCCACTCATTTTTTGATTCAGGGAAAGACAGCGATTTTACACAGTCTGCAAGTGATTTTAAAACTTCTTTCACCTGCTGGATAGTTTGTTTTTTATCTTTTCCTCTTGATTTGTTAATGTTAAGCTCGCGTTCTTTAATCCGCTTAGCGTGTTTAAAGATATGGGTTACCAGCCCCATATGAAGATTGGCTGTCAGCGGAAGTATGTGGCAGGTCAAATCCAAAGGTATTCCTTTTATATATGTTTTTAGCAGCTGTCCGAGCCTTACATCCGTATAACTCATCAGAGCCAGCGGCGCGAGGAACATTCTGCAAAACTCTTCATATGCGCCCCAATTTATTCCCTCATCATATTTTTCAAAAATGAACGGGTCAAAAATCATTGGCTTTGCGCCGTAAAACTGTATATTTTCGCATTTTGCGGAATTAACCGTCATTCCGTGTTCGAGTGCAATTTTTTGGACTGCCAGAAGCAGCAGAGCTGCATCCTTAAGCTGAGAAAATGACCATTCATAAGAATACGAATAGAAAAAAGGCGTTTGCTGGACAATTTCTTTGAAATTATTCCTGTCTCCTTCAAAATCTGTTTCTTTAACAGGGACAATATACTTTTTGTCCAGCAGCTTTTTATAAAGACCGCTTTCGAAAAATTTCAGGTAATCATCTTTTCGTTTAACTGAAATTTTTCTGTAGAGCTGTCCGTCCTGAAAGGTTACAAATCCCTTAAGGTTTTTGAATGCAGTATCTTTTGCCGTTTCTTTCATAATCTATCCGTTAAGTTATTATTTGTACGTAAACATTTCTTGCGCGCGGCTTGTTGTCAAAATCAATAAGAACAATCTGCTGCCACGTACCTAAAACCATTGCTCCGTCGATAAGAGGAATTGTTGCAGAGCTTCCGAGAAGGGATGCTCTTATATGCGCATAACCGTTGCCGTCATGCCAAGTATCATCATGATGGTAATCCTTATTCTGAGGAGCTATCTCATCCAGAATAGCCGGTAAGTCTTTTAACAGACCGGGTTCATATTCTATTGTAGTTATACTTGCGGTGCTTCCTGCTATCGCAACCACTATTGTACCGTTTTTTACATTATGATTGTATACAACGGACTTTACTTTTTGGGTAATATCTATTATATCAGTAAATCCCCGTGTATTTATCAAAAATTTTTCATTAATAACAGCCATTAGTGCCTCCGTGTACTCTTTAATAATAGTCTGAGGATTTCAAAATTACAAGATAAAACATACAATTTTTATAAAACCTTTAAGTTTAAAAATGCAGCATGAATTCTTTTCTTGACTGAGAGCAGCTCTAATGTTCTAGAATAAATTTGATATAAAAATGGAGAAGTTGTATGAAAAAAAATTTGTTATCTTTATTACTTTGTTTGACATTATTTTTAGGAGGAACAGCAGTTATGGCAGATTCAAAATTTGAACAGCCTTTTGACAAAGGGGAAATTAATCCTTACTCAAAATTTTTCACAGGAACAACTCATTTGAGCAGGCTTGTTGCAAAAGATGATATTTGGAATTCATCTATAGCAAATGTTACCTTTGATGCTGGCGCAAGGACTAACTGGCACAAGCATTCAGGCGGACAGATTCTTCTTGTCACCGCAGGTGAAGGGCGCTATCAGGAAAAAGGCAAAGATATACGCATACTCAAAAAAGGAGATGTTGTGCAGATTCCGCCCAATGTTGAACACTGGCATGGTGCAGCACCTGACAGTATGTTTGCTCACATTTCAATTGAACCGAACCTTCCAAACAATGAAACAACCTGGCTAGAATCTGTTACAGACAAAGAGTATAAGTAATATACAGGCAAAGGATGGGCCTATCCCATCCTTTTCCGTTTTTTGCTATCCGAGAATTTCTTCTAAATCCTGTTCAGGTGTAGTTATGGGTTTAATTTTGAATTTTTCAGTCAATATATTTAAAACATTTGGAGAAACGAAAGCCGGTAATGTCGGGCCTAATCTGATGTTTTCTATACCCAAATACAGCAGCGTAAGCAGTATACAAACGGCCTTTTGCTCATACCACGACAAAATAAGAGATAACGGAAGTTCATTCACACTGCAACCAAAAGCTTTAGATAATTCAACAGCAACTTTTATAGCAGAGTAGGCGTCATTACACTGTCCCATATCAAGAAGCCGAGGAATTCCATTTATTTCTCCTAAATCCAAATCGTTAAATCTGAATTTGCCGCACGCAAGAGTCAGAACTAAAGAATCTTTCGGGGTTTGTTTTACAAAGTCGGTATAATAGTTTCTGCCAGGTTTTGCACCGTCACAGCCGCCAACAAGAAATATATGTTTTATTGCTCCTGATTTTACGGCTTCTATTACCTTATCAGCAAGCGACAAAACAGTATTATGCCCGAAACCTACCGTCAGCAAGTCGCCGTCGTTTATGCCGGTCATTTTTTGTTCTTCTTTGTATCCTCCAAGCTCCAGAGCCTTTTTAATAACAGGTGTAAAGTCTTTATTTTCATCAATATGAATCATTCCCGGATATTGGACAACAGACGTTGTAAAGACTCTGTCTGCATAACTGTCTTTTACCGGCATAATGCAATTCGTCGTAAAAAGCACCGGTGCAGGAAGGTTTGCAAACTCTTTCTGCTGGTTTTGCCAGGCTGTGCCGAAGTTTCCTTTCAGATGAGGATATTTTTTGAGTTTCGGATAAGCGTGGCAGGGCAGCATTTCTCCATGGGTATAGATATTTATGCCTTTGCCCTGTGTCTGTTCAAGCAGTATAGCAAGATCTTTGAGGTCATGGCCTGTTACAACAATAAACGGCCCTGCCTCAATATTCGTAGTAACTTTTGTCGGAACAGGATTTCCATAGGTTTCAGTATTGGCTTTGTCTAACAACTCCATACATTTGAAATTAAGTTCTCCTGTTTTTAAAACAAGCTCAAGAAGCTCTGCTGTACCTAAATCTTTAGATATTCCGACTAAGGCCTCGTAGAAGAAATTGTCGATTGATTCATCTTTATATCCAAGAACTCTTGCATGATGCGCATAAGCTGCCATTCCTCTTAGCCCGAACAGGATAAGCGATTTTAAGCTTCTTATGTCTTCCTGTGCATTCCATACAGAATTTATATCAAATGGGAAATTACATTTAATTCGGCTTTTGATATCATAGGTTAATTTCTTAATTGATTCATTGTCAAAATTCACATTGGTAACGGTTGTAAAGAGCCCGTCTATTATCAATTCAGTGTTTTCTTCATTTTTTTCAGCGCAATTGGCCAGTTCAATAAGCGAATCAGTTAATTCATCCTGTAAATTTGCTGTGTTGGCTTTTTTTCCGCACACGCCCATGGCTGTGCAACCTTTACCCTGTGCGGTTTGTTCACATTGAAAACAAAACATAGTCATAAATATTCTCCTATAGTTTAAAGTCCGAAATTTTGTTATTGTACATAAAATTTTCAAAAGTCTCATTTATTGAAGAAATCAGCGGTTTCATAATACAGCAGCCAGATGTAATATGTCTTGAGGCAAACAGACAGTTCTTACGGGTATATTTCCCTTCGATAACTTCATATATTTCCATAAGTGCTGCATTCTTTTTTTCTTTAACAATACTGAAACCTCCTTTCGGGCCTTTTGTGGAAAGAAGATATCCTGCTTTCACAAGTCTTTGCAAAACTTTTGAAAGATGATTGTCAGAAATTTTAAAAACCTCTGCAATCTCTTTCAGAGAATGAACATTATCAGGATTGTTTGCAATATAAATCATGACATGCAATCCAATAGCCGCAGCTTCTGAAAGTTGAATCATAAATTTCTCCTTAATTTTTTATTAGTATATTAGTACTTAAATACCAATTAGTCAAGAAAACTATTGCAATCTATATTTTTTGGATTAATATTAAATTGTATTTATACGATAACATTAATAACAGAACAGCGTATTAGAGATGACTTTTATACATAAATTGTGTGAGAGGCTGGGTGAGAACAACAAGCCGATTTATACAGTGCTTGCAATAGCTTGCGGAAAAGGCACTGTCAGACCCACACTCAGTATCACAGACAAAAAAGAATCACCCGATGCGAGAAAGTATGCAGCGCTAAGGGAGCTTATGACCGAATTCATCGGTGTGCCCACCACTATGGCTTTGGGAATGATTGGGGAAGGTTTGGCTTCTTTGCTTGCTAAAAAAGGTTCAACGAAATACAAAAATGCAAGTTCTGTGATGTCTTTTCTTGGTATTTGTACAGCGGCAGGTTATTTTGTGCCAAAATTCTGCAATATCGGAATGCCCCCGGTCATGAAAAAACTTATGCCGAATTACAACCCTGATGCACCGGAAACTCCGATTTCTCCGGTAATTAAACAGCCTGATAAGGACTACAGTATCTACCGTGTAAAACCCGGTTCCGTTTACTTTCGTGCAGGAATGAGGATATAAATTATGAATGTATCACCTGTTCAAAAAAGTTTAATCAGTATCAGAAAAGTCGCAGCAAATCCTAAATTTGCCGAGTTTGCGAGAAATACAGTCTGCGCGATTGCTGTAGAAACAACTCTAAAAGCTTCAGGGCGGCCTGCTTTTATTTATTTTGATAAAAACGCAAACAAACGTTCAAAAAAATATGCTGCAACAAAAGAATTTTTATACCAGTCATTCTGTCTCGGTCTTTATCTTGGCTTAATCAACAAATTTAAAAACATTACATATAAATTCGTAAGCAACAAATTTGCTTTGAAAAATCCGGAAGACAAAAGAAAACTAGACCTTTACGACAATTTTCAGGTGAAATTGCAGAACGAAAAGGACAAAAATGCCAAAAAGCTTCTTGAAAAACAGTTCAATCGTTTGCTGCACACAAACAAAGACTATCATTTCGGAAAAGGTGTCAAAGAATTCAGTTCAATTATCGCCACTGTTTTTATATTAGCTCTCTGTGCACCTATACTCTCACAGATTATTCTCCATCCTGTAATGGACTTTTTATTTAAAAAAGACAAAACTAAAACTGAATCATAAATTGAACATTGCATTAAAGTTTTGCTTTTCTTGGCTTTATTAGAAATTCAAATCCTAAAATAGTGACAATTTTATATTTAACAGCATTATTTGTTTTATTTTTTATAGAAAAAATGAGTTCCCAAAAAGAACGGTTTTTATATTTTATTCTGTGTTTTAATTTTTTCAATTCATCTGCCGGCAGCAGTTGCGCACATTTTTGCATATATTCAACTCTGCTGTTCTCGGGTATATTCGCGTAATGTCTGTACATTACTTCATTTTTGTATCCGTTCAGTTCTTTTTCAAGGTCAGGAAGAAGTCTGTTTTCTGTTAAAAAGGCTTCGAGTGTACGAATGTTGTCAAATATACAAAAATGATCAACTGTTGTTCTGTTGACAGAGGAATTTGCCCTCAAACGATAGTTATACAAAACTTTATCCATATAAAATATTTTGTCTGCTTTAAATGTTACGGATATTGAAAAAATATGGTCTTCTGCGTGTTTATTCGGTGCAAATTTTATGTTATTGCGTTTGATAAAATCCAGAGAATATGCCATATCCCAGACCATTTGGCGCGGATTGTTCAGGGTATCCTCTTTTATTTCTTTCCAGCAATAAAAATTTTTGTCACAAAAGAGTTTTTTATATTTGTTTTTTAAAGAAAATATTTTTTCTTTTCCGGAATATTCATTAATCTGTTTATAATCAAACTGAATCACATCAGCATTTTCTTTTTCAAATTCTGTATCTAAAATTTTCAGGAAATAGTCCTCCACCCAGTCATCAGGGTCAATAAAAACAATATACTTTCCCTGTGCCATATCAAGCGCATTGTTTCTGGCAATACCCTGACCTTGATTTTTTTGTGTATGGATTTTAAAACGGGCATCTTTTTGGGCATACTCTTGAAGAATGGATAGAGAAGCATCCGTAGATTCATCATCTATACAAATTACTTCAAAGTCCTTAAAAGTCTGACGAACAATGCTGTCCAGACATTCCCTGATATATGTTTCTACATTATAAACGGGAATTATAATCGAAAATTTTACACAAGTTACTGAGTTATCCACAAAATCCTCACTTTTTAAACAAAATGTGATAATTCTTTTTTATTTTAATAATATTAACATAAAGGTAAATAAAAATCCTTTTTTATACATTTTGTTACCTGCAAAATCCTATAAACATAGAGACTCTCACATTTTGTTTATAAAGTGATAGTTTTACAAAATAAAATTTTCAAAACTTTTATCAATCTCATCCTGTTCAATACCAATGTATCGCAAAGTAATTTGGGGACTTGAATGGTTAAATATTTTTTGGAGCATAGCCACATCTTTGAATTTTTTGTAGTGATGATACCCGAAAGTCTTTCTCATAGTGTGTGTTCCGACTCTTTCAAGCAGACCAGCTTCTTTACAAGCATTTTTAATAATATGATATGCCGCAAATCGGTCTATCCTGTTTTTGAATACTGTCTTAAATAACGCCTCATCAGATTTTTTACCTTGTGTATATTCCTCGAACATAGGTTTTAATTTTGCGTTAACGGGAAATTTTTTGAATTTTCCCGTTTTCTTTTCAGTTAACTGTATATATGCTTTATTTCTTACATCTCCTACATTCAGGGCTATTATATCAGATATTCTTAAACCGCAGTTTATCCCTACAGTAAATAACAGAAGATCTCTCTTGCTTTTCTTTTTAAGAAAATTCTCCACTTTTCTTATGTCTGCAATATTCCTGATTGGTTCAACAGTTGTCATTTTTGCTCCTTTCTTGTTCCTGTATGGCAACCTGTATGGCAAATTGGATTTTGGGGTTTATAAATTTTGCTACTTCCACATTGAATATTATGATACCGATAATACAGTTTCCTTCGAAATAATTGCGGCTGAA
The DNA here is from genome assembly GCA_944322755.1 of Candidatus Gastranaerophilales bacterium. Lineage (GTDB taxonomy): Bacteria > Cyanobacteriota > Vampirovibrionia > Gastranaerophilales > Gastranaerophilaceae > CALUPY01. The sequence continues at coordinate 192,491 of CALUPY010000001.1, read as the reverse complement.
CACAGTCTAATGCCAGCGTTGTGCAGAATTTTATTAAAACCATAGGCAGGGCAATAGGTACCTCACTTGTAGCAACATTTATTTCAAGATTTTCGCAGACCATCAGAATATGATGATACATTCATTGACTGAAACTAATTCAAAATATATAGAAAGACTCGGCACATATACATCCCAATTTTCATCAATGGCAGATGCAGGCAGTCCTAAATACATTGCAGAAACTATGATTTACATCAGCTGAATGCACAGTCTCATTTTACAGCTGTGCGTTATCATCCACAAAATTATTAATCTATACCGTTTTTGTATTCATTACCCATGTGTTTTTAAGTGTATAATTATTTATAAAATACATGCAGCGAGGTTGATAAAATGTCCCAAAGTGTCGATAAAATAAAAATTCGCGGTGCCAAAGTTCATAATTTGAAAAATATTGATGTTGATATTCCTCTAAATAAAATCGTCGGCATTGCAGGTGTTTCCGGCTCAGGAAAGTCTTCTCTTGCCCTCGGCGTTCTGTATGCAGAAGGTTCAAGACGTTATCTCGAAGCTCTTTCCACTTACACAAGGCGAAGAATGACACAGGCCTCAAAAGCACAGGTCGATGAAATACTTTATGTTCCGGCAGCTCTTGCTCTTCACCAAAGACCCGGTGTACCCGGAATTCGCAGTACTTTCGGAACAGGTACAGAACTGCTGAACAGCCTGAGACTTATGTACTCCAGACTCGCAAATCACCGCTGTCCCAACGGTCACTATCTCGAACCGACACTTGATGTTGCTGCTGACAAAGAGCTGGTCTGCCCTGAATGCGGTGCGCATTTCTATGCACCTTCTGCAGAACAACTTGCTTTTAACAGTCAGGGTGCATGCCAGCGCTGCGGCGGAGTCGGTACGGTCAGAACGGTAGATGAATCTACTCTTGTTCCCGACGAATCACTTACTATAGACGAAGGGGCAGTTGCTCCCTGGAATTCTCTTATGTGGTCTCTTATGACTGATGTTTGCCGTGAGATGGGTGTGCGGACAAATATCCCTTTTAGGGAATTAACCCCAAAAGAGAGAGAGATTGTTTTCCATGGCCCGGCTGAAAAAAAACACATCTTCTACAAAGCGAAAAATTCCAATCAGGCAGGTGAAATTGATTTTACGTATTTTAACGCCGTATATACAGTAGAAAACGCGCTCAGAAAAGTAAAAGACGAAAAGGGAATGAAGCGTGTTGAAAAATTTTTAAAAGAGGATATTTGTCCTGATTGCAAAGGCACCCGCCTGTCAGAAGAGGCAAGAGCGCCCAGACTCCGCGGCATATCTCTGGATGAAGCCTGCAAAATGACATTATCCCAACTTATAGAATGGGTTGACGGAATTCCTACTTCTCTCCCTCAAAAAATGAAACCAATGGCAGAAGCTATTTGCGAATCTTTTCAGGCTACAGCAAAAAGACTGACTGAACTCGGGCTTGGGTATCTATCGCTTGACCGTGCAGCGTCAACTCTTTCTACGGGAGAAAGACAGAGAATGCAGCTTGCCCGCTCTGTTAGAAACCGAACAACAGGCGTTCTTTATGTATTGGATGAACCGTCTATAGGTCTGCATCCGGCAAATATTAAAGGCTTGAATGCTGTAATGCATGATCTTGTATCTGACGGAAACTCAGTTGTGCTTGTCGACCATGATACACAAATTTTGTCAGAGTCTGACTGGATTATAGAAATGGGGCCGGAATCAGGTGCGGACGGTGGTGAAGTCATTGCCCAAGGCTCAATTCCGGATATAATAAAAAATTCCGTTTCAAAAATAGGCCCGTTTTTATCCAAAAATAATGTCAGCCGCTTTCGTACACAGATAAAACCTGCACAAATGTTTGAAAACGGAGAAATTTCCCTTTCCACATCAAATATTCATACTGTAAAGCCTCTTGAAGTAAAAATCCCCCGCGGACGGCTTACTGTAATAACAGGTGTATCCGGTTCCGGTAAAACAACTTTGATACTGGAAAGCCTTATTCCTGCTCTGGAGAACCATATTGCAGGAAGAAAGCTGCCTGAACATGTAAAAAGCATATATGCTGACGGCATTAATAATGTAAAACTCATTGACGCTACGCCTATTGGCATAAATGTCCGCTCTACAGTCGCAACTTATGCAAATGTGCATGATGAACTGAGAAAGGTGTTTGCAAAAACAAAAGACGCGAAAGAACACGGATACAAATCCGGTGATTTTTCATACAATACCGGCACTTTACGTTGTCCCACCTGTGACGGAACCGGAAGCATAAGTCTCGATGTACAGTTTTTGCCGGATGTAGATGTTCCCTGCCCTGACTGCCGCGGCTCAAGATATGCAAAAAATGCGGAAAGTATTAAATATATCTCAAAGACAAAGGATTCATATTCTCTGCCTGAAATTATGGCAATGGACATAAACCATGCACTTTGTGCTTGCAAAGATTTGAATATAGTAAGACAACGGCTTGAAGTGCTAAAAAAATTAGGACTCGGATATTTAACGCTGGGAGAGGCAACTCCGAGTCTTTCCGGTGGAGAAGCGCAGCGTTTGAAACTCGCTTCTGAAATGGGTCGAAAACAAGAGGATGCTGTTTTTATATTTGATGAACCAACAATCGGTCTTCATCCTTTAGATGTCAGGTCTTTACTCACTGTGTTTCAGCAGTTGATTGACAACAATGCAACAGTTATTGTTATTGAGCATGATTTGGATGTTATAAGAAATGCAGATTATATTATTGATATGGGGCCCGGAGGCGGTGAAGACGGAGGAACAATAGTAGCCTCGGGAACACCGGAAGAAATTTCTGCCTGCAAAAACAGTATTACCGGAAAGTATCTTTAAACATAAACGGCTATTTGTAAAAAAAATGTAAAAAGCAGGCAAAAATTTTCGTTTTCGTTTTTTATCCAGTAAGGCAGCATAGTGTATAAACATTTACTGATTAAGGATAACAAATGAAAATACAACCTTATAAAACAAATAACTTGAAGTATAGGAATTTTTATACAGATGTTGAGGCCGTAAAAAAATGCAGTACAAATTCTGCCTGCAAGATTAATATAAGAGCAGTAAATTCGAATAATACAAGTTTTAAGGGAAATCCGTTTTCTGAAATCAAAAAGTTTGCCAAGTTTCTTCAAGCAAAAAGAAGAGTTCTTGATTTAAAAAAGTATGTTGAAATAACAAACTGTGAAAAAGATTTTGTATTGAGAGACTTTGCCATGGAGCCTTTCGAGGGTTTGCAATATGGTATAAAAGTATTTAAAAATATGACAATGAAGGAGATTCAATATCTTTGCGAAAATCTACATGTTATTGCAGTCAACAGGGGATGTAAAAATATGTGCGGATACTGCTATGCAGACGCAAAACCTTCTAAAAGAGCAATGTCCTGGGAAGATTTTACAGCAATTACAAAGGGGTTAAAAACTTTAAAGAAACGTTTTTTAGGACTGGATATATTCGGAGAAAATTTTCAAATTGCAAGGGATGACATTTTGTACAGAACAACAGAATTTTTCTATGACTCTGACTGTATAAACCTTGCTGTAAAAGATAAAAAAGGCAAAATATATGATTTTACCGAGCTTGCCACAGAACTCTATAATTCGACAGGCAGACGCACTGCTTTTGACACCTCCGGATGGTATAAAAATAATTCTGTGCTGCAAAAAAGAGCTGAAAAATATGCAAATTATTTTTTGAAACCGGAAAATATGGAAAAACTAAATGCTTTTAATATTTCGTTTAATGTATTTAACGCATCTTATATTGCTTCAGTAAAGGCATTGAAAAAAGGAGAAGCTGAAAAAGCAAACCGTCTGAGAGAACGTTTTACAGACAATATGGCCAATAGTCTTTTTACTTTTATTCAGCTAGCAGACAACCCAAAATTTCATATACTTTTGAGAAGTTTTGATTCTAAAGGCTCCAATACAAAATATTTTGACAAAAAAGCTATTAAATCTCTGGCAGAACAGGTCTTTAGCAAGGTACAAAGATTGTGTAAAGATGATTTGGCAGGAGAGCAAAAATATATAAAAAGTTCGGACATGCTTGGGCACAAGCTCGTCAATCTCTATTTTAAACTTAATCTGTTCGATACAAGTTTGAACTCATCCGGCAGAATGAAGGATTTTATGAAAAAATTTGATATAAAAGCACCTTTAACTGAATATGATGAACCAATGAAAAAAGTTATAGCGGATTTAAAAGAGAATGGCAGATATCACGAAATTTTGATGCACAGACTGATTGATGCGGACGGAAAAGTATATCATATGAACTATGCAAGATTTATACCGACAGAAATTCAACTAAATATAAAACAAAAGGATATACCGGCACCCAAACTTGCAAACTTAATCAATGATTTTTCTGTCACAAAGGAACTTTTAAACAGATCTGAAATTCTTATTATGAAAAAGGCTATGCGAGAATAATAGACTATTTTTGATTTTTCTTTTTCTCCAAAAAATGAGGGTTGAGCAATTTATAAATTGGAAGTTGGTCAACATCTGAAGCTTGATTTTAAGCAACAGTGCAGCCCGAATTTATAGATATACATCTAAAATGATATTTAGCGGATTGCATAGAAAATATGTCCGAGAAAAATTCGTTATAAGAAAAGAAATGACATGAAAGAATTCTTTGACAAAGCGAACACGCACACCGAAGCGAGGAGTAGTGAGCCTGTCACCGAAACGCAGTGAAGGTGAATGTCAATTGAATTGAAAAGGTGAGCAGGTGCCGGCTGAATTGAGCCGGGGCAAATGCGACACTAGATTATATTTGTATGCAAAAAACTAAATACCATATTTTTATCAAAATATTAAGTAATGTAACATGTTTTAAAAAAAATGAAATTCTATAATTTTGAAATACTTTTTATATATGTATGAGGTGCTACAAAATAATAAATATTGTGTAAGTAAGAAAGGAAAAGAGCTATGTCATTTAATCTTAATGCTATTCAGTTTGTTTCAGTTGCTGATTGGTCTAAAAAAACAGAATATCAGAATTTAGAAAAACAGAAAAAAGCTATTGAGGCAAAAGGCGGAGACAACAACAAAGATCAACTTTCCCAGATTGAGACTAAAATGACCCGTCTGGAAGCAGAAATGACAGCAATGAATAATGAAAGAATCCAGAAAGAAAAAGGTAAAAATGAAAATCTTTTTGGCAATAATGCACGCATAGACGGCGGAAAAAGCGCTGAAAATGCATCAGGTTCTTTAAGTCTGACGGCTTAATTGATCATTTCATATATAGCTTAACAGCCGGTTAGTGTTTAGCCGGCTGTTTTTGTTTGCATAAAAATATGGTATTATATTTGAATACTATCTAAACTATGCGAGGCTGATGTGAGATTTTTGAAAGAACATGGGCTGCCGGGTACATTAATATGCGTTGAAGGCATTGATGGTTCCGGAAAGTCTACACAAATCGGAATATTAAGGGACTGGTTGAAGTCAAAAAATCTTGATGTTATTTATACAGAATGGAATTCTTCAGATTTGATATCCCAGACAACAAAGCGGGCTAAGAAAAAAAATCTCCTGAGCCCGAGAACCTTTAGTCTTTTGCATGCGGTTGATTTTGCTGATAGGCTCGAACAAATAATTATCCCGGCAATGAAGGCGGGCTTTATTGTGCTTGCTGACAGATATGCGTATACCGCTTTTGCCAGAGATGTCGCAAGAGGTGTAGATAGAGACTGGGTAAGAAATATGTATGGTTTTGCAATAAAACCAGATTTGGCATTGTATTATTCAATTTCTGCTGAAATATCACTTGAGCGTATATGTTCAAACAGAACGCCAAGTTTTTATGAAGCCGGTATGGATTTAAAATTGAGCAATAATCCGTATAAGAGCTACGTAATTTTTCAGAATCGTGTGAATAATGAGTATGAAAAAATGGTGGAAGAATACGGACTTGTTTCTATAGATGCACAGCAGTCAATACACGCAAAACAGGTAGAGATGAGAAAACTTGTTGTTGAAATTCTCGCAAAAAAAGGAATTATTCTGTAATGAAAAGTAAAAATAATGAACATAACGGCCTTTTAATAGTAATAGAAGGAACAGACGGTTCCGGCAAATCCACCCAGATAGAATTGTTAAAGCAGTGGATTGAGGAAAAAAGCTACGGTGCAATGGTCAGTGAATGGAAAACATCGAGACTTATTGCAAATGTAATTGATGACGCGAAAGACAGAAACCTTTTGAATGCTACTACTTTTAGCTTGTTATATGCGGCGGATTTTGCGGATCGACTTGAAAATACGATTATTCCTGCGCTAAAAGCCGGCTTTGTTGTGTTAATGGATAGATACAAATACACGGCATTTGCCAGAGATGTTGTGAGAGGCCTTGATTTGGAATGGGTTGAAAAACTTTATGATTTTGCACCTGAGCCTGATTTAGTTTTCTATCTAGATATGCCTGTTGATGTTTTGCTGAAAAGAGTTATTGGCACTACAGGGCTTGACTATTGGGAATCCGGCAGGGATATAGGACTTAGCTCTGATTTTTATAAGAGTTTCACAATTTATCAGGACAAATGTCTTACCGAATACGAGCAAATGAAAAAGGATTACAATTTTGTTAGTATTGACGGTACTTTAGGAGTCTATGAAATACATAAAATTATTGTCGAAAAAGTACAAAGTTTGCTTGATGAAGGCAAACTCGATTAATATGCTAAATTAAAAATTTTACATAAATTAATCGTTCAACTCTTTTTTATTGTGCTATGATTAGGGAATGGGGAGAAGTTATCACAGCGAAAAAGAGAAATTCAAGGAATTTGATAAAAAACTGATTTTGTGGCAATGCCTGTGTATTTTTGTATGCTTTGTCATAATTGTTTATCTGTTTTTGATAATGGTAGTGGATATAAAAAACTATCGAAATCAAGCAAAACGCCAGCGCAGTGCCAAAAGTTTTGTTATGAGAGGGGCAATTTTGGACAGAAACGGAATAAAACTTGCCTCTGACAAGACTTCTTTTGATGTATATGCGCATACAGAATATTATGATCATACACCTAATGAACTCGCTGCTATACTTGCACCGGTATTGGAACTGAATAAGGGCAAGCTGGCAAAAGAACTCGCCAAAGATGAGAAGATTATTGTTCTAAAAAAAGATGTGCCGCGTGTTACTGCAAAAAAAATTAGGGAGTTAGGGTTAAGAGAAATTAGTCTTGGTAAGAAAAATGAGAGAGTATACCCGCAGGGCAATATGGCTGCGCATATTCTCGGGTATTATAATCCTGATGCTGATGTAGCCGCCGGTGTTGAACTCACTGCCAAAGATATTCTCGAAGAAGTTGAGCAGAATGTAAATTTTGAAAAAACTCCTGACGGAGATATTATTTATGAGGTTTCAACGGATCCTGCAGCAACAACAGCGCCATTAAGAGGAAAATCAATTACTCTCACTATAGATTCAGCTATACAGCACGTTTGTGAGGTGGAACTCGCCAAGGTAATAAAAGACAAAGGCGCAATCCGCGGTACGGTTATTGTTATGAATCCAAAAAATGGCGAGATTCTGGGATATGCCGTACAACCTTCCTACAACCCTAATAACTATAAAAAAGCCACGCTTACCCAGCTGACGAACTGGACTTTGAGCGATGTATTTGAACCCGGTTCTACATTTAAAGTTCTGACTATTGCATCAGCTCTGGAAACTGGACGTATCAAAGAAAATTCGAAGATTCTTGATTCAGGAAAGCTTGAAGTAGATAAGTGGACAATAAAAAATTATGACTATGATGTTCATCCCTTCCCCGGGGCAATTGACTTGTATTATTTGTTTGAACATTCAAGCAACGTAGGCAGTGCCAAAGTAGCTTTAATGATGACAAAACAAGAACACTATAATATGCTAAAACGCTTTGGTATAGGCGAAAAAACCGGAATAGATTTGCCCGGTGAGTCAAGAGGTATTATTACTGATTACAAAGATTGGTATAAATCTACACATGCGTCAATTGGCTACGGTTACGGGGTTTCTGTTACTGCAATACAACTGGCATCAGCTATATCTTCTATTGCAAATAACGGGATTAAGGTAACTCCCCATGTGATACAGTATCCTCCGGAATTGCTGCCGGAGAAAGTGAAACAGGTGCAGGTATTGTCGCCTCAAACAGCGCATTCTGTAACAAAGCTTCTTGCTGGAAGTATCGGCCGTTCAAAATCGCCGGTAAATCTCGAGGACTACACTGTTGCTGCAAAAACAGGTACAGCAAGAAAGTCAGTAAGTGGCGGCAAAGGATATACATCAAAGCTTGTAACATCGATTATCGGCTTTTTCCCTGCGACAAATCCTGAAGTACTTATTTATGTTGTTATCGACTCTCCTTCAAAAGGAGCTTTGTGGGGAAGTACTGTTGCTGCACCTGTTTTCAGAGAGGTTGCATTGCAGACTGCCAGAATAATGAATATTTTGCCGGATAAAGTAAAAGTTAAAAAACCGATAAAAATGGATTAATATTATTGTAGAGGTATGATTATGAAACTTTCTAAAATTATTGAAAATACAAAGTATAAAGAGTTATTGAATTTTAATGATATTGAAATAACCGGAATCTCATATAATTCGAAAACAATAGAAAAGGGAAATCTTTTTGTCTGCCTGAAAGGTGAATATTCAGACGGTCATGATTATGCACAAATGGCTTTTGATAACGGTGCTGCTGCATTTTTGACAGAAAAAAAGCTGAATATTAATGCCCCGCAGATTGTTGTAGAATCTACAAGACACCAGATTGCAGATGTTGCGTCAGCATTTTTTGAGTATCCGTCAAAAAATTTGAAACTTATCGGGGTTACCGGCACAAACGGAAAAACAACAGTTACGCATCTTGTGCAGAGAATTATCGAGGATGCGGGCAAAAAATGTGCTATTATAGGTACTCTAGGGTATAAAATGTCTGCTAAAGATTCTTACCACGACGCAAAACACACTACACCCCAGGCGCCAGAGCTTCAGAAAACGCTGAAAAAAATGCTGGATGAAAAAATAGACTGCGTTGCTATGGAAGTTAGTTCACACGCGCTTGAGCAGAATCGTGTAGGCGGATGTTTCTTTGATGGTGCTGTTTTTACAAACCTTACGCAAGACCATCTCGACTATCACATCACTATGAACAATTATTTTGAAGCAAAGGCAATATTGTTTAAAAATCTTAAACCAGGAAGTTTTGCTGTCATAAATAGTGATGATGAGTATGCACAGCGTTTTATAGATGTTATACCTGAGGGTGTTAAAGTTTATACATACGGTATTAAACAAAAAGCAGATATAACTGCAGAGAATATAGATTTTTCAATTCATGGAGCTAAATTTGACTGTATCATCCACGGTAAAAGACGATGCGTAAATCTTTTAATGAACGGCATGTTCAGTGTTTACAACGCTCTTGCTGCTCTGACAGCGGGAATTGCTGCTGGAATAGATGAGGAAGTCTGTGTAAAAGCTCTTGAGGAGACAAAGAGCGTTGACGGACGCTTTGAGATAGTCAATAAAAAGCCTCTTGTTATTGTTGATTATGCACATACACCGGACGGTCTCCAAAATGTTCTTAAAGCAGCAAAGGAGCTTACACCTAAAGACAATAATCTTATTTGTCTCTTTGGCTGCGGCGGTGACAGAGACGCAACAAAACGCCCCAAAATGGGTAAAATTGCAGATGAGTTGTCGGATATTGTTGTTGTAACTTCTGACAATCCGAGAAGTGAAGATCCGCAGCTGATTATCTCTGATATTCTTGCTGGTATAAAGTCTGTTAATACCCAGAGAATCTATGTTGAACCAGATAGGAGAACAGCTATTTCTATGCTCAAACATATTGCAAAAGAAGGAGATGTTGTTGTTCTGGCCGGAAAAGGTCACGAAGACTATCAGATATTAAAGGATAAGACTATCCATTTTGACGACAGAGAAGAGGCAAGAAAAGTCTTTAGTTAAGAATAAAAACGAATAAAGTTGTTATCACATAATTATAGCAGGTAAAATATGGTTTTAGGTATATCAGAATTTGATGTAGAGGATACTCTTGACAGTATGCTCAATGATATGGAGTCTCAAAAAATACAGGAGAAGACATCTGTGCAGGAGATTCCAAAAATTAAAGATGAAGAGAAAAATCTTAAAATATCAAGGTGGCAGATATTTTTTAACAGGCTGACTGAGGAACAGATAAAGTTAATAAATGATACCGGTGAACTGCCATCTAATGCAAAGTTTGTCACAAAAATATCCGGCGGTTATAAAATAGTTAACAACTGGTTTAATATACGAACAGGCACTTGTATATTACCATTCGGATATGAAGTAAAAAGAAATATTTTGGGATTTACCGAGGTTCTGCCGGTAGGTTCCAAAGGATTATTTATAAAACATGGTTAATAGTTGTCAGGAAAGGTTGTTTCGATGATTAGATTGAATATGATACGCAATAAAAATAATATTATTACTACAGGTACCAAGAAAATTCATGAGGAACTTGTAAAACAAATTGATACTGGAATAAAATCTTCACCGATTAAAGAAAAGCATTCAATATCTCTTGAAATTGCGGATAAACCTCTTGCAAGGGCGTTTGCTAAAATACTTGAACTTGGTGAAGATATTATCAAAGTTAAAATAAAAACTGTTTTCGTTCGTTCACACTTAGAAAACGGCAAAAATATTGAACGTAAATTTATATTTGAGGATAAATTCAGCGGTGATCAGATAACCTTGCTTAAAAAGGGCAGAAACATTGTAAATAAAAAAGGCTCTTTTTTGAATAATCTTGTTGAAAATATTAACAAAGCTATTTCTGATTAATTTTTCCAATATTTTTTGTTTCTAAAGTTTGTTTAAGAATTCGAAAAATATCTGTTTATAGGGTAATATTTATATTGGGGAAGAGTATAAAATAACACCACATGCAGATAAGCTTATCAACTATACTAAAAAATAACGATATTATAATGGCAATAGGTCTTGTCATCATTGTTGCTATGATGATTATACCTCTGCCTCCCATGCTTCTTGATATACTCTTAACCCTTAATATTTCACTGGCTGTTATTATTTTGCTGGTGTGTCTGTTTATTAAAGAACCATTGGAATACTCTTCCTTCCCGATAATTCTTCTGGTTTCAACAATATTCAGACTCGGTCTTAACGTTAGTTCAACAAGGCTTATTCTCCTGTACGGCTCTGCCGGCGAGGTTATCCATTCTTTCGGACAGTTTGTTGTCGGTGGTAATTATGTAGTCGGTTTCATCATCTTTATTATCCTGGTTCTGATTAACTTTATGGTTATTACAGGCGGTGCAACTAGAGTTGCGGAAGTATCTGCAAGGTTTACGTTGGACAGTATGCCCGGTAAGCAGCTTAGTATCGACGCGGATTTGAATTCCGGGTTAATTAATGAAGAACAGGCAAAAGCCCGTAGACGTAAGCTGGAAAGGGAAGCAGATTTCTATGGTACGATGGATGGTGCTTCGAAATTTGTCAAAGGTGATGCCACGGCAGGTATCATAATAACTGTTGTTAATATTTTTGCAGGAATTGTTATTGGTGTGTGGCAGCTCAAGATGGATATTATGACAGCATTGAGTACCTTTACTATCCTGACAGTCGGTGATGGTCTTGTTTCCCAGCTTCCTGCCCTGCTTATATCATTTGCAACAGGTTTGATTGTCAGCCGTGCGAGCGGTCAGGATGATTCTCTTAGCGATGATATAAAAAGAGAAATGTTCTCAAATCCGACAGTCCTTGGTATCGTTTCGGTACTATTGTTCTGTTTGGGTATTGTTCCGGGTATGCCTACTGTGCCGTTTATTATCATTGCTTTGACGCTGGCATGGTTTGCGTACAGCAAAAAGAGTACCAAAAAGAAAGAAGAAGCGGCTGCAGTTGAAGCCCAGCAAAATGCAGAAGAGCCCATTAACGAAGCCAAACTCAAGAAGAAAAAGAAAAAAGCTACAAGAGAAAGTGTTATGGAGCTGTTGAATGTTGAAACTATTGAAATAGAAATAGGCTATAGACTTGTTCCGCTTCTTGATGCTGAACAGGGTGGAGATTTACTGGAAAGAATTGCCCAGATAAGGCGCCAGACTGCATTGGACTTGGGTATAGTTTTGCCTTCTATCAGAGTACGTGACAATCTGCAGCTTCCCCCAAACTCTTATCAGATTAAACTAAAAGGGGTTCCGATAGAAAACGGAGAAGTTTATCCGGACAGAAGTCTTGCAATGAATGCTTCCGGCTCGGACAATGATTTGAATATTAACGGCATAAGTGCAATTGAGCCTGCTTTCGGGCTCCCTGCGATTTGGATTGAAGAAAAGGATAAAGAGATAGTAGAGACATACGGATATACGGTAGTCAGCCCGTCGGCTGTTATTTCTACTCATTTAACGGAAGTTATAAAGAAAAATGCAGCGGAAATTGTCAGCCGTGCTGATATACAACAACTTATTGATAATTTGAAAAAAGAAGTTTCGGAAGATTATGTTAATGATTTGATGAAAGATATTTCTGTGGGTGAAGTTCAGTTGATAGTTCAGAATCTTCTCAAAGAGAGGGTGTCTGTCAGAGATTTGAAAACTATACTCGAGGTAATAAGTTTGCAATCCCGTGTAAGTAAAAATCCCGATTATTTGACAGAACAGGTTCGTCAGGCACTGGCAAGAAGCATTTGCAAACAGAATCTGGCTGATACAGGAGAACTTCTTGCAGTTACTCTTGCTCCTGATGTAGAAAATGTTATTGCGCAGGGACTGAGTCCTGATGGAAACAGCCTTACTCTTGACCCTGATTTTACAAGAAGAATGCTTGATAATTTAAACAGCGAGCTTGAAAAAGCAATTTCTTCTTCCGGAAACCAGCCGGTAATTCTCTGTTCTTCTCCTATTAGAATGCCTTTTCGAAGACTCATCGAAAGAACGTATCCACAAATTGCTGTTATGTCGTATAATGAAATTAGCAATAATATAAAAGCAAAATCAATAGGCGTTGTCAGAGTAGAGACAATGAGAGTTTAAGATAACTTAGTATAACCAAGGATAGAAGAAGTAATGAAAAAAACGATTAAGAAAAATCAAAAGTTTAATATTATTCCTGAAAATGTAAAAGGCGCTGCCTCTTGTGTTGTTTTGTATACGGATAAATTGTTTTTTGATGTTGAAATCAATGCAAAAGATATGAAATATTACAGAGAAAATGGCGATGTCGAGCTTTTTACTGTAGTAGACGACGGTATGTTGTATTTTAAATCCAAGGTAGAATCTGTCGGAGATAATATAATAACAATAAAAATGCCGGAAGAACATGAAGTAATCCAGCGTCGTGAACACACAAGAGTACCCTTTAGTGCTCCTGTTAAATTAAAATCAGGAGGCAAGGAATATGCCTGTGTTTGTTCCGATCTTAGCGCGGGTGGCATGAAACTTGCTTGTTATGAGGATATTGAAACAAATTGTGATTATGAAATCAAATTTTCTCTTGACGGAAAAATCGAAATCTCTGCATTTTTCCATCCTATAAGAGTTAAAGTTGAAAAAAAAGGAAAGACAGTTCTTTCCGGTAAATTTATGGCATTGAAGAATATAGACAAAATTGCCATAGTACAGTATTGCTTTAAAAAAGAAACAGAGAATGTAAATAAATAGTATGGTTAAATCAGGTATAACATATTCAAAAAAATTTAGCGGTATGATGGCAAGTTTGACGGCATTTGTTTGCGGCGGATTGATTTTTGCGCGTTCTTCTACATTTGATTTGAATTTACTTATACATGGTTTGAGTATAATCATACCTGCAGCTATAATAGTCGGTTATCTGGGATTTCAAATAGGCAAAATTTTTGACGTGCCCAGAAAAAAGCGTTCACTAAATAGTATGTTAAAAAATAAAAAATAATGAGGATAACAGAATGTTTAACTTTTTGAAAAATTTTCAAACCCGCTTGAGTTCCCAGTTCGCAATTTTGACAAGTTTACTGATTGCAATAATAGTACTATTTCTTGCGAGTTACTCCATTCACTTTATGAATGATTTCTCTAAGGTTTATACAAGTGATTCAAAGAATGTAAATACAGCTGTTTCTGCAATAGTGATGCAGCTTATGGGCGATTATCTTGAACGCGGGGATTACAATCAGATTAAAAAAGTTACTCAGAGTATGATTAATACTGATTTAATAGCAAATTTGAGGATAACTGATAAAGCAACCCACAAAATTCTTTATGAATCTGATGAACAGACTGTTATTGCGAAACCTATAGAACAGAAAATAGTGGATAAAACAACTAAAAGAGACTCTACTACAATATATTACGTCACTGCTTCTACGGTAAGCGGTGACAAACTTATTCGTATAGGTTTTTATTCAGAGCCTGTAGTTAAAATTTATCTTGACATACTTATGGAAAATATGGGTGCAATGGTTGTTATCTTTATATTTATCGGATTCTTCCTTGCCAATCTTATTGCTAATATTCTTATAAAACCGATAAATATACTTATACAGAGTTTGAAAAAAGCAAAAGGAGATTTCTCTCACCGTCTTGCAACTACAAATTATCTTGAAATAAATAGACTCATTGAATCATACAACGATATGGCTGCTTCACTTGAAAAATTGTATCAGTCAATGGAGCAGCAGGTCAAAGAGAGAACTTCGGAATTGGAAGCTGCATATACAGAACTGAAGAGCACTCAGGCAATGATGGTTCACAGTGAAAAAATGAAGTCGCTGGGTGAACTTGTTGCCGGAATTACACATGAAATCAACAATCCTGTTAACTTTATTTATGGCAATCTTATACACCTGAATAACTATTCTAAAGATTTGATAGAAATTATTGACAAATTTGGAGAGTTTGAAGGGGATTTAACTCCAGAGCATAAACAAAAAATTGAAGCTTTAAAGGAAAATATAGATTATGAATTTTTAAAAAGCGACCTGCCTGACTTAATCAGAAGCTGTCAGGAAGGTACTGAAAGAACAAAGAATATTATTCTTGATCTGAAAAACTTCTCCAGACTTGAAGAGGCCGTTATAAACAGTGTAGATTTACCCAAAGAAATTGATACAACACTGAATATACTTCATAATAAGTTTAAGAACAAAATTACCGTTCATAAAGAATATGCGGAAAATCTTCCGAATATAGAAGGATACGGCGGTCAGTTGAATCAGGTATTTATGAACATACTTGATAATGCTGCATTTGCAATAAAAGAGAAAGGTGATGTTTGGATAAGATTAAAAAATGAAGGTGATCATATACAGCTTGAATTTGAAGATAACGGCTGTGGAATGGACGAAAAAGTCGAACACAAAGTCTTTGATCCTTTCTTTACAACAAAACCTGTAGGTCAGGGCACAGGTCTTGGTATGGCAATCAGTTATAAAGTTATAAAAAACCACAAAGGAAATATAACAATTTCTTCCCAGGAAGGAAAAGGAACGAAGTTCACAATTACATTGCCAATTAAAATGACAGATGCTGAATAATATAGGATACAAAAACATGACAGAAAAATATAACATTTTATTAGTTGATGATGAAGAAGATAATCTTTCGCTGTTATACAGAACGCTTAGAGGTTCATACAATCTTGATCGTTCTACTTCACCTTTAAAGGCATTGGATATGCTGGATGAGAAACAGTATGAGCTTGTAATTTCAGACCATAAAATGCCGGAGATGGACGGGGTTGAGTTTTTGAAGAAAGTCCTTGAGAAGAGTCCGAGCACAATGCGTATTCTGCTTACGGCATATTCTGATGCAAATATACTCATTGATGCAATAAATTATGCAAAAATTTACAGATACATAAAAAAACCGTACAATCCTGATGAACTCCAGCTTATCGTTTCATCTGCACTAGAGTATTACCAGCTGAAACATGATAATGATAAGTTAATTGATGATTTAAAAGAGCTCTTTTCCGGTACGATAAAAGCTATTATGGGGGCATTGGACGCTAGAGATTCTTTTACGTCAGGCAGAAGCCGCAGAATTACTTATTATTCTGTGAAAATTGCGCATAAAATGAATCTTCCGACAGTTGATATAGGAAAAATTGAACTTGCTGGTATGCTCCATGATATAGGTATGATAGGAGTATCTGACGATATTCTCTACAAAATAGGGGCATTAAATCAGGAAGAATACGATCAGATAAAAAAACATATTAATTACAGTGTAAAAATTCTTGAGGATATAAAACAGCTCAGAGATGTGGTCGAAATCATAAAATATCACCACGAAAAATATGATGGCACTGGATATCCTACAGGTATAAAAGGAGATGAAATCCCGATAGGTTCAAGAATTATTGCTCTTGCTGATGCATTTGACAGTATAGTGTCTAACAGAATATACAGAAACAGGCTTGATTATAGCGATGCATTGCAGGAAATTAAGAACAATTCAGGAACTCAATTTGATCCTGCAGTTGTCTCTGCTTTTGAAGATTGTTTTGATGAGATTATATCCACGATTAAGCAGTTAGATTTAATTAAATACGATGATTAAACTAATTGACAATGTTTTTCATTAGAATCTTTTGTATATTACATAGGTATAAGGAGTTCTGATGAATGACGGTCTGCTGAACAAAAAAAATGAAACATCTAAAATTGCAGAAAAATATATAAATAAGTATATTTCTGATTTACAGCTTCATATGAGCCTGTCAGACAGTCAGATTGTACATATATTGAACAGCTGTATTATGGAATATAAAATAAAACATAAAATCGCGAATAAAATCTCAGGAAAAAAATGGTGGCAAATATTAAAAAAAAATATTACAATAAAGTATATTAACAAAGAGTAAGGGAATAAGTATGAGTGAAGAAAACGCAAGACGAACAATAGAAGTAGATGACGAATTTCTTGAAGATTTATACGGTCTTGTCGGGAAAATCCCTCCGGGTGAAAAGGGAATAAATGTTGATTTATTGAAAGATTTGCTGCTTGATATAAAAAGAAAGTTTGATAAATTACAGTCAGGCTCTGCTGATAGCTCTGCAGCTGTGGATAAAACCAGTGGAAGTGGTAAAATAGTAACAAAAGATGATGGCGCTGTTCTTGAAACTGAAGAAGAAAATAAAAGCCCTGCAAAACAAATTTTGATTATTGATGATTTGGGGGTAATTACTTACCAGCTTTCCGTACTATTTAAAAATATCGGATATGAAGTCACAGTCGCAAAAGAAATTTATGATGCTATAGACAAGTATAAAAAGCAGGATTATGAACTGGTCATAATGGATTTGTTTATACCCACAGACCGTGAAGGCTTTATGCTTCTGGATGAACTGGTTAAATTGTATAAAATGAATAAATATCATTCGAAAATCGGTGTAATGACAGCCTCCTCTAAAAAAGAGCACAGACAGCTTTGTATGAAAAAAGGTGCTGATTTCTATATAGAAAAGGTTGAGGATTGGCAGAGTACATTATTGGATTATTGTAATAAACAGTAAATTTGTTTTAATTTTCAATATAAAAAAACAAAAGACCCGCGTTGCGAGTCTTTTGTCTTTTACAAAGAGACCAAGTTAGATTATATTTTCTTTGATAGCCTTTACTGCTGCCTGTACACGGTCATCTACGCATAGTTTTTGCAATATGCTGCAAACATGCGCTTTTGCCGTATGTACGCTTACTATCAGTTCTTTAGCAATCTCGGTATTGCTTTTTCCCTGAACAAGTAATCTTAGTACTTCAAATTCCCTTTCTGTTAATTGTGTACGTGCGTCAGAAATTTCTCCCGGTGATTTTAATGAGGTACTTTCAGGTTTCGGGAACAGATTCAGGGCTACCTGGGCAATTGCTGGATCTAACCAGCAGGCGCCTTTGCTGACATTTCTGATAACATCTGCAAGAGTTTTCGGGTCAATATCTTTAAGACAATATGCAGATGCACCAGAACCTAATGCCGCAAGAACTTCTTCGTCTCTGTCATGAGAGGTAAGAATGATAACTTTCGAGTTTGGCGAAATTTCTTTTACCTTTTGGGTTGCGTCTATTCCGTTCATTTCTGGCAATCCCAGGTCCATCAGTATAACATTTGGTTTGATTTTTGCTATTACTTCAAGACCTGTTTTTGCATCTTCTGCTTCACCAACAACTCGTATATTTTCAAATTCGTTGATTGTTGAGCGAAGTCCTACTCGTGTCAGTTTGTAGTCTTCAACAATAACTACACTAACTAACTTTGTTGTTTTTTCTTCCTCTGCTTTCATTGTACTTGTTAACATATCAAACTCCCTTTCATTATTAAGTTAAGTTATTATTACTTTATAAAAAATTATTATGTATTATCCAACTGGGCTATTTTTTTTAACGTTGAATTTAAATTCAAAATTTCACCAATCATATAAAAAGAGCCTGATATCAAGGCTAAAGACCTCTTGCTCTTGTTTTTTATAAAATTATCAATATCATTGATTTCAATTTTTTTATATTTTTGAGTGATTTTTGTTTCTAAATCTTGGACTGTTGCACTACCTGAATGATTAAATTCACAAAGATAAATACTATCTTCTTTTCTGAATAAAGTTTTCATTATTTGAGAATAGTTTTTGTTTTTCATAGAACCATATATCCAGATTCTTTCTGAATCGGGAAAATAAAAATCCAGGCTTTCTCTGAGCAATAATGCTCCGGCCGGGTTATGAGTGCCATCTATTATTATATTTTGTTCAGGAATATATTGAAATCTGCAGTTCCAGGTAACGTTTTTTAAGGCTTGTGAGAATGCGTATTCACTAATTGGATAGTTTTCTATATCTCTCAGATAATCAATAACCATGGAAACGAGTCCTAAATTTTCTCTTTGCCATAATCCCATTAAATTGAACGGATATTCATCTCCGTTAATTACAGCGTAGTTCTTATTGTCAGTATATTCGATAGTTACATCATCCGCAATCAATATCTTTGAATTTAAAAATTCGGCTTTATTCTTAATAACTTCATAGCCTCTGTTAGATGCTGAAATAACAACAGGGCATCCTGGCTTTATAATGCCTGCTTTTTCTGAGGCAATTGCTTCTATGGTTTCACCGAGTCTTTCTGTATGATCCAGGGATATTGAAGTTATTACAGAAAGTAAATTTGAACGGATGATATTAGTTGCGTCTAATCTTCCGCCTAACCCTGTTTCTATTATACATATATCCGTTTGTTGCTGTTCAAAATATTTGAACATTGAAACAGTCAAAACCTCAAACTCTGTAAGGTAAATATCATTCTTTTTCGCAATCTCGCATATATCTGTAATCAATTCTGCAAAATCATTTTGCGTTATAGGTTTTCCGTTAATTTGGATTCTTTCCGTGTAGTCTATTATATGCGGACTTGTATATAGACCGGTTTTGTATCCGGAGTATGTAAAAATTTCAGAGAGTATTTTTGATACAGAACCTTTGCCGTTTGTACCGGCAATATGTATTATGTTAAGTTTTTCCTGAGGATTTCCTAAAAGTTTCAGTACACTGGACACTCTGTCCAATCCGAGACAGATATGGAATTTCTCTCTTGACGTTAATATTTTAACAGCTTCTTTATAACAGATTTTTGTATTCATGCTTCAATTATATGTTTCTTTTGAGTTATAATCAAATAGTATGAATTTTTTGAACAAAATAAATTTTTATATTGCTCTTGCTTCTGCAAAATCAGCAAATTTCGGACTTCATCTTCTTAACAGTTCAGGAACGTCTATGCCGGGACTTGTTGCATTAAAAATACAGAAGAATTTTGTTTCTTCAATATCTGAATATTGTAAAGAAAATATAATAACTATTACAGGCACGAACGGAAAAACAACCACAGCCGGTTTGATTGCACATATTATAAAAAGTTCTGGCTGTTCTGTCTTACATAATGAAAAAGGTGCCAATATGCTCTCCGGTATTGCAAGTTCACTCGCTGTCAGTTATAAACCTTTTACAAAATTTGATTATGCTGTTCTGGAGTCTGACGAAGCATACCTTACTAAGCTTTATGACTATATGAATGCAGACTATCTGCTTGTAACAAATCTTTTTCGGGATCAATTGGACAGATATGGTGAATTGGACACTACTGCTAAGAAAATTCAGGATGCAATATCCAAAAATCAGAACTTAAAGGTTGTCCTAAACGCAGATGATCCTATTGTTGCCGGTTTGGGCGGTTCTTGCCGGAAGATTTATTTTGGTTTTGATGAGATAATATATAATGATTCTGCAGCAGAATCTCAAAGTCCCCCTGAGTCCGCTTTGTGTAAGTGTGGCACAAGACTTACTTAT
The DNA here is from genome assembly GCA_944322755.1 of Candidatus Gastranaerophilales bacterium. Taxonomy (GTDB): domain Bacteria; phylum Cyanobacteriota; class Vampirovibrionia; order Gastranaerophilales; family Gastranaerophilaceae; genus CALUPY01. The sequence goes on along the minus strand of CALUPY010000001.1, from coordinate 172,136 downwards.
ACAAAAAGGTATTATGCCCATGTCGGTGATTATTTTTGTCCAGAATGCGGAAATAAACGTCCTGAGCTTGATTATTCCGGACGGGCTTTGATATCATCTTCAGGTGCCAAAATTCTTGTTTCTCATAATAGTGAAGTTTATGAGTTTACTACCGGTCTTGTCGGGGTTTATAATGCATATAATGTGCTTGCTGCTATAACTGCAGCATTAGAACAAAAAATTGATGCCAAATCAATTCAATCTGCTCTTGATACATATAAGTCTGTATTTGGACGTGCGGAAAAATTTATGCTTGAGGATAAACCTGTTCTTGTTCAGCTTATTAAAAATCCGACAGGTGCGTCTGAGGTATTGAGGACTATAAATAAAAAATCAACGGCAAAACTGTTAATTATTATTAATGACAACTATGCAGACGGCAGAGATGTCTCATGGCTCTGGGACAGTGATTTTGAGATGCTTGCTGACTATCCGTCAGAGATTGTAGTAAGCGGTATTCGTGCTGATGACATGGCTGTTCGTTTGAAATATGCAGGCATAAATCCTAAACAGATAGTGACTGTGTATGATATAAAAAGTGCAATAAAATATGCATTGAAAACTTTTCCTCACGATGCAGAAGGTCAGCTGGTTATAATGCCTACATATACGGCTTTGTTAGAAATGCAGCAGATTTTGAATAATAAAAATAAATTTAAACATTTTTGTAACGAATTGTAAACCTGTAAGGCCTCTTGTTATAAGCAATTTAAGATAAAAGTATATATTTTTGAAATATTTTGTGAATCAAAAAGGCAATTTTTCTATTTGATTTTTGTTTATATAAGTACGAGAGATAAAAAACAAAAGAGAGAAAGAAAAAGAGAGAAATATATAATTGGAGGAATTGCAATGGCAAGAGTTTTGATTTCAATGCCCGAAGATTTTTTAAACAAAATTGACACAGTAGCAGAAAACGAAAACCGCACAAGAAGTGAACTTATTCGTGAAGCACTGAGAACTTACATTCACAAACAAAAAGTCAGAGAAAATACACTGGCTGCAAAAAATGCAACAATCTTAGAGGCATTACTAGACTAATTTTTACGGAAATACGCAATACTAGACTAATAGAGGGGAATAAAAAAAGACTGTTATTAAAACAGTCTTTTTTTATTATGAATCATTATCAAAATGTTTTACCCTTCCGAAGTCAAAAACATCGCTCAGCAGATATTTTATTCCGCATAAGCCTAAACCTATGCCAAAGAATTTGCTGGCTTTGTTTGTAACAAGGGTGCCGATTGCACATCCGAGAGGTATAATGTTTGATATGACCTGGTCGAACAATCCACCAAGATATCCTGTTATTGCATTAAATTTATCTGACAGCGCACCATCGACGTCTTCCTGAAAAACTTTGTCTTTGAGCTTGCTTGTTATATAGCTGGTTTCATCAAGCCGTCTGGACTTTAAAAATGCATCAGGCAGCCTGTCTGCAATGCCGATTTTGACATTTTCTCTTGCTCTGCGTACAGCAGATTTGTTCGCGTCATATCCGATTCCGCATAGAGCTATTGCGCCTGCGACCTTTGAGACTATAGTCCACTTATTCATTCTTTACCTCTTTTGATTCCTTTTTTTCTTTTGAGTAATCGGGATTGTTATCAGGTACTTTTATTGTATTGCCTGCTGATTTTAATGCTGCCTGTGCCGCATCAAGTGCATCTAAGCCGTAACCGGAGTTAGACTGCTGAATTTGAGTAAGCAGCTGTCTTGTGAAGTCATCACCCTGCGCCCATCCGTTATTGAGAATAGTTAAGCCAACCATCTTCACCGGTGAGTATTTGCTCTGGAGGGTTAGATTCAAAAGATTGGTTAATGCAGCATCATTTTTTCTTGATTCATCTTCTCTGAAACGTTTCATTAGTTCTTTTGCACCCATGAGTTTTATTTCAGGATTTGGGTTTCTCAGATAGTTTTCCAGTGTTTGGATATACTCATCAGTCAACTGAACTATCTCTTTTGTCGGTTTTTTTTCTTCTTTTTGTGCATTTTGCGTAGGAGCTGCTGTATTTAAAGGCTGCTGCGCAAGCGGAACAGAAGGATAACTACCGGAGGCTGCTGCGGCAGCAGGAGGGTTGTTGGTGTTATTGTTGTTTATATAATATCCTGGAGGATAAGCCTGTCCTGGTAAGCCTGTACAGCTGTTATTTATATTTGCTCCGTTGGGATTAAGTGATGCAGATGGATTATTTATAATAATATTTACACTTCCGCCGGTCGCCGGAACTGCAACTGTATTATTCGGGTATGGTTGATAGCCAACAGGAATATTCTGCATAATTCACCTATTTTTCCTAAATAAATAAACACATTATTTCAATAATTAATGCTATTTTTTCTCTTTTTTGTAACAAAAACTTAATATTGTGCGGTAAAACTATTAAGTTTTAAAAAAAAATGCCGACATGACGATTACAGGGAAAATAACAGAAAAGGAGTCTAACTATGACTATACAGGGCATAAACTTTTTTACACACGGCATAAAGCCGCCTGAAGATATGCAAAGTCTGCAAGGAGCACAAGGTACTGAGGGTGTCGAAGGTATAGAAGAGACCTCTGATACATCTGCTGCGCAGACACAAGCTCCATCAGATCAGGCACCTGCCATTAGTATGGACATGGGAGTAGACGAAGAACCTATGTTAGATTTAGAACACTTAAAAAAAGGTTTTCAACAAGAGTAATAATTTAGGAAGTTATAAAGTAAAGGAGTCGCTATGACGGACAAAATTTCAGGTTTAAATTGGTTTACCCAAAAATCAATAGATGCAATTACCCCGGAGCTTATTAATAAAGTTCTATACGGTTATGGCGTGGACAATGATGATACAGATTCTGATATAGGTAAAGATACATCTGTTGATGATGAAGTTATTTTAGAGGATGATGATACATCAACTGTCGAAGAAGATAATAAGACAGATGATACCACATCCGATGTAAATAATAACAATACCACTACAAATACAACAACAGATGATACAACTACAGACACCACTACGGATACAACGACTGATACTACTGATACAGTCCCGGCAGAACCTGCTTATACAGAAGAAGAAAAAGCACAGCTGGAACAGGATTTGGCTGAATATATTGATGAGTACATGGAATCAGCCAGTGAAGGACTTTCTATAGAAGAAGCTGCGGCCTTTGATTCTTATATAAAAGGACTCACAGAAGAGTTCGCGGAGAGCTATCTGAGCCAGCGTAACGGTGGTACAATCGATATGATGGATGTCACAAGTCAATTTGAAGAATATATTGCTAATGAAGCTGCAAATTGGCAGGTAAATAATGAGATAGCTTCTGAACGGATGACGAGTCTGTTGTCTGCAGATCCTACTGAGCTGTATAATAATCTGATAGATGAAACCGAAAATGCTCTTCTCGGTAACAATCGTATAGGCACACAGGAAACAGAAACACTGAAAGATATGGCAAGTGACTATTTGATTAGTACGATGCTGAACGGTGCTGCGGATACATCATTGTTGAGCGGTATAAATAAAAATTATTCAACGAGTGTTGATTACCAAAAAGCAAAAATTGCCATAGATAAAATGCAGGATGCAACCGATGCCCAAACCCAGCTTCAATATCTCAATGAAGCCAAAGAGTATTTGAATGCTTTTATGGAAAGAGGGTCAAACACTGATAATCTGAAAAATACATTGATTAGCGGAATAGAAACACGTGCTACACAGCAAACTACAGAAGAAAAAGCACAGATGAAAGAAGATGTTCTGCCTATGGTTGATGTATTTATGGAAGACTATATCAAAGAAAACCCCGATCTTTCAGAAGAAGAAATAAATCAAATCTATGACTATTTAACAAACAGTCTTGATGAGTTTATTGAAAGTGAATTTGACGGCGAAGAAAAATCAGGCAGACTAAAAACAAGGTTGGATGTATTCCTGAACGAAAAAATTGAGCAGCAAAAGGCAGTTGCTGAAATGCTGGAAGGTCTTAAAGAAGATCCGACAGGCAAATTTGAGGAGTTACAAAGTCTTGCTGATGAGGTAATGGACGACAAATTTGTATCGGGCTTGGAAAAAGACGAACTTGTGAGCAAAACTTCTGATTTCCTGATTAATCAGCTACTGAATGATGCAGATGCTTCTGATTTGCTTAATAATATCAGTTCAAGATATTCGACAAACGAAGACTATCAGGATGCAGTCTCTCTTATTAAACAGCTTAAGGCCTCTACAGATCCGGATGAAATTCAGGAACTGTATGATAAAGCAACAGAATCTATGGACAAATTCCTGAATAATTACAATGGTGCTGACATTGCAAAGGCAATTCAGAATTCAGGACCTCTGGAAATTAAAGATGAACAGAAAAACAGAATTTTCCAAAATAGTACGATAGGCACTGATTATACTGCTAATATCTCCCGTACTACAGAGAGATATAAAACCAAAGACAAAATGGCACATCTTGAAGAAGTGCAGGAGATGGCACGTGCTGATCTGGATGCAGTTGCTGCGTCACTAAAAGAAGACCTAAAAGAACAATTGGGTTCTGATTACGATGAAGCGAAGGTTTCCCAGTGGATTTTAAATGCAACCAATGATACACTTGCAATGTTTACTGAAAATAACTATGAAAATGATTGCAGCGGGGATTACAATCTTGCATCTGACAATCAGGCGTTTGTATGGAACTACAGGGGCAGCATTAGAAAACATAAAAATGAGAAAGGTCGATGGACATATAATGTTCAGTCTCTTACTAATACATTCATCGAAAAATTCAATGAAGCTTCGAAACTTAATGCAACAACCTCAACGGATCCTTCTCAAAAATCTTATGACAAAGAAAATGTAATCACGAATAGTGTAGGCAACGACTATTATACAAATAAAACTTACAGCTCCGGCACTGATAAAGGCGAATTGACTGCATTTATCAATCAGGCTAAGTCCACATTGTCTTCTGTCAGCAGCGCTTTGAGAACGAATCTGAGTTCACAGGGTATAAGTGTTGATGATATTGACACAATCATTGATGATGCAATGTCTGAAACAATAAACGAACTGACAAATCTTGATGTAGACGGTTTGAGTGATGATGATTTAGCAAATTCCGTTAATACCTCTCTCACTAAAGCGGCCGGAGTACCTGAAAGCGTCAGAAACATGTTTAACATTGATTCTTATTCTTATACAACATCAGGTCTGGTCGACACATTCCTCTCTAAGGTCGAAGATAAAGCAGGTTTTGTAAAACAGACGGTAGATGAAGAAGCAGAGGAAAATAAAAAGACAGAATAATTAATAAAGCCGGGATAATATTCCCGGCTTTATATTATTTTTTAAAAAATTCTGATTTAGGAATTTTTCTGCCACAGCATTTATCCTCATCACAGTATCCTAGCTTTTCGCATTTTGGAGTAAGATATTTTTCAAGCCATGGCTCTTCTTTAATAAGTTCATCGCACATCATTTTTACCATTGTGCGTATTTCATATTGCGCACGGGTGCATAGACGGATGTTTGCAAGGTGAATCATTTCTCTGAGATTTAAAGATGCAACAAGCGAGCTTGCCGCAGCATTAGGTAGTATAAACCTTGCATCTTCCGCCGGTATCCCCATATCGGTAAGTTCAAGGTAAAATTCAGATACATTTTCCATGAATTTGTTATATTTTTTTTGCAATTCAGGATTTTTCGCAATAGTAGGCGGTGTTATATAGTCAAAAAGTCCTTTTTCTTTTACATATCTTTGAGACTTCTGGGAAAAAGACATGTGTCTGTGGCGTACAAGCTGATGTGTGCATGCTCTTGAAACATTTGATATAGCAAAACTGACCTGGATATGCTCTATTGTTGAATAATGACCTGATGAAATGACTCTTTCTACCAGCTTGAGCATTTTTTCTTCATCTGTGGCATTTTCATAAATATTTATCGGCAAATCTCCACTGTAGCAAGTCCGGCATGCCGTATATACCGTTCTAAGCATATTTTCCGGCTTAGAGATAAGATTTACTATAGGTTTGTTGTTTTCCATACTTCTCCTCTTCCTAACTTTTTTATCATATCATTAGCAAGTCCAAGACTCCACAATTTTACTTTTTTTTAACAAAATATGTTATTTCTATTGACTTAAAGGGTTTAGATGATATTATCAAAAAGTACTGTATTTTGTCGTGCTTACGCCACCAACATAAGCTGACAGAAAAGGAAAAAGTAATGGCTATAAATTTGAAAAACGAACAAAAAAAAGAATTAATCGAAAAATTCGGTAAAGACGCTAAAGACAGCGGCGCAACTGAAGTTCAGGTTGCTATGCTCAGCGAAAAAATCAATGAACTAACTGAACATCTGAAAATAAACAAAAAAGATTTTCAGGGTCGTCGTGGTTTGTTGATGATGGTTGGACGCAGAAAAAGACTTCTCGCTTACCTTAAATCCAAAAATCTTGAAAAATACAGAGAACTGGTAAAAGCTTTAGGTCTTAGAGGTTAATTTAGAGTTTGATAGTTTAGCAAAAAAGCTCCGATTTTCGGAGCTTTTTTGTTGTGTAATTAATTGTTTATTTTTTAAAATTTTACATCAAAAGAAGTGTTTGCCTGTTATATATAAATGATATAATCTGACAATGGAAAATGAATCAGATTATATTGTTTATGAATTGAAAAAGATAAACAAACTGCCTTTATGGATTTTATTGTTTATAATTTTTGCATTTATCTGTATTTTTAGTTATTTGCATATGCGGTATTTTATCGATAAGCTTGATTTGTTTGCAATTCCGGTCATTATTATTCTAAATATTCTGCCTGTTTCTATACTTGCATATATTTCACTGAATTATAACAAATATGATAGTGTAATGGTTTCTGATGAAGCACAAACAGTTTGTTTTGTTAAAAATAATGCGGTATCAAAAGTTTTTCCGTACAACTGTATTACAAAGGCAATATACCGAGGGAATACTTTGTGTTTAAAAAATAGCAGCGGAGAAGAAGAGCGGCTTGTATTTAAAAATGCAGGTGCGATGGATTTGTTCTTACATCTTGAGCCGCAGATACTGGAAAATCTAGGCATAAAATCAAAGATGAGTAAAAATGAAATTTTTACAGTCGGTGTTAGCACAATTCTTCTGATTGCTGCAAGTATTGTTATGTTTTCGGTAATGAGTTGTGACTGTAATAAAAGCGATGGCCAATGCGCATTGCGTTCATATGCTTTTTTAACTCCGAATGTCAGTGTGTTCAATATAAATAATGTTCAGGATGTAAGAGTTGAATATGAACATGCCGGACGTTACGGTCATTATCAATTAAAAATCGATGTAAATGACAATGGAAACGTTTATACAATTGACCCAGGGCTGTATTTTTTTATGCCGTTTATGGCAAAACATTTTGCATATAAATTAAACAATTTTAAGGGAAGTAATGATACAGTATTTTCTTATACTTATATTATTCCGTTACTGTGGCTTATTATTTTTCTATTGCTTTGGGGTCTTATTTGCCTTATATTTCCGGAAAAAGTTATAGATAAAAAATTTATTTTTATGTCTGCAGTAATTTCTTTTTTTGTTTACTATGCAATTTGTACAAATTTTAGTTTGAATTTCAGTCCGGATGAGTCAAGGGAAAAGGTTCTTATCGGGTATTATAATCAAGCTTTGGATTTTAAATATAACGAAATGAATGACGAAACGCTGTACTTTCTAAAAAAAGCAGAGTCCGTATATCAGGAGGATTATTTAATTTCTCTTAGTATTTCAGATATTTACAGGGACAAACGTGATTATGCAAATGTTCTAAAATATGCGCTAAAATCGATTGAATTGAATGAGGCAAATAAAAAATCGCTTGTCGCAAAAAATGTAAAATATGCAGATGACCAGTTTGATGCAAAGATAGAGGCAATATATAATGCAGCCATTGCATACAGAAAACTTGATGATTGCGAAAATGCTGTTATTTATTACACAAAACTACTTGATACAATCGTTATTCCGGACAGCTATGCCACAGCAAGATTGAACAGGGGTAAGTGCTATTTGAAGCTGGGAAAGAAAAAGGAAGCACTTGACGATTTTCTTAAATATAGAGAAATTGTAACGGCAGGTTTGAAAAAAAATACGTTTAAGTATAATGCGAAAAACCTTGCAAATGTCGAAAAATTGATTGCTTCAATTGACAAAAATGCAGCGGAAAAACAAAAAAAAGAAAAAGCACTAAGTAGTGAAAAACTGTTTGATAGTCTTGAAAAAATAAAAATCAATCCGCCTTCTGAATATGACAATCTGACTAAAGATGAGATTTTTGATTTAAGAAAAAAATATGTCGCTTCATCTGTCTTTGCTTCAAAATTTTATAAACCGAGTGAAGCAGTATTCGGAGGAATACAGGATAAAAAGCCTTGGTATGGTCTCAACAATACAGCTTGTCCTTTTGGGCATGACATAGCAGACGGACCTGCGGCAAGAAGTATTTATATAAACAATCCGTCCTTGCTTCTCGGGGTAATAAATCACCTTGGATATCACTATCCTAAAAACACTACATTTTGTAAAAATAAACTTATGCAGTTTATTCCAAAATCGATGTATTATGACAAAGAACACAAGATGATTATTGCTGTTTACAAAGCTGATAACACTCTGCTAAAAAATATACAACAGCCGGAATATATTGTACCGCTTGCATTTGTTGGATTAAATGCGCGTGATTTCGGATATAAATATGCTTATGTATATGAAAAATATAATTTGTATTTTACAAAATCAAATAATATCTCAGAAAATGTTTATGAATTGCTAGATTATATCCATGTTGGTTCCAGCTGTAGATTGGAAGGCGGATGTAATAATACTTCTCCGATGCAGCCTAAACTGGAATTTAGTATAACAGATCTGCCTGCAGGTGTTACTTTTAAATTATGGAAAAGACAGCCAATGTATAATACACAGGGTGCTGATATTTACTTTAAAGCTATTTTTGAAGAATGATGTTTGCAATTTCTTTTTCTTTTGATAAAATTTTTTGTATTGGTAAAAGAATAAGAGTATACGGATGAGAAAAAGAACAATAATAGCACTGGTTTTGACGATTCTGTGTGTAGCTGCAGCAAATAGGTACTGGCTCATTTTTAAGCCATTCAGCGTCCAATTTTATATTAAAGGTGATGGTGTTGCGAGTATAGAAGTTCTTTTGAATAAGAAAAATAATGCTGAGTTTAAAAAAGTCAAAAGAGGTGGGTATGATATTGATTTGTCAAAATCATCAAAATTTTATGTAACTTTTTCTCATGTGACCTCTCCAAAACGCCTGAAACTCGCTCTGCGTAAGCCTTTTGACCTATCGGGGGGGGGGGGGCTGGAAGCCTTGCTATAACAGGGTTAGAGCTTAGAGACGGAAAGTATAAGCTCAATGACCTTGAAAATTTTTCAGCTGAAAATGCAGATATAAAAATTAATGGTGATTCTCTTGTTATAACACCTAAGTCAGAAAATTTTTCGATAGTTTATAACAAACCGCTAAAGGTTCGTTCTTCTATAAAATTTGATTTTAAGTTATTTGTAATAATTACGGTTCTTTCGTTTCTTCTGTTTTATAAACTCACAGACTACCTTGCAGATTTTAAGACACTTAAAAATCAATCAAGAACAGATATAATTTTTCTTTTAATATTCTTTATTCTTCTATTTGTGCCGATGGTAAAACTTGATACGAAAGTGTTTTCAGAAAAAGAACTCCGTACATTGGCGAAATATCAGCCGTTCATTACGGATAATAAAATAAATTATGACTGGGGTAATAATTATAATAACTATTTTTCAGATCATTTTTATTTAAGGGATGAAATTATTAAATATTATGACAGGTTCAAATATTTTATAGCATACAAAAATTATGTTTTACCCGGACATGCTATTTTGAATAAAAGTACAAACTGGGGATTCAGAATTGAGCCGTATTCATTAGCAGTATATGACGATTTATCTGATGAGACTGTAAAACGTATTGTTTCAAATTTGACCAGACTGAATGATTTTTGCAATTCCCACAATATAAAATTTTATCTTGTAGTTGTTCCGGCAAAAGAGGACATTTACAAGGAACAAAATATTTATAAACCAGCAGGGAAAAATGAAAATTTTAATAAAATATATGAATATGCAAAGAAGAATACAGATTTAAAAATTGTGTTTCCGGCTGAACAATTTAAATCTTTAGGAAAGACTAATTTTGTTTTTTTCAAAACAGACCATCATTGGACACATTATGGAGCATTCACAGGATATACGTTATTAGCTAATGAAATAAAAAAAGACTTTCCCCAGTTTCTGCCTGAGACGAAAAAGGATTTTGATATCTCAAAAAATAAGCTGGTGTTAAGTGATTTTACAAGAGAATATACTACAGGACAGACATTGTATGCATTTTTAAATCTTGATGATAAAAAAATAGCAGAAAAAGTTCTGGATGTTGAATATCCGTATTACATACATAAAAAACATAAGAGTTTGAAGACAGACATTGATTATGATAATAAGATAAAAGATTTTCATTTCCCGGCGAAAAATAATTTAACAGCATTGGAAATAGGCAATAGCCAGTCAGAAAATTTCAATAGTTTTTTGCCGTACAGTTTTAAACATCTTCGATATTTAAGGGCAAATAATTCAAAAAGAAAATTCGTAGATGAAATAAAAATGTCTGGATATGAAAATGAAATACTGAAAATGAAACCGGATATACTAATTTTAACTGTTTCCAGTGCTTATATTATTCCATTGAAAAATATGTACGAAAGCGAGAATTAAATGCTATTCAGTTCGATGACGTTTGTATTTCTATTTTTACCGATATTGTGCGTGTTATATCTTTGTACAAAAAAAGAGCTGCACAACCCGATACTGCTTGTGGCAAGTATACTATTTTATGCCTGGGGCGAGCCAAAGTATCTTGCTATAATGCTTTTAACCATAATAGTAAATTATGCAGGTGCACTTGCGATTGAAAAATTTGAAAATCACAAGAAGCTTGCACTCATATTGACGGTTTTAACCGATTTGGGATTTCTTGCATATTTCAAATACTTCAATTTTGTGCTGGAGAACATAAATCATATTTTCTCAATGGACATAAAATTCATTGAGGTAATATTGCCTTTGGGGATATCCTTTTACACATTTCAGGCAATGTCGTATTTGATAGATGTTTACAGAGGAGACTGTAAAGCGCAAAAGAATTTTTATAAACTTACTCTATATATCTGCCTGTTCCCTCAGTTGATAGCGGGTCCTATCGTGAAATATCACGATATAGCCGAACAAATCGATGACAGAGAAGTGAATTTTGAAAAGGTTCAGTATGGCGTGAAACGATTTATAATCGGGTTGTCTAAAAAGATGCTTATTGCAAATACTCTAGGAGCAATCGCCGATAAGATTTTTATCCAGTCACCCGATACGTTTTCGCCGTTAGTTGCGTGGCTTGGTGCTGTGTCTTATTCATTCCAGTTATATTTTGATTTTTCCGGATATTCGGATATGGCTATCGGACTCGGATTTATCTTCGGGTTTAAGTTTATGGAGAACTTCAATTATCCTTATATATCAAAGTCAATCACGGAATTTTGGCGCAGATGGCACATATCACTGTCTACATGGTTTAAGGAATATTTGTACATTCCGCTTGGCGGCAATAGAAACGGTCTGAAACGGACATGTTTAAATCTGGGGATTGTGTTCCTATTGACCGGTCTGTGGCACGGTGCAAGCTGGACTTTTGTAATCTGGGGGGTATGGAATGGTTTATTCATTATCTTTGAAAAGGTTACCGGTTGGGCAAAAGAAACTGTATCAAAACCAGTAAACTTTATAAAACATTTGTATACAATATTTGTTTTTGTGCTTGGCTGGGTTGTTTTCAGGTCTGATGATATGGGTTATGCGTTTGAATATATTAAAAATATGTTCGGATTGGCAAAAGTCCATGATATTGCTTATTCATTGCCTTATTATGTTGATTCGTATGAGGTTATTATGATTTTTGCGGCTTTGATTTGTTCAATACCGGTATTTAGAAATATATTGAATGTGAAACGCGAGAATAAAATTTTGTACGGACTTGTAAATTTATGGCTGCTTTTTCTGTTCATCCTTTCTTCGGCAACAATAGCAGCATCTACATATAATCCGTTTATTTATTTCAGATTTTAATAATTGCAATTTATTCTTGTTTTGATAGAATTTTTATATAATCAAATTTATGCCGATGTGATGACTGACCGTAGCGAAGCGGAGAAAATACAGATTAAAGTCTACCGATTTCATCACAGAAGCAAAAAGTGAAAATAGAATATAATAAATGCCGATGTGATGACTGACCGTAGCGAAGCGGAGAAAATACAGATTAGAGTCTACCGATTTCATCACAGAAGCAAAAAGTGAAAATAGAATATAATAAATGCCGATGTGATGACTGACCGTAGCGAAGCGGAGAAAATACAGATTAGAGTCTACCGATTTCATCACAGAAGCAAAAAGTGAAAATAGAATATAATAAATGCCGATGTGATGAAATTGGTAGACGTGCTAGACTCAAAATCTTGTGTGGTTTGCGCCACGTGCCGGTTCGACTCCGGCCATCGGCAATTTTAAAGACTCCTTCGGGGGTCTTTTTTTGTAGCCGGAGTCGAACCGGTACCCGGTTCTACCTCTCGAAAAACCTGACATTTAGTCAGCTTTTTCTCGACAGAGTTCTTGGCACGCAGAAGCTTCGCTTCTGTTTTTTACAAATTAATATTATAACTAAAAATAAAAAATATACTGTTGAAAAACACTAAAAATGTGTTATATTGTTAATACAGTGTATTAACAAATAAAGGTAATTGTATGACTCAATCGAATATAAGTATTAGAATAGATGATAAACTTAAACAAAAATTTGATAGTTTATGTGAAGAATTTGGGCTGACAATGTCTACAGCTATTAATATGTTTGTAAAAACGGTTGTCAGAGAACAAAGGATTCCTTTTGAAATTTCTATGCATACACCCAACACAGAAACAATCAAGGCAATAGAAGATGTAGAAAAAGGTATCGGTTTATCTCCCAAATTTAATAATGCAGAAGATGCAATAAAATCTATGTTAGAGGACTAAACAATGTACTCTATTGTGTATTCAACACAAATGAAACGCTCTGTAAAACTTATGAAAAAAAGAGGGAAGGATTTGTCAAAACTGCAAACAGTAGTTGAGTTGCTGGCAGCAGGTAAAGATTTACCTCCAAAATATAAAGATCATAATCTGACGGGAAATTATTGCAAATACCGAGAATGTCACATTGAACCTGACTGGCTTTTGATTTACAAAATAGAAAGCGATATTCTTATTTTGACATTAGTCAGTACAGGTTCTCACAGCGATTTATTTTAGATATATAGAACTCAATATCTGCATTTTGTATTTTTTTTGTAAATTTTATTTATTGTTTTCAATTATTTCTTGTGAAATCCTTTATGTAATTTTGTGAAATTTTGGATTATTTGCAGCTCTGCATTTAAGTGTTCTTCTGTATCACATAGTAAAACAATCATGCACAATGAACGCTGCCGCAGAACTTGCTCGTTCGCCTGTTTCTCTGACTCGACTTCGAACTGACCAAAATCTTTCTGCAGTTTCGATAATGTGAGCAAAATTTTTCAAATTTCTTTATTCACTAACAGTCATTGGCTCGATTAATTTTATGTTCAAATTTTGATCGCTTTGAATTTCAACATTATCCCCGCGTTGCAAAACAGCATGCATAGTTCCTGATGCAGCTCCTGCACTAAGCCCCCATAAAATAGAGTTTTTTAAATCAAGTCCCAGCAATGCTCCTACAAGCCCGCCGACTACTCCGACAACCGTACCGACAGCCACATCTCTTGTGATTTTCCCTGCTCGGTTGGTATCTGTTTTGAGCTGTATTGTTTCAGTGCTGAGACGGAAACTTTTTCCATCTGGTGTTAGTAATTCATTAAAAGCTATCTCGACACTTGCGTTGCCGTATGCATAGCCGGCTCTTTTGGCACTAAGCGCTTTGCCGTACAAAATACTTCCTGCCGGTGCGATTAAGACATCGTCGTATATGAAATCGTTTAGCAGAGTTGCGGTAAGACTGTCATCGGTAGACAGACTTGCTGTGCTGATATCTGATTGAAGTTTTACATTTATTTCCGTACCAGCAGGGACCGTTAATACCCTTCCATTTAGCGGTTTTGTTTTTGTTGTTGATTCTTTTATTTGTACTTGAGAAATTTTATTGTCGTTTGTTTCTATTGAGGCAAAATCTTTGTCCTCTGCTTTGTTCATACGGTCAAACAGACCTGTTTTTTGTGCATCCACGGAAACATTGCCAAAATATAATTTGTCAAAATTTTTCTGGGCTTCTTCACTAAAATCATATTTGTAATTTAAATTAAAATTTTCAGCCTTGCTTTTTAAATCAATAGCTGCTTCTTCAAATAATTCTTCTAAATCCTTGTTGTTCTTTTTTTTAATTTTGATTTTCTTTTTTTCGAGTTCTTCAATCAACAGGTCATTGAGCATGTAATTTACGTTCGTAAAGTTATAGTAATAACAGTCATTTTTGTTCTGTTTGAACAGAAGAACATAGTATTTTGGCACCATCGGGTCAACATTTTGCGGTACTACATACATGTTTCTTGCGCCCAGAACTTTGTAGCCCTGAGATTTTAAAAAGTCATGCATAATACCCGAAACTGTGTCTGCATCGGTTTTTTTGAGCAGATATAGCTGGGCAAAGCCTTCTGATGCAAATACCTCTGTATTGCAAAAAAGTCCCAAAAATACTGCCAGAAGTAATTTAATGACTATCTTCATACTTATCCCTATCTATTTATTAATACATTATACAATAATAATGTTATACTTTATACTATGAATGACGTAAAGCAGACACTATCCATTATACCAGAACTCAGCGGTTCTTATCAATTCTATGATAAAACGGGCGAAGTAATTTATGTCGGCAAGGCTAAAAATCTGAAACGTCGTGTTCACAGCTATTTTAATAAAAAACATGATTCGCCGAAACTTCGTATCATGGTGCCTCAGATTGCCCAGATAAAATTTATAATCACAGATTCAGAGATAGAGGCTTTGATTCTTGAATCTCACCTGATTAAAAAATACAAGCCTAAATATAACGTTCTTTTAAAAGATGATAAAAAATTTCCGTATTTTGTAATTACAGACGAAGAATACCCGAGAATAGTTGTTGCAAGAAAGGCAAACAGGAATAAAATAAAAGGCAAATACTTTGGACCGTACACAGATTCACGGGCAATGTATTCAACTCTTGACCTTTTAAAAAAACTGTTTCCGTTAAAACAGTGCAAAACTCCTAAATTTAAAGATAGACCATGCCTGTATTATCAGATAGGGCGCTGTTGTGCACCTTGCCAGAGAATGATTACTCCTGATGAATATAAAGAAATACTGAAAAATGTAGAGCTGTTTTTGACCGGTAAACAGCAGGAACTTGTGGAACAGTTGAAGCTGGAGATGGAAAAATTTGCGCAGCGCCAGGAGTATGAAAAAGCAGCAAGATACCGCGATAGCTATTTTGATGTACAAAAGACAATGGAGAAACAGAAGGTTGTTTTTGAAAATACAAATATAAATCAGGATATTGCTGCAGTATACTTTGAAGGTAATTTATACGTTGTATCTCTGCTTCAGATTAGACAGGGAAGGCTTACTGATAAAAAAGATTTTGAATTTAAAAATTTGAATCTTACCTCAGAACACGAGGTTCTGAATACATTTCTGAAAGAGTATTATACAATGTGTTCTGACTTTGAAATTCCTACTACTGTACTTGTTCCGGATTATCTGGAACAAGAAGAAATGCAGCTTTACTCAGAATGGCTTTCTTCCCGTGCCGGAAAAAAAGTAAAATTTGTTACCAACAAAAGCAAACGAAACATAGAGCTTGAATGTCTTGCGGAAAAAAATGCAAAATTCTACTTTGAAAAAGTTAAACTCCAGACACTCACAGAAATCCAGAGAGACTACAATGAAGTGGGGTCATATATACAGGAAAAACTGAAACTCAAAAACTTTCCATATGTTGTTGAATGCTTTGATATTTCTCATATTCAGGGGACAAATACTGTTGCGTCCATGGTTCGTTTTGAAAATGGCATGCCGAAAAAATCGGGATATAGAAAATTCAAAATCAAATCAACAGAATCAAAACCCGATGACTTTAAGTCAATGCAGGAGGTAGTAAAACGCCGTTACAAAGGCAAGCTCTCAGAAACGATGTCAAAGCCGGATTTGATAATTATAGACGGAGGAAAAGGTCAGCTGTCTTCTGTTATGGAAACTTTTAAAGAAGAAGGTATAGAGCAACAGGACATAGTTTCACTGGCAAAACGTCTTGAAGAAGTTTTCCTGCCCGGGCGTTCGACTCCGGTTATATTCCCTATCAACTCTCCTGCGTTATACTTTTTCCAGAGAATCAGAGACGAAGCTCACAGATTTGCAATCACTTATCACAGACAATTGCGTCAAAAAAGTGCTACAAAATCCGTGCTGGATGAAATAAAAGGATTAAGCGAAGAAGGAAGAGAGCTGCTTTTAAAAAAATACAAAAATATTAGAAAAATCTCACAGGCTACGAAAGAAGAGCTTGCGCAAACAATCAGCAAACGTGCGGCAAAAGCTGTTTTTGACTTCTTTAATAATAATCCGGAAAAGGTTAAGAATTAATTTATATAGAGCTCATATACCCTAAATACTCCATAAGCAGGTATTTAAAACCTTTTAAAATAAGTATAATCGTCTTGCATATTACAAACAAGAAGGGATAATTATGTTTGAACTAAATTTAACCGAAGAAGAACTCAAAAAAAGAACGGACAAAACTTACCTGCTTACAAAAACTATGATTTCATCAGACAATGAATCATACAAAAATCTCGCTGACGGCGATAAAGAAGCGCTTTTACACCTTTTAAAAGCCGGAAAAATCCTTGAAGATGTTTATCTGAGACAGGATAATGAAAAAAATAAGGCTTTCAAAAAATTTCTTGAGGACGAAACATCAAAAGGTAATGAACGCGCAAGACTTTCACTGATACTGTTCAATGCCCAGAAGGGAATGAGTGCAATAGACCGAGAATCAAACATGGTCTATCTCGCAAAAGGTGAAACCTCTTCTGACGGCAAAGGGTTTTATCCCTCAGACCTTACTAAAGAAGAGTTTCATTCAATTTTAATAAAAATGCTTAAAGCAGACAAAATAGACGATGTTAAAAATATTCTGACCCAGCGTTCAATGGTCGTAAGAGACGGAGAATACTTAAAAGGCATTGATTATACAGAGTTTTTTAAAGACGAATTTACAAAAGCGGCTGATGAACTTGAACTTGCTGCAAAAACTTCTACTAACAATGATTTTAATGAATATCTTATTTTACAGGCAAAAGCACTCAGAGATAATGACCCGATGCTTGATGCCTATGCTGACAAGAAATGGGCAGAACTGCAGGAGGATGCTGTTTTAGAATTCACTATCTCAAGAGAACAGTACGCTGATATGCTTACAGGTACCGTAATTGAAAATGAAGAACTGAAACAACTTCTTGATGAAAACGAAATTGAGCCGCTCGCAAAAGATTCCATCGGCATAAGAATAGGTATTATAAATAAAGAAGGTACGGAAAATCTCTTAAAAATAAAAAAATATATCCCCTTACTGGCTGGATATATGCCGTTTAAGGATGAATACGAACAAAACATTACAGAAGGCGATGATAAACAGACTATGGTGGATGTTGATTTGGCAGCATTGTATGGTGATGAAGGCGCTTACAGAGGCGGTATTACAGTTGCACAGAACCTGCCTAACAACGACAAACTTTCTCTCACAATCGGCGGGGGCAGAAGAAATGTTTATCACCGCCAGATTAGAGAAATAAAAGACAAAGAAAAACTTCAAAAAAGACTTGATGCCACGCTGGATAAAGATTTGCACAAATATTTCGATGCAGAAGCATCGCACAAATTCACAATAGGTCATGAAAATGTACACTCACTCGGACCTAAGAACGGGACAGAAGCTCTCGGCAAATATAAAAATATAATAGAAGAAAATAAAGCTGATATGGGCTCTATGGCTTTTCTCGATATTCTGGTAAAAGAAGGCATGTACACGGAAGAAGAAAAGAAACAGATTATTGTTACATTCTGTGCAGGCAATTTTATGAAATCAGAACCGCCAATCTCTCAAGCCCACAGAGTCCGCTCTGTTATGCAGACAAAATATTTCTTAGACCATGGTGCTGTCAGTGTAGACAATGAAGGACGAATACATGTTGATATAGAAAAAGTAGTTCCGACTGCAGCGAAAATGCTTGAAGAAATCATAAGAATTCAGATAGATCGTGATTTTAACAAAGCAGAAGCATATATTAATAAAAATTTTGTCTGGACAGATGAGATGGAGCGGGTTGCCAAAAATTTAAGGACAACAGACCTGGAGCTGAACGGACGTGTTGAATATCCGCTTGCAGATGAACTATTAAAATAGTGTTGTATAAAAAATAGCCGTATCATTTGATACGGCTATTTTATTATTTTGCTGAAAAATGGTGTATTTTATTGCACCATTGCTTTTTATTCCATAGGTTTAAATTTTTCGTAAAATTCTTCTTTTTCCCTGACGAATATCAACTCGGGATAATCCGGTCGTTTATAAAGCACCATTGTTTGATGGTCATTTGCATTTGTGCAGTTTATCACATCGTCACGTATCATTTCATAGGTGTTTCCTGTTTTTAAATGTCTGTATTTCTTCATTACTCTCCTCCCTGCAAACATGCTATCACAATTGTTAAATCTTAGTTAACTTTTGAAAGATTTTTGAAAAACAGAGTAATAATACAAGTGTTGAAGGAAAGAAATCAGAAAGGAGTTAAGATTATGAAATTCTTAATTAAAAAAACACCGGATGGATTTATAAAATCAGTCAACGATGAAATCAGCTCGATCTTGAGCAGAAATTTTGACAGTCTGTTTCCTGAATACATTTTCACAGAAGAAATGGACAAATATGCAATGCCAGTAGAAATTCATGAAAAGGATAAAGAATATTGCGTAAAAGCCGAACTTCCGGGCGTTAAAAAAGAAGATTTGGATATAGATATTGACGGAAGCCACATTACAATAAACGCTAAAAAAGAACAAGAACATCATGAAGATACAAAGACATTCAGAAAATCTGAATTTAAATACGGTGAATTTTCGCGTACTGTCTACTTTCCTCAGGAAATTGATGTTGAAAAAACAACAGCTAAGCTGGAACACGGTGTTTTAAAAATTGAAGCACCGAAAATCGCAGCCGAAAAAGAAACAGCTAAAAAATTAACTGTATCATAATATCTTCTATCCTATCCCAGTACTTCTTGAAAATCCGGTTTGAAATAGCAAACCGGATTTTTTATTAGAGCATAAAACCATATGGTAACAGTTGTTCAATGGTAAAGACCGCGCATTTGTTGTCTTCGCTTTCCATAATTATTTCCATGTCTTTATCTTTTTTAAATTCGGCCATCCATTGGCGGCAGGCGCCGCAAGGCATACAGTTTTTCTGATTTTTGCTGTAAATAGCTATTTTTATTAATTTCCCTTTTTCTCCTGATACAATTGCATTTGACATTGCATTTCGTTCTGCGCAGAGAGAAAGTCCGTAGCTTGCATTTTCTACATTGCAGCCAACGTATATATTTCCGGTGTCATACAGTGCACATGCTCCGACAAAAAAGTTTGAATATGGTGCATATGCATTATCACAGGCAGCTTTTGCCATATCTAAAAGTTCTTGATTGCTTCGCATAAAACCTTAAAATTCCCTATTAGTTAGTGTAATGTTTAATTATTATAAAATTTTTTTTTATTTGAAAAATCCCTTATGTAAGGGATACAAATATTTAAAAAATAGTGAATAATATTGTGTGGGGATTTGCGAAATTTAAAGGGAAGATAATGAAAAGTATAATAAGACTGGGGATTTTAGGATTAACTCTTCTGATTTTTTGTGTGCAATGCTATGCTATAACTGCGGAATCTGCAAAAAATGAAAAGAAAAAAACACCAGTTGTTGCCGTAATAAGCGACAGAGGGCATCGAAACGGAACTACATATTTGATTTGCGGTTCGGCTGCAGATATTATTGCAACTGATATTATTAATGCATTGAACAGGTCAAAGCGTGTCCAGGCGCCTCTGCTCGGTGATACCATGTCTAAAATTACCAACAACAAGCTTGTTATATATAAAGATACTTTTTTTCAGGAATACCGCTCTAACTACAATATCGATTTTGTTAATCTGAAACGTCTTACCAAGGGACTCAATGCTGATTATATTCTTATGGTCACAAGCGGGCTTGATATACAAAGCAATTTCTTAAAAGATACCTGGTGGAATAAACTCAATATCTCCGGCATGGATGTTGTCAGACCGACATACAAACTTACAACACTCTTAACACTGATTGATAACAAAACGAGCGAGATTCTCTGGCAGGATTTGTACATAAAAGATATTTCCGCAAGAAATTTTGATATAGGCGCTGTTCAGTTCTCTCCGGGGTATGCACAGCTTTCAAAAATCAAAAAATATTCAAATCGCGTAGCAGAGCATGTTGTACCTATTGTGGACAAGAATGTAAATCCGGAACTTCAGCCGCCTGAAGAACCAAAAACAATTGAGCTTAAGAAAATGCATATTAATGAGGATAAAAGACTTTACTATCCTGTTATCCATAAAGAAGAAGTCAAAAAGAAAGTCAATAAATTTTCAGATTGGGTTAAAAACAAGGTTGAAAAACAACCTGAAAAACAAAATACTGGTGAAAACAGTCTGCCGTCACAACCTGCAGCTGATAATGCAGAAAATTTAAATATACAACAGATAAATAATATACAACCACAGGCCTCGAAGCAGAAAATTGTTCAGCCGGTTATCTATAAACAACCAAAGGATAAAATTATTCAGCAGAACTTTATAAAACATACTCCAGCAAAAACTGGTAGCAAAACTGTAAAACCGGCAGTAAATAAATCAGAAAAGAAGCAGCCTGC
Organism: Candidatus Gastranaerophilales bacterium; assembly: GCA_944322755.1. Taxonomy (GTDB): domain Bacteria; phylum Cyanobacteriota; class Vampirovibrionia; order Gastranaerophilales; family Gastranaerophilaceae; genus CALUPY01. The sequence continues at coordinate 150,944 of CALUPY010000001.1, read as the reverse complement.
GGTTGAAAAAATAGAGCTGGAATATCCGCTTAAGGCTCCGTCTGAAATTAAACCGGCTGCTGAACCTAAAAGAACCCCTCAGTCGTCTCAACAACAGGAAGTTCCGACCAAAGAACAGCTTCCACTTTATGACTGGAATTTGAAAAATATATACTTAAAAGAGATTGGGTCACAAACTTTTTATGAAAAACAGGCAGCGGCAAGTGAAAAATTGTAATATAATTTACATTATTTAAATTATTTGCGACAATTTCTATTAGTTATATTATGATAATAATAGAAGGAATAGAAACTTTTTGGAGGACAATTGACCGAAAAACTTAAAATACGCGGCGGCGTGTCGTTAAAAGGCGAAGTCTCTATCGGCGGTGCAAAAAACGCTGTACTTAAGCTTATGGCTGCTGCTCTCCTCGCAAAAGGTGAAAGTAAAATATACAATGTCCCTGAATTAACGGACGTTCAGATTATGCTGAGAGTGATAGAAGGTCTCGGCGTAAAAACAAAATACGATAAAGTTAATAAAACTGTTGCTATAGAAGCATCTGATATTACCAGTATTACCGCGAAATATGAACTGGTAAGTAAAATGAGAGCTTCTTTTATTGTCCTCGGGGCTCTTGTTTCAAGGTGCAAAGAAGCTATCGTGGCATTACCGGGCGGCTGCGCAATAGGCGAAAGGCGGGTAGATTTCCATATAAAGGGGCTTGAAGCTTTAGGTGCAAAAATAAAAATAGAAAACGGCTATGTTCATGCAAAAGCGTCTAAACTCCACGGCGCAGATATATATCTTGATATTCCTTCTGTCGGGGCTACTGAAAACCTGATGCTTGCGGCTGTCATGGCAGAAGGCGCCACACGTATACAAAATGCAGCACAGGAACCGGAAATAGTAGATTTAGCAAACTTTTTGAATACAATGGGTGCAGATGTCTCAGGAGCCGGTACATCTGAAATTGTGATAAACGGAGTAAAACAGGAACAATTACATCCTATAGAGTATGCGACTATACCTGACAGAATTGAAGCAGGAACTTATATGGCCGCGTTTATTACAACAAGAGGCAAAGGTATTATCAAAAATGTCATGCCATCCCATCTGACATTTTTTAATTCAAAACTTATTAAGATGGGTGCAAATATAAAGCTGTTAGAGCCTTCAGTTATCGAAGTCAGCTGCAAACAGCGTCTCTCCGCAGTAAATATTGTTACACAGCCTTATCCTGGATTTCCGACGGATTTGCAGTCACTGGCTATGGCTATGCTGACAACAGCAGACGGAGTAAGTATTATCACTGAAAGCCTTTACGAAAACAGATTTATGCAAGTTCCCGAACTCAGAAGAATGGGGGCAGATATTCACCAGGAAAGAAACCATGCGCTTGTACGTGGTGTAAAAAAACTTACCGGAGCAAATCTTAAAGCCAGTGACCTGAGAGCCGGAGCTTCTTTAATAATTGCAGCTCTTATGGCTGACGGGGTAAGCGAAATTGAATCTTTGCATCATATTGACAGAGGGTATGAAAATTTTGAAGAAAAATTCAGAAATATCGGTGCTGACATAATAAGATATAATGATGAAACTATAGAACAAAAATTATTGCAGGAAGGTAAATATAATGAAGCCTCAATATAAAAGATGGTATGACCATGATCCGGTTTTGATGGAAGTTTTGGATTTACTGAGAAATTATCAGGACGAGCTCAAAGCACAGGCAGAAGTATTTTTGAAAAAAATAGAAGAAAAGGTCTCTAAAGAAACTATAGACAAATTTTATGAAATGGTTAAGCCAATAAACGGGAACCGCTGGTATGATAAAGACCCGATTATTTCAAAAACGGTCGAGCTTTTAAGGGTTGTTCCTCCTGAAATACAAAAAGCTGCTGCAGTGCATTTTATAAAAACTCTCGAAGAGGCCGGTATTACCAAGCAGGAAGAAAATACTGATAATACTGAAAATAGTTAATTATTATAAAAAAAAGGGCATGGTAACTGACCGCATTGTTTGGAATTAAGAATAAGTTGGAAGTATGAAAAAGATTTGACTATATTAAATAACATATAGTCAAATTTTGCTATTCCCCTCTTGTGCAAATAATTCTAGCCAACTGGGTATATATTTTAAAAGGATTTAAGCGTAAGATTATAGAATAATAAGTGTACAAAATGCACTTTTTCTAAAACCCTCAATTTTAGAGCATCTAAAGGAAATATAAAGATTTTACTAAAAAGGGTTGACAAAAAATACAATATGATTCATAATAAAAATGTAATAAATAGTGTATTAAAAACACTTAATTCATGTTCACAACATAAGGACGAGAAAAATGAAAGTTAATAGAATAAATACTATAGACTATTCTAATATAAATAAAGCCAGCACCAAACACTATGCATCTGTTCCTTCTTTCAAACAGACACAGGCTTCTGCATATATTACACAGCAGGCTATAGCTGACCAGTTTGTGCAGGCTGTAAAAACTAATAATCACAAAGCCTCAGGTTTTGCAAGATTTATTGATAAACTGTTTTCGAAAGAAAATACAGAAAAAGCAAGAGTTCTTGACAAAGCTATAGAAAACTATCTTACTTATAATTCAGAAGATAATGTTTTATATAAAATCTAATAAACACACACGTAGTGCTAAATTGCACAGCTAGCCGAAATATTAATAAACACACATATACACACACATTCCTGGATGCAGGGCAAAAAAAAGTTTTTTATCTTAAAAGCCCGAGTCCGGGTTTTTTTTATATTTTGAACTTGCTAAATGTTTTTGACTGTGAAAATGAACAAATTTTTCCATATGCTTTATAGTCATAATATGTTTTTTTACCGGTCATTGACTGTATTTTACTTGCTATTATGTTTCTTGCATATGGTGTTATGATATTGCAGGCCAAAACAGATGCCCCAAAGGTTGCGAGCGTTCCTATTCCGTTTTTCCAGCCGGACAATTTTGCTGCTGCGGGTTTTATTTCGTTTGTTATAAAGTTCTGTGTACTAATTGGCAGATTTTTTACGAATGCTGAGTCAGTTACAGCATTAAGCGTTTTTGTTAAATTTTTTTTACTGTCAAAGATTTGAGTTTGTTGTGCTTGAGAAAACAGATTTTTATTTGCTGTGAGTTTTTCATATGCTGAGTGGACGAATTCGGGAATAAATTTTCCTTTATCTACGCATTTGTCGGCAAAAGATTTTATGCCCTGACAGATTGTGTAATATAAACCTACGTTTATGATACCGTCAGCTATCTCTTGGGGAAAGAGGAAGTTTTTTTCTTCTTTATCTATTTTTTTGTTAAAGGCTAATGCCCCAATCTGCGCAAGAGCTCCGAAAATCCAGCCTACTGCGCCTAAGTGGATAAGGGATTTCCCCACATCTTTAGAATATGTGTCCCATATTTTTGTCAGAGATTTTTGGAAAAGACTAGACTTCTGCATTACAAGCCTCCTTTTCCTTTTGTTTATTGTTATCCGAGAGTTTCATATGTGACGTAATTTTGTTTGTTAATATATTCGTTAACGGTGCATCCAAAAGGAAATTTGTTGCTATCATTGCAATAGAAGCTCCGATTACTCCGCCGGTTTTTATATAATTTTCATAGTCATTTTTAAATTCATCTATAGTCATGCCTTTTTTTACTTTGGCAAAAATCGGCACAAATATGTCTTTCTTAGATTTTGGCAGAATTTGTTCAATATTCCCGCTGACAATTTTAAGGTCATAGTTTGAGAATTTTCTGAAACCTTTTATAAATAAGAGACGTACAGCTATTCCTACAGCTGTACCTGCAATAATTTTTGCAATGGTTCGTGCTGCAGAAACTTTTCTTGTGTCTTCATCTACATTTTTGTTGTAATAGTCAAAAAATGGCTGTGTTGCCAGGGCAGTAGCACCGAGAACGATTCTTTGTTCTACAGAATTAAGCTTTTTCCCTGCCCAGTTTACAGCATTAATGATTTTGTTGTTAGTAACAAGCATTCATTTTTCACTTTCACATGAAACACTTACCTTCGAGGCTATAAAAACAAAAGTTGTTTTATAATTGCGTGAAAATGCGGGAATTTTAAGTTTTTTTAAACATTTGAATATGCGTTAATTTATATGACGCATAGCTAACTTCTTATTTTTGTTTTGCAGATAATGACTAATGTGGCTCATGTTTAAAGCTTAGCGCCCGGCTTGTCCTTTTAAACTATATATAAATTCCGGCAGGTTTTTTATTTTATAATCATATTTCCAGTTATTTTCCATTAATCTTGCACTACAGCCTTCTCCTGACACAAATAAGGATTTATTTATATTCTGACCGCCGCAGAGCAGTTTTTTATTTCTCCAGTAGAGGTCGTTGTCTTTCCAGTTTTCACCGGCATTGTAGATTGCTCTGTCTTTTCCGTAATAAGGATACAGATGTCCGTCCTGGGCAATATAATATCCGAAAAGGTCTTTGCCCCATACATTAGGTTTTTCGTTGCCGTTAATATCAATTTGTACAAGTCCATAGATTTTTGTCATTTTACCGCCTGCTTTAATAATGTCTTCTATAGGAGCCTCCTGCGTTATTCCGTATTTATGCAGGTCGAAATAATATAGCATTCCGTCATTTGTGTAAATTCTGTAGTGGGCAGGGAAGCCGGTTTTTATCCACGACGGGTACTTTAAACCTCCGTATTTAATCTTTTTGCAGTCATTGAGGTAGTTATAGCAGGTTTTTTTGATATTAAGACCGGAAAACGCGTCATCCAGATATACCTGTGTTTCTGCATCTAAGCTTCTATCCGAGGGCATATTCTCAAAAAAAGATGTTTCGCCAAGGTCTGTTTTATTTTCCTGCTTTAATATATTTTGAAAATTATCGCTGATAATAAGATAAGCTTTTTTTAGTTTTGCAATATCATTTTGCTCATTAGTAGTATATAAATTCAGGTTTGCCCCAAAGGCTGTGTCAGAAGGGTCTGTTATCGCTGTAATTCCGTTTGCAAGAATTTCTTGGGAGACACATAGAATAATTACAGACATAACAGCGGTCGTCAATATATGGGTTAACGAAAATAGTCTCTTTTTCATAGTTGTTTTGGGGAAATTGATTATAATACTATTTTAAAATAGCCTTCTACAGGTTATCTGTCAATACGCTTAATCAATGATTTTTTCGTGTTTTAATTGCGAAGGCCTCTGTGTTCTGGTATAATTCAGGCAGGAATTAAAGGTATGTCATTAAAAACAAGAATAGAAGCAGTGTTATTCATCACAGCTCAGGCACTCGAAGTTAAAGATATTGCAGAAATTTTGAAAGCAGACGAAGAAGAAGTTGAAAATGCCCTTCTTGAACTTATTATGGATTATTCGGCAAGAGACGGTGCTTTAGAGATTGATGATGAGAACGGATATATTTTGCAGGTGAAAGAAGAATTCATGGATATAGTAGAACAGCTGTGTCCTGTGGAACTCAAGCCGTCAGTTCTCAAAACACTGACTGTAATAGCACTGAAAGAACCAATCAGACAGTCTTATCTTAAAGAGCTCAGAGGTTCCAATGCCTATGAGCATGTTCAGGAACTATTGAAAAAAGGACTTATTTCCCGACATAAAGACAAAAACGGACGCTCATTTAATTTAAAAACGACTCCGAAATTTGCTGAGTATTTTAAACTGAAAGGTGATGCCAAAACGCTTGCCAAAATTATGGATTTGGAAAGGCAGGCAAAAGATGACGGTCATGAGGATGATAGTGTTCCTATTGATGAAAATACCGGTAATGAATAGATAATATTTTTTAAATTAATACTAAATTTTAAATGCCGGTTTTCTTCCAATGTCATTGAATACAATCGCAGGTTTTGCAATTCTTTCCGGTTCCTGAATCCTTTTATAGAAATCTTTTACCATGACGATTCTGTGATTTATTCGTTCAAAACCGTTTGAATTTAAATATTCTTCTGTTTTTGTCGATGTGCTTTGATATTTTTTGTTTAAAATATACAGGTTAAAATTCTTTTTTCGTATCAGTATTTGTCCTATGCAAAAGTTGATTATATCCGGATAATGCTCTATGTATGGCTGTATGAGGTTTATATCCAGGATAAAGTTCACATTGTCATCTGTCTGTATGGAAAAATACCCTTTTATAGGATTTCTGCTATTGTCTTCCAGCACATATTTAAAATAAGTGTTTTTGCTCAACCCTGAAAATATAACATCATAAAATTCCTGTTTTTTCTTTTCAAGAGAATATCTGAAATAAGGCAGAATCAAATCATTGTAAAGTGCAGCAACCTGCATTGCATCTGAATTTTTGAACGGGCGGAAGAATCCTTTGTCGAAAAATGGCTGCTGGAGATTGATTTCTTTCATTTTCCAGAGCTGTTCTGATGAACACACCCTGAAGCCGCAGCCTTTTGAAAATAGTTCAATAATCTCTTCGTGATGTTCATCGACTCGTACTACAAATGTATTTGCTCCGGCGGCACCGTATCTTGACACTACATAGTCAACAAGCTGTCTGCCGGTATCGTATGCATTTTCTTTCAGAATAAGTTTGTTAATTCTCCAGCAGCAATGATTTCCTGGGATTGCCTTTAAAGAAATCATTCCGTTTAGTTCACCTTTTTCTGTCGCTACATATGATTCATTGCAAAATTTAAACTTAAGAGGCAGAAGGTTGTGCAGAAAATTTAACGGAAACGGAATATATGCTTCACCCAGTCCAAAATAGAAGTTTTCGCTTTCTGCTGTAGGAAGCATTGAAATCATTTTTTTGACTTTTTGTAAATCGCTGAATGCAAGTGTTCTAATCTTCGCCATAATAATAATATATCATATTTTTTGTTACTGCATTTGAGGGATTTTTATAATAAATTCTGTTCCTTTGTTTTTCTTTGAAGTGAAAGATATTGTTCCGTTATGTTTTTGAATAATTTTTTGAGAAATTGCAAGCCCCAGACCTGTGCCGATTCCGACTTTTTTTGTTGTTGTACCTGCAGTAAAGATTTTGTCTTTTATTGATTCATCTATGCCGGAGCCATTGTCTTTTATTTTTACTGTCAATATGCCATCAGAAAAGTCTGTAGTAATAACTATTTCTCCTTCTGTTTCTATGCTCTGGCAGGCATTTACAAGCAGGTTCATAAAAACCTGATTTAGTATATTCGGATAGCATTTTATTTGCGGGAGATTCGAATAATTTTTAGTAATTTTGATTTTGTTTTTTGTTTCATGCTTAATTATCTCAAGAGTCAAATCAATTTCTTTATTTATATCTGCCAGTTGTAGTTCGGATTCATCCAGGCGTACGAATTTTTTCAGACTCTGTACAATATGGCTGATTCTTTTAATTGCTTCTTTATCTATTTCATTGATTTTCAACATTGCCTGAACTGTTTCGTTGCAGTCGAGACGTTTAATAAGCTTGTTTAAAATATCATTGTTAGAATTTATGGAACCAAGGGGGGTGTTGATTTCATGCGCTACACCGGCAATAAGCTGACCAAGTGAAGCCATTTTTTCCGAGTTTATGAGCTGTATTTGGGTTTCTTTTAGTTCAGTTAGCGTATTTTGTAGTTCGTTATTTTTTGCAGTGATTTGTTCAAATAATGATGCCTGCACGATAGCTGTTGCCAGCTGTGTAGCTATTGATTGCAGAACATCATTCTGCAAATCTGCCGCATTTTTTTGTGCTGTATAAATCATAAGTATACCAAGAGATTCGTTCATTCTGTATACAGGTACTATAATTCTTGTAACAGGTGCAGGATAAGTATATTCACTGTTTAAATATTCTTTTATACATGGGTTTATTCTGATATTTTTTGAAAGAATTTCTTTTGTTGCTTCTTTTTCCAGTTGAACGAGGCAGCCGAGGTTTGTCTTGTATTTTTGCGGGTAAACATGTTCAATTACGTAATTTTTGTCTTCTGTTCTTGCGTAGTAGACTTTTACTGCAGCAAACAAATTGTATAATTCTTTCAGTGCTGAACCTATGATTTTTGAAATATTTATAGACTCTCTTATGACATTCGACACTCTGTGCATAAGCGCCATTTTTATTGCCTGATTCTGGGCTTTTTGTTGGAAATTTAAAAAGTCTTTATTTTCTTCCTGGATTTTTTTATAGTCCTTTTTTAAATTTTCAAAGCGTATAGAAAGATCATCATAGTTATTTAGTGCAGTAACATCGTTAAACAGGATTATTTTATACCCGTCATAAAAAAATGAAGAAATCTCAAAATATTGAAAAAGTTCTTTTGATTTTTGATAAACTGCTAATGTATAAAAAATTTCTTTTGAGGAAACAGCAAAGCTTATGGGATTTGCTTTCTGGATATTATCAGTATCAAGCAGACAGATGTCAAAATTGAAATAATTGGCAAATCGTTCAAGATTTTTTATATTTCCAAATATTTTAATAAACCTGAAGTTTTTAAATACTACTTTGCCGGTTGAATCAAGGACTATTGCTGCCTCAGCAAAGTTGTTTATAAATTCAAATTTTGTCAAATTCACCATACCAATATAATATCATTTTATGATAGAACGTAAAAGTGAAGCAGGAAGGCTATAACTGCTCCGAGAATTGCACCTACGAAAACTTCAAAAGGTGTGTGTCCGAGTAGTTCTTTTAACTTTTCTCCTGCAGCAGAAGGACGGTGTGCGTAAAAATCTTCCATAACTCTGTTTAATGATGCGGCAATTTTTCCGGCTGAACGTCTGACACCTGCCGCATCATACATTACAACAAGGGAATAGCCGAAAGCTATTGCAAATGTAACAGAGTTAAATCCGTCTATCAATCCGACAGAGGTTGCGATTCCAATAACGCCTGCACTGTGGGAGCTTGGCATGCCGCCTGTTGTTGTAAAGATTTTAAAGTTTATTTTTTTATTTTTTATGAAAAAAAACATTACTTTTAATGCCTGAGCAATGCAAGCTGCAATTATACCATTTATTAAAACCTCTGACCCCGTATTGATCTCGTACATTACCTCACCCTTTCATTGATGCTCATTGCAATCTGTCGTAATACTTCCGAATCTATATTATTCGATTTAAGTATATCACAAGCATTTTCACAAAGAAATGCCAGGCGTTTTTTTGCTTCATCCATTCCGTAAAAACTCAAATATGTGACTTTTCCGGCTGCTTTATCTTTATGGGGTGTTTTCCCTAATGTGTCAAGGGTCGCTGTTTCATCCAGAATGTCATCTGAAATCTGAAAAGCAAGTCCGAGTTTTTCAGAAAATTCTGTTAATGCAGATAGCGTTTTTTCACCAGCTCCACCCAGAATAGCACCTGTTCTGATAGAAAGTTTAAACAATGCTCCTGTTTTGTTGGCGTGGATAAAATCAAGAGTTTCTTTATTTATTTGTTTTCCTTCTGATGCAATGTCCACTACCTGACCGGCTATAAGTTTTTCAGCGCCTGCGCTGATTAGAAATTCTTCGAGAATTTTTAATTTTATTGAATCCTCGCATTTTGTATGCTGAATTATCATTTGGGGCGCAAAAGACAGAAGCGCATCCCCGGCAAGTACTGCTGTAGACTCGCCAAAGACCTTGTGATTTGTGAGTTTTCCGCGTCTGTAGTCATCATTATCCATACATGGCAAATCATCGTGGATAAGGCTCTGACAATGAAGCATTTCAATAGCGCAAGCTGCAGGCAGCGCTTTTTCATAGTTTCCTGACAATACATTACAGGTTTCCAATGCCATAACAGGACGGATTCTTTTTCCTCCGGAGAGAACTGAATATCTCATTGATTCCCATATTTCTTCAGGGTATTGGATTTTTAAGTATTCATCCAGTTTTTTATTTACAGCTTCTTTGTATTCGTTTATTTTGGTTTTTATATTGTCATTCATCGTATTTTCCTTTATGTGTATCCTGATTTTCTTTTCTTCTTGATGCAGCTCTTTTTTTACTGCTTATTTTTGTATATGTCTTATTGTGCAAAATTTTAGAACTGCTTTCTGTTTTTGTGCCTGAGTATGTAACTTTATTTTTATACTCTTTTGCTTCTTCCACAAATTTCAGATAGCTGTTGTACCTGCTCTCTTCAATATTTTCTTTGTGTTCAATTATGTTACATCCTGTTTCTGATATATGTAAGCAGTCTTTAAATTTACAGCTGCCTTCCAATTCATGTATCTCCGGAAACAATGTACCGATTTCTGCCGGCATTAAAAAGTCAAATTTCAAATGACTGAATCCGGGCGTGTCAACAATTCGTGCTGTTTTTTTGTCCTCAAATTCAAGTTCGATTATTTCACAGTGTCTGGTCGTGTGAGTGCCGCGTCCGGTTTTTTCACTTATTGGCTTTGTTTTTAGGTTTAGATTTGAGTTCAGTGCATTTGCAATAGATGATTTTCCGACGCCGGATGCGCCGCATAAAACAGTGGTGTTTCCGGCAAGAATGTTTTCCAGCTCATTTATTCCGTTTTTGTTCAGTGCAGATGTAAAAACGGTTTCATAGTCTAATGTTTCGTAAATATTTCGTATTTTTTTTACTGTATCGGAATTTTGGCATAAATCATTTTTGTTAAAACACAGGATAGGTTTGATTTTGTAGTATTCACAAAAACACAAATACCTGTTAAGCTGTTCAAAGTTTAAATCAGGCTCCTTGATTGCGGATACAATTATGACTCTGTCTATATTTGCAACTTTGGGTTTTAGAATAAAATTTTTCCGCGGATGAATTTTTGAGATAAAAGCCTGTTTGGATTCACTATTTCCCTGCTCCAGCTCTGCAAAATCTCCGACGAATATCTGTTCGCGCTGCTTTTTTAGGATTTCTCTTACTTTGCATTCAAATACGCCTTCATGCGTATTTACATAGTAAAAATCCGAATGTATTTTAAAAATCTGCCCTTTCATCGTATTAATTATAGCTTATTCGACATGCAATGTAAATTTTTCATATTTTTGATAAAATAGTTTTAAAAAGAAAAGAACAATACGAGGAAAGAGTATGCAGGATCAAAATCATACACAAAATGCAATAAGAAACACAAGAATACAAAAACTTACTGAACTTGCCGATAAAGGAATAAACCCTTATCCTTATTCTTTTGACAAAAATGCATCGGCTAAATTTTTGCAGGATAAATACGAAAATCTTGCAGCCGGAGAAGAAACACAGGATGTTTATTCTGTTGCAGGCCGCGTTATGGCAATGAGAAATTCAGGCATGTTCATTGATCTTATGGACGATTCAGGCAAAATACAAATTTTTTGCCACAAGGAAAATCTCGCGGAAGAGCAGATGAAGCTGTTGAAACTACTTGATATCGGGGATATTGTCGGTTTTACCGGTACAATCAGAAGAACTCCGAGAGGTGAGCTTTCAATCAAAGCAACATCTTTAAAACTTTTGTCAAAATCTCTTCTGCCTCTTCCGAATAAACAAATCAGCAAGGAAGTCAGAGAACAGCTCGAAAACTTTAACTCTTTCTCTGATGTTGAAAACAAATACCGTCAAAGATATGTTGACCTTATTGTTAATGAAGATGTAAGAGAAACATTTAAAAAGAGAAGCAAAATTATTCAGAAAATCAGAGAATACTTGACTGCACAGGGCTTTTTAGAAGTTGAAACGCCTATGCTTCACCCTCAGGCAGGCGGAGCGAATGCAAGACCATTCATTACTCATCACAATGCTCTTGATATGGATATGTATATGAGAATTGCTCCGGAGCTTTATTTGAAAAGACTGATGGTCGGCGGTTTGTCTGAAAAGATTTTTGAAATCAACAGAAGTTTTAGAAATGAAGGAATTGACACAAGACACAATCCTGAATTCACAATGATGGAGCTGTATCAGGCATATGTTGACTACAATGAAATGATGGCTCTGACAGAAAATCTGATAAGCACTATTGCACAGGAAGTTTTGGGTACAATGAAAATAACCTATCAGGGAAAAGAAATTGACCTGACTCCGCCCTGGGACAGAAAGACAATGATAGGTGCAATTCAGGAATATACGGGAATAGACTTTGGAGAAGTTTATACAGTTGAAGATGCAAAGTCAAAAGCACATGAAATAGGTATTCATGCAGATGACTGTGATAACTGGGGACAGGTTCTTGATTTAATTTTTGAAGAAAAAGTAGAACCTCACCTTATCCAGCCGGTGCATATTATTGACTACCCCAGAGACATATCTCCTCTTGCTAAAGTTCATAGAGACAATGACAGATTGACTGAAAGATTTGAGACAAGAGTGAACGGATGGGAAATTGCAAATGCATTTTCAGAATTGACTGATCCTATTGACCAGAGAGCAAGATTTGAAGCTCAGGCTCTTGCAAAGGTAAATGGTGATGAAGAGGCAATGGAAATAGATGAAGACTTTATCTGTGCGCTTGAACATGGTATGCCTCCTGCTGGCGGTTTGGGTATCGGAATTGACCGTGTGGTAATGCTTTTAACAGATTCACCGTCAATCAGAGATGTTATTGCTTTTCCTACAATGAGAAAAATAGAAAAATAAATTAAAGCCCCGTTTTTACGGGGTTTTTTTAGATTTTGTAATCAATACCGTGTTTTTCAAAAAGTGAATTATAAAAACTTCTGTTTTCCAAAAGTTCCTTTCTATTCAATTCCATATCCACAAAAAATGGAATACTTCCGGTTTCTAATGAACGTTTTAGCTCTGTGATTTTTTTTAAATATCCGGTTATGAGATTGTTCACACTGTCTAACCATTCGGAACTGTCAGCAATTCCGGTCCAGTTTTCGTCTTCAAATTCTTGAGCTTTTTGGGCTATACTTTTAAAATCTTTTGTTTTTTCAGAAGCTATTTTCTTTAAAAATGCATCAATTATATTTAAATCAGAAATATCTGTATGAAATTTATATTTTGTGTGGAAACCTATTGCTGTATTTTTTGAATAAAGTCTGAATGTATTAGAGCGGTTTTCGTTCATAAGAGAAATACTTAAAAGTCTCATCAGTTCTCCGAGTCTAAGATTTTTATGTCTATATTTTTCGAGAACTTCTATTTGATGACCTATAATATTTTTGTTTTTAAAGATTTCAATTATTTCCTGTACAAGCGGTTCGGTCTCTTTTGAATTTCTGATATTAAGAAAAATTTTTTCATTCAGACTGCTATTATCTAACTTGCTTTTTATATCAATGTGTAAATCACCGAGTTTTTCATCAAACAAATCAAAAGACTTTAGTGTTTTTGCAAAGCCGTCCTGCCATTGCATTTTAACAGGTTGTTTATATTTTATAATAAATTTTTCAGCTAAATTTTTTACTTGCATACATTTATACAAGACCTGTAAATAAATTTTTTGCTTTTTTTATAAGACTTTTCTTTCGTAGGAACCGAGAATTTTAATGCAGCTTGTATTTAATTTTATTAAGTCCAGAACTCTTTTTGTTTTTTCATCTGAAATATGTCCTTCAAAATCCAGAAAGAATATATATTCGCCGAGGTTTTTCTTAGAGGGTCTCGAGTCAATGTAAAGAAGATTTATGCTCATTGAATCAAACACGTTTAAAACTTTAACGAGAGCTCCTGCCGTATTTTTTGTTGCAAAAGCAATGCTTGTTTTATCAAAACCCGTCGCTATTGTTTTATTTCTTGAAATAAAAACGAATCTGGTTTTGTTATCCGGTTCATCATTTATATTTTCTGCGAGAATATTTAGTCCGTAAATTCCTGCATTTGCAGCATTTGCAATGGCTGCATAATCCTCCCCTAAATTCATTAATTCTTCTGCGGCTTTGCTTGTCGAAGATTTTTCAATTTGTTCTATATCCTGAGTGAAAGTTTTTTGAATGTAGTTCTGACACTGTGCCAGCGCCTGTGGATGGGAGATAATTTTTTTTATTTTCTTTATGTCATGATTTTTTGAAATAAGACAATGATTAATCGGAATAACTGTTTCTGCAGTAATTTGAAGGGTTTTGTCATCGACGGTCAGCAGATTGTCCATAGTTTCTCTTACCACACCTTCAATTGAATTTTCAATAGGTATTACTCCTGCTATATCAGGGTTTTGTTCTGCAGATTCTATTATTTTCTTTACTGTTGGAAAATATTCCTGTTCGATTGAGTCAAGTCCCAATTTTTTGCAGAACTTATTTTTTGCGGTTTCGCAGTAAGAGCCATTTGGACCTAAATATATTATTTTTTTCAAAGCTTCTGTCATTTGTGTATATTCTCATTATCTGGTAAAATGATTTTATTCATTAATATTACAAAAAGGCAAAGAAAATGGCAAATACAGGGGCAGGAGAAAGCGAGAGTATAAAATTCGGCACAGACGGCTGGAGAGCAATAGTCGGTAAGGAATTTAACGAAAAGAATGTCAAAACAGTTATAAATGCGATTGCAAAATACGTATTGGAAAAAGACGGAATAAAGAAACAGTTCATTATTGGTTATGACCCGCGTAATAAAGCAAAAGAATTTGCGGAGTTTGCTGCTGATATATTATCAAAAGCCGGATTTAAAACCTGGCTTTCTGACTCTGTTATCCCGACGCCTGTTCTTGCATACAGTGCTAAACATCTAAATGCTGATGCCATTATGTTTACTGCTTCGCACAACCCTCCTGAATATCTCGGTATAAAATTCATACCGGACTATGCTGGCCCTGCAACCTCTGAGATAACTAACAAAATCGTTTCCAATATAAATGAAAATATTGATTTTTCGCCTAAAATAATTTATCCGGTAGAGCTTAAATCCTTTAAGGAAGATTATTTCAGACATATTGAAAAAATAATTGAATTTGAAAAAATTAAAGATTCTGGTATTCAGATAGTGTATGACGGATTGTATAGTGCAAGTATAGGATATTTCGACGAGCTTCTGAAACGTCATGAAATAAATTATGAGACTCTTCATATGGAGCATGATTCGAATTTCGGAGGCGGTATGCCTGAACCTAAAGCGCAGTATTTGTGCGAACTGATTGATGTTATTGCCAGACGTACGAACGCCATTGGACTTAGCAACGACGGAGACGGAGACAGGTTTGGGGTAATTAATGAAAAGGCTGAATTTGTAACTCCGAATGAAATTATAGCTCTTCTTTTAAAACATTTGAAAAAAAATAAACATTATGGCGGAAAGCTTGTAAAAACTGTTGGTGCCAGCAGAATGCTTGATATTATAGCTGAAAAATATGATGTTGAAGTGATTGAGACTCCTGTTGGGTTCAAATGGGTCGGTCAGGCCATGCGGGATAATGACGTAATCATCGGCGGAGAAGAATCCGGTGGTCTGAGTATAAAGGGACATATACCGGAAAAAGACGGTATACTTGCTGATTTGCTTGTGCTTGAAATGCTTGCCTATGAACAAAAACCGCTCTGGGAGCTGCAAGAGGAACTGAAACGAGAAGCAGGCTGCGAGTTTATTAACAACAGGGTGGATATAAAACTGGAAACCAAATCTCAGCTTCAGCTTCTTCTTGATAAATACTCCTGTCTGAAAAATATAGCCGGCTTCAAAGTAAAATCAAAAGACCAGAAAGACGGGGTAAAGTATTATCTTGATGATGGCAGAACCTGGGTTCTGATTCGTCCGAGCGGAACAGAACCGCTTTTGCGTATTTATTTTGAGACAGACTCCAGGGAAAAAGAAGAAGAGCTCAAAAGTTTTTTCTAGCTTTTTGACACCAGGTTTAATCCGTTGAATATTGCTTTTACGTTTGCTTTTGCAGTACTTTCATCTTTACCTCTGGAAATTATTGTTTTGCCGTTTTTATCCTCAAAATGCATAACTGTCATCGCAACAGCCCCTGAACCCAAAAGTTCTCCATCCAGGGCAAACTGTTCGTAGTCCAAAAGTTTTTGCTCGAATCCTGCCTGCTTCAATGCGTCAAGACAAGCATCTACAGGGCCGTTTCCGTGTCCGTCAATGTCATAATTCTTGTCTTTGTGGCTGAATTTTAGGTTAAACACTCCTTCTGCGCGTTTGTCAAAACTAATCAGCCTGAAATCTCCTTTTATATTGAAAATTTCACTGAAATAAATATCGATAATATTTCTGGTTGGCAGCTCTCCGACTTTTTCCGCTGCTTCTTTAACAATAGGTGAAATACGTACTGCCTCCTGAATTGTAATAGGATAACCTGCATCTTTGATGATTTCAAATATCGCGGTCTTTCCTGACTGACTGGTGAATCCGAGTTTTTCATCGTCTTTTCTTCCGATGAGTGTCGGATGAATCGGGCGGTATGCGCCTTTTTCCATATCTTTTGTTTTGATTGCGCCATCCTGATGTATGCCGCTTCTGTGTGCAAGCGCTTCTGCCCCGACAAGAGGTGCAAGATCCGGAATACGGATTTTTGCCATATCTGATATGGTTAAAGCAAGTTCGTATATATCAGAGAGTTTTAATGGTACATCGACTCCGCTGTTATGAAGTGCTACGGCAACTTCATACATGTTAGTATTCCCTGCTCGTTCACCTATTCCGTTTAAACAGCATTCAAGCTGGGTTGCACCCGCAAAGTAGCTTTCGACAGTAGCAGCTGTGGCCATTCCGAGGTCATTGTGGCAGTGTACCGCAATCATGATATCTTTCGGTAGTGCATTGTAAACCTGTTCAACCATATCTACAAAGGTTTTAACCCTTGTGCGTTCAACAGTATTCGGCAGATTAATTACAACGGCACCGGCTTTTACAATTTCTTTCAGTGTATCAATCACAAATCCGAGATTTTCCATACAATCCCCGAAATGTTCTACTGAAAATTGAATCTCACCCGAGCTGCCCATAAGAGATTTTGCATAATAAACAGCGTCGATTGCTGTTTTTCTGACTTCTTCAGGTGACTTGTTGAGAACATATTTCATATTAAACGGACTCATTGCAATGAATGTGTGGAGCCTCGGTTTTTTGCATATATTTATTGCATTGACAGCTGTTTTTATATCACTTTCAACACATCTGGCCAGACCGCTTATAACAAGGTCATTGGGAGCAATTTCCGCCAATCTCCGGCATGCTTCAAAATCCATATCAGAAGCTGCAGGAAAGCCTGCTTCTACCGCCTGAACACCAAAATTCACGAGTTTTTTAAAAATAAACTCTTTTTCTTGAAGGTTCCAGGGCTTTTTTAGGGATTGATTCCCGTCTCGCAGGGTTATGTCATAAAAAAACGGCTGTCTTGTCATTGTTTTGTCCTATATTAAATAATAATTTATTATATGAAATTATTATAAAAAAATCACTCATTTTTTTATGACATCGTTAACAACAACATGAAATGCATTTATAAGAAGCTTGTAGGCTTTTATTTCTTTCCTTGATGAGTCTTCAATCAGGTCAATCAGTTCAATTTTTTCCAGATTTTCTTCCGGTTTCGTGTTTACACCAAAATATTCGAGAGAGAGTCCCAGCTCTTCAATAAGCCTGAAGAAATTATTAAGCGCCAGAAAATTCAGCCCTCGTTCAATATTGCTCATATGTTTTTCAGTCAGACCTATTTTTTCAGCAAGCTCATACTGCGTGAGTCCGGCATTAAGCCTCGCTTTTCTTATTTTCTCACCAATAAACTTTTTATCATCATACGACATATCATTTAATCTCTGACTATAAAATACCCCATATATGAAGACTTATTAACCTGATATATAAGGTGTGGAGTGAAATACTCCTAATAAATCATACCCAAAAAGATAAAAGTGTGATAATATAATCACAATTGGGTATTATATATATATAGTTTTTAGATATAAATTATTATATATAATAACTGGTCAAATTAGCAATCGATAGAAGAAAAGATAAGATAGGATATGAAAAAGAAAATGATGAAAAAAAGAGCATTCTCAATGGCAGAGGCATTGGTGACAATGTTGGTTGTTGCCTTGCTTGTTGCTGCATCAATTCCTGTTTTTACTAAAAAACACAGGACTATTGACAACAACTCCCAGCACGGGAAGTGGGCTTGTAAGTATATCAACGGTACTTTGCATTCAGCAAGGGCAAAGGATATCGATGATGACTTGCCTCCTGACAGCGAATGGGCTAAAGGTTGTACATTCCCGGGTACAGGTAAGAACGTAAAATACCTTTATGTTGAGGTCTACGGTGCAGGCGGCGGCGGCTCACCTGCTTATGTAATGCCATGGGAATACTATGTAGAACATATAAACTGGGGCGAATCCGTTCCGGTTGAAAGAGATTACAGTATTTATATAAAAGGCGCTGACGGTGGTACTGCAATGACGCGTAAAGCCGGCAACAGCATATACAATACCAGCCAGAGCAGAGGCAATATCGGTGAATTCTATGAAGATTACTGGGATGCCGGCGGATGCGGTAACGCTAACTGCTGCGGTATCATAGACACCTGCTGGGGTCCGTGTTACAGATGTTGTACAGGCGGATGGTATTCATGTAACTGTAAAGATGTTCCTTATTCTTATGAATCCTGCACAGGCGGCTATGATTATAGCAGCTGCAATTATGGCGGCGGCGGAGGCGGCGGTGGCGGCGGCGGCGGCGGAGGCGGCGGCGGAGGCGGCGGCGGAGGCGGCGGCGGTTCCGGCGGTGGTATGGAACGCTGCACACCTTCAAACACCGAAATACTTTCCGACAATTTGTTAGACAAATTGTTTAGATCAAAATATAAAAACGGTATAGTTACAGGCGGCGGCTGCGGTGACTGCAAGGAATACACTACTGTAGATTCAACCAGAACAGAGTGCGACAGCTGCTGCAGACAATATGATAACTGCTGCCGTGACAAAATAGCAGACAAATATGGTGCTTGTACTTGTACAAGAAATCATAGAGGCCCGCTGCCTGTTGCAACGGCGACTACCGGTTCGCAGTCCATTTCCGGTAAAGTTCATATGAACAGAGGCGATTATATTTCAAAAGATGCAAGAGGCACCTTTAAGGAATATAACCCCGGTACCGTTAACGGTTATGCTGTTGACCCGGCACGTGATGCGGAATCATATGACTATAATTTGATTTCATCTACTTCCAGTACCGGCAACGGCTCTGTGGATATTTATCAGCATAAAACAAAACTGGCAACAACATGGGGCGGTACTGCAAGCCTTCTTGGCACAACCGGTACCACATGCTGTACAAATTGTCAGGCAGATACTTCAAGATTCCCTAATTCAAGAGGGTCTTCTACACATTGTGCAACTAACGGCAAAAATGGTTACAATGAAATATTTGCTTCAGGTTTGAATCAGCCGTCAGCTGATCCAACCCGAGAAGAAGGTCTTTATGTTGACCTTGACCGATTTGTTTATTACGTAGGTTGCCACGGTGAAGCAGGAAAAATCAATGCTTCTATGCTCCCGACTGCCGGTGCAAAGAATATGAAATTCCAGGTCGGTAGAGGCGGTGGAGATAATGAAGACGGCGGTGATACCTACTTCAGCTGGGTAACAGCAGAAGGCGGTAAAGGTGCTTTCAAAGGCTGCGACTCAGGGACTACTGATATAAATAAAGCAAAAGTAGCAAACAACGGACAGCGTTATAACTCTCTGGGTATTTCAGGTGTAAGCAACGGCGGACAAGCCGGCGATGTCAAAATTTATGACCATGACGGACCATTCGGGTTACCTGAAAGAGATTATGCAAATGCTCCCTCCAGAGAAGATGACCTTGAACCTAAAGGCAGATGGGAAGTTCTTCCTGCCGGAAAGGGCGACAACGGTATGATTATCGTAAGCTGGTAAGCACTCAAAACATAGAGGAAAACAATGGAAAAAAGTAATAAAACAACGAAAAGACAAGCATCCCTGAACTCTGTTCAGGGCTGCCTGCTTTTTGATTTTCTGGCTCATATCAAAGATACTGCACGAAACAAAACCCGGTGTCTTACTCCAAAAGACGCGTTCAGCCTTGCGGAAATGATTATGATTCTTCTTTTCGTGGCTATTTTGGCATTGGGTTCAGGTATAATACTTCCTAAAAAGCTGAAAAAAGCAGACCCTCAGACCCCGCATGGTCTATATGCCTGCACTGTATTTAACAATCAGGAATACTATTTTAGTTCAACCAGTAAAAATGCTGAGATACCGGCTCCGGGCGGTGCCGGATGGAAACTTGGCAGCTGCCAGAAAAACTTTAAAGTTCCCAAATATGTTAACCTCCTGAATGTTACTATGATAGGCGGGGGCGGTGCTGGTAAAGATGCCTCCGTTATATGGGATAAAGAATCTAAAGTCCAGGATGGCGATTTGGCTATTCATGGCGCAAAATATTATGTAGAATACGATGGTTGGTATACCGTTTATTTATACGGTCAGTACGGCGAATCCAGCTGGAGGTCGGAATGGGATGTGGCTAACGGCGGATGTAATGTTGCTGCTGCTCAACCCGGGTATCCATACCGCGTACAGGGTGAAATTCAGTTGAAACGCGGTGATATCATTCAGTTATATAAAGAAGAAAAAACTCCGAATACCGGAACGAATTTCTTCTGCGCTGATAACAAACACAGACCAGGAAAAGATGAGTATTACAAAGGTAAAGACGGAGGAAAAACCGCGCTTCTTCTTAATGGTGCTGAATTCCTTTCTATTAACGGAAGTAAAGCAGGTGTGACCGTATGCAGTTCTTCCACACCGCCTAATTGTACAAACAGATATACCGTAACTCAGGGTGCAAATGGTACATTGGGAACATTGTCCGGTCTTTCTGATGTATTGAAAATGGATCCGAGCGCAAATTCTGCTTATCGTACATATCCGTCACAGGATGGTGTTGCTATTATTCGTTATTCTAGCACTAAAAACCCGTCAAACCGTGAATTTACACCAAGCGGCGGCTGCGGCGGTGAAGCAGGGCAGACGGCTGCTACTTTGTATCCGGTTTTAAGGGATACTATACCTGATATCAAGATAGGTATTGGAGGTACGCCTGACAGACCTGCGACTTCTACGTCTTTTGGTTCATTCCCGGCAGCCGGCGGAACCACAGGCGGTAACTGCAAGTCTGTAAGCCAGACCAGCGGTTCTGACGGAGATGCTGCGACCGGTATTGAAAAACTTGTATCTACTGGTGGTAAAGGTGCTCTTGGTACTGGGCAGTCAGGTGCAAGTTCCTCAAAAGTTGACGGCGGAAACGGTACAGGATTTGGTGCCGGTGGCGGCGGTGGGGCTATATTCTATACAACAACGCCTACATACAATAGTTCGATGACTGAGGAACAGAACAGCCAGCCCATACAAAACGGTTCTCGAAAATGGTATCAGGGAACCGGCGGAAACGGCACTAACGGACTGATTGTAATCAGCTGGTAAGTAAAAAACATACAAGGACAAAGTGAATATGGTAAATATGAAAAAGATAATACATAAAAAATCTAAACTGGAAAATGCTTTTTCACTTGCAGAGGCAATGATAGCGCTCTTGATTGCAGCTCTCATCCTTGCTGCGACAATGCCTGTTATTACGAAAAAGCATCTTGTCTTACCGACAAGAGGTCCGCATGGAAAGTGGGCTTGTAAGTATATAAATAACGAGCTTCGTTCAGCAACTGCAGCTGATCAGAATTCATCACTTCCTTCAAATCCTGATAAGTGGAAAAAGGGTTGTACATTTCCTGTGCTTCCTACTAATGTTCCTTATATGCTGATTCAGGTTATAGGCGGTGGTGCTGGCGGAAACTTTGATGAAGGTCTACCTTATCTTGAATTTATAAAACCTGAGGATACATTTAATATTCCTATTTCAACAGAAGCTGACAAAGAATATGAAATGGGTATTCCTAGCAACGCCCTTGAAATTCCGACTACTGCAGAATATGAAGTTAATGTCGTAGGCAATAAAGGCCAGGAAGGCGAGCTCATGGATAATTTCTTTAGAGCTTATACCCAGGATTCTGCAGGTCATAAAACATACTTTGCAGATTGCGAATTCCCCGGTGCTCCACCAAATAACACAATTGCCAGTGTTAGATATAAAAAACAGTACAGGGCTGGTGACAAACTCTGGTTGGAAACAAAACCTGATACTGAAATAGAGAATACTCTAAAAACTTGCCCGGGCGGTCGAGTTGACGGTGGTGCAAAAATTTACAAACCAGGCGGTCAGGTTGAAATTCTCGACTGGTTTATATTTAAAGAAATGGTCTCTAAACCCGGTGCAAACGGGGACAGAGTTTATTTAAAAGAAAAAGAATATTTAAAAGACAGAATAGATGATCTTGTAGAAATTGAAGGTTCTGCAGGCGGTATGTATGTAAGCAACTACTCTGACAGTAATTGCGAGTATGTTCACTGTCAGCGTTTTACACCTATCTATACCAGAGATGTAGGTGATTATAAAATGCTGGTTAAAAAATATCCCAACGGTTCTGAAATTTTGTCAGGAGGTTCCACTTCATATGTAAAAGCCGTAGAAACTACAGTTGACCTCAGAGGCGGTTGCGGCGGCGGAGCAGGATCCGTAAACTCTATTCTCATGGCTCGCCAGAAAGAATATGCTAACAATTTCCAGGTTGGCAAAGGCGGACTTTCCGGACAGGACGGTCAGGTCACTATCTTTAACCAAGTCACAGCAAAGGGCGGTACCGGCTGTTCTGCTACAACATCTCCTGCTGTCGGCGATAATGCCGGTGAAGGAGGTCAGGGTGAAAGTGCGACCACTACTTATATCGGTGACTCTGTCGGTGGCGCAGGCGGACGCGGCGGTTATGGTAAAAAAGCCGGCAACGGTGCTGAAGGCGTTGGACTCGGTTCCGGCGGCGGCGGCGGCGGGGCTGCAATCAATCTGTCAAAAGAACAAGTTGAACAAAACAAAGAAACAAATCAGGAATACATAAAACAAAATACGACCTATGGCGAGGGCGGCAATGGTGCCTCGGGCGGTATTATTGTTTCCTGGTAAAACTAAATAAACATTTGACCTTAAATTATGAGATTCTATCTATCTATGCTACGCAGACCGTTCATTGCGTAGCTTTTCCTTTTTTATTTATGCATTCTGCATTATATGGTATAATCCAAATACATAAGAGGTAAACCTTGAAAAACTATAATTTTTTAAAACCGTCTAATAAATTAGAAATCATAATAGATGAAAAAAGTTACTACTGTACTATCTATTATGTTGAAGACGACATTTTAACAGTTGTTGCAGATGAAAATATTGAGCTGCCTGAGCAGAATGTTGATATAAATATATATGCAGAAGATGGTGTTTATAATGCAGTGAGCAGGATTGTATCTGTGAGTGAACTGGGTGGGCAGTATTTCTACAGGCTATCTTTCCCCGTTAACATCCGCTATTCCCAGAGGCGTGAATTTCTCAGAGCAAATATTGAAACTGATTTTATACTGTCAGTAAAGTTTGATAATGAGGAAGTGGACAGGATTGAAGCCACGACAAAAAATTTGTGCGCCAAAGGACTGTGTTTTGTTGCAAGCAAACAGATAAAAACATACTCCTCACTTGATGTTATCCTTTTTCTCGAAGGCCGGCAAATCAACACAAGAGGAGAAATTGTTTATATCAATCCTGTACGAATAGATAATGCATTTAAATTTCTCACTGCTGTTACATTCCTTGATATTTCTCAGGAAGAAATGAATTTTATTACCCTGCAATGTATGAAGTTTAAGAACTGAGATATTGCGATATTTTTCCTGATTTAAAAAGTTCTTTCAGGTCTGAATATCCGCCGATGTGTTTGTTGTTTATCACGATTTGCGGAACTGTAACGTTTCCTGATATGTGAAACAACTCTCCGAGTTTTTTTCGCATAGCCATTTCGTTATCAGATATTTCATGTTCCGTATAATCAAGATAGTTATCTCTCAAAAGTTCCTTTGCCTTAGTGCAAAAAGGACAGGTTGAGAGTGTATAAATTTCTATATCATTTTTCATAAAAAACTCCATTCTAACAGGCTGCTATTCATTTATGCAGTTTACAGTAGAATTATTCTATATTAACGAAATTTTTTAATCAGCAAAACGTGTATTATTCTATTGGACACTCAGAAATGATGTTAGCAAAAAACCTGTTATATCAAGAAGACCATTGCCAAGAAATAAAAGCATTAAAATAATAGCAAACCATTTTTGTACATCTTTTAGCAGGATAATTTTTTTGTGAGAACGAAGTTCCTGAAGTTTTGCGTATTCGTCTTTATTGGGAGATGCCGGTAGCCGGTTTTCGATTCCTTCAATTACTGTAGAGTATTTCAGTTTTATTATTGAGGAGTAAGCATCCTGGTTAGAAACCCAGGAAAAGCATACAGCAAGTCCAAAAAGTTCTATTCCGAGCAGCAGTGCATATGCATCCACAAAAATGGATTTTATTGCAATCATCGAGAGAAATAATACTGCAGAAAATACTATATAAAATCTGTTAACAAGAAATGTCCTGTCTATAAATCTGTCCTTGGCTTCGTTGTATATTCTGTACTGCTCAAGAAGTATGTATTTATCGTCCATTTTATCTCCCGTTTTTTCTTACTTTAGTCAGTAACGCTGTTTCAAAAAATATTATATTATAAATATTAAAGTTATGTTAAATTATTTTATCTAAATAGCAAAAAATTCTGTTTATAAGGTTTATAATAACTGAAAAAAGTGGAGTAAAAAAATGGTACAATCAGTTTCATCAGCAAATATTTCAACGAACTATGGCAACCGTAACTGCACAGGCTGCAAAAAACCAGCATTCGGTCTTTCGCTTTCATATTATGAAAAACCAGAAAGCTCGACAAAAAAGACATTAAAAAGAATGGGGGAAAGATTTACTATGGGGGCTCTTGTCAGTGTTATCTTTTCTGCTGTAAGCGCTGGTTGGAACTTTATAAGAAAAGCTCCTCAAGAGTCATTGAAAAGTGTTGGTGCGAATGCTGCAGTTCTCGGGGTTGCCTTTGTTGCTATAGATTCTGTAATGAATCTATACTATACACACAAGGCTAAGAAAATAATGGAACAACAAGAAAAAAGAGCTGTATAAAGAATAAAACCCTAAAACTATTTTTGTAACTGGTTTTAGGGTTTTATTTATTTTTGTGCTATTTTTGTTTTGCTCGTTATAAACTATTCGTTTATATCTTTAACACTCAATGCAATTCTGTGTTCTTGAGGTGTGAATTTTTTGATAAGAACTTTAACTTCATCACCTGTTTTATAAATATCAAACGGATTGGCGTTAGAGTCTTCCATTTCAGCGACAGGAAGCAGAGCCTCTACACCAGGGAATATATTTATAAATGCACCAAAAGAAGTGACCTTATTTACTGTACCTGTAATAATTTCACCTTCTTTAAATTTGTCTTCGATTTCTTCCCAAGGATTATCTCCGATTCTTTTTAAGCTTAAGCTGATTCTTTTAAGCTGTTCATCGATTTTTAAAATTTTAACTTCAATTTTTTGACCGAGAGTGAGAACATCTGACGGATGTTTAATTCTCTGCCA
The DNA here is from genome assembly GCA_944322755.1 of Candidatus Gastranaerophilales bacterium. Lineage (GTDB taxonomy): Bacteria > Cyanobacteriota > Vampirovibrionia > Gastranaerophilales > Gastranaerophilaceae > CALUPY01. The sequence goes on along the minus strand of CALUPY010000001.1, from coordinate 125,553 downwards.
TGAAATTTCTGAAATCGGAAGAAGACCATCAACGCCGTTGATATCAATAAATGCACCGAAATCAGCTATTCTTACAACTTCACCTTCAACAATCTGGTCTATTTCAAGATTGGAAATAACATCATCAACAAGCTGTTCTCTCTGTTCAGCAAGCGCCTGTCTTTGAGAGAGGATGAGTTTGTTTCTTTTTGCGTCTGCTTCAAGAACCTTAACCTCAATTTCCTGGTTAATAAGACCATCAAAAGGCATACCTGTTCTTAACTGGGAAGCGGGAATAAAACCTCTCAAATCCTGAACTTCAACAATAACGCCGCCTTTTACCAGAGAAACAACTTTTGCAACAACTGTTTCACCTGAAATTTTGGCATTTTGAAGAGTCTGCCATGCTTGAGCACAAGCAACTTTTTTCAAAGACAAAAGAACTCCTGATTCATCGGTTTCGTCTTCTCTTAAAACATAAAATTCTTTTTGATCCCCAATAGAAAGAGGATTTTCTGCATTTTGTGATGCGGGAATTTCTCTATTAGGAAGAAAACCTTCTGATTTTGCTCCAACATCAACAAGATATCCGTCATTTTCTTTTTTAACGATTACACCTTTAACTACATCTGCTACGTTTAATTTTGTGGCGAAAGATTCGTCCAGTAATCTTTCAAATTCGTCCATTTCTACTTTAGTTTGTGTCATTTTTTTACCTTTCTGTTATTAATATTCATTTAATTTGTTTATTACTTTATCGATAATATCTTCAGGAGTTGATGCACCTGCAGTAATACCAATATTCACTGCTTTTTTGATTAATTCACTGAAATCATCAAGTTCAGCATCTGTTTCTATGTGGATTGTTTCTGTAATATCCCGCAGAATTTCAGCCAGATGGGTAGTGTTCGCACTTTTTTTGCTTCCGACCACTATCATTAAATCAGATTCACCGGCTAACTGTCTTGCTTCATTTTGTCTGAGAGATGTAGATGCACATATTGTATTAAATACTCTAAGCTCTTTTGTTATTCCGGTAAGATAGTTTACCACATTCTTTAAAACTTCAATACGCTGAGTCGTCTGAACAACCACTCCGATTTTTTTATGTTCTTTAAGAATTTTTTCGTAAGCCATTAGGCTTTCAACATCCGGTGTCACAACTATATCCTGACCATAAATCTCTGCATTTGCTTTAATTGCTGAGACCTCAGGATGCTCCGGTTTGCCTACAATCACAAGCAGAAAACCTTCCTGGACAAGCTGAATTGCTTTCTGCTGAACTTTTTTTACGTCAGGACAAGTTAAATCAACAACATCATATCCTTTACTTTTTATATCTTTAAAAATTTCAGGAGAGGCGCCATGACTTCTTATTACACAAATACCGCCTTCATTCTCTGGCAATTCATCAACTGTATTAATTCCCAGACGGGAAAGAGACTGAATAACCTGAGAATTATGAATGAGTTCACCAAGAACCCAAATTTTTGTATCCTTATTTTCTGTTTTTAATTTTTTTGTGGTTTCTACGGCTCTTTTTACGCCGTAACAAAAACCGGCATGTTTAGCTAGTTTTATATTTTTTTTCAAATGGAATTACGTCCTGTCTTTAGCCTCATATGATATAAAATCATATGGTATCTGTTTTATATCATGAACATTAAAGAAATACAAACACTTTGGCTATAACCGGATGTATCATTGTAACTAATTGTAAAGATTGATTTAAATATGCTAAAGTATAAGCTTCTATATGCCGACATATAAAGTGTAAGTGAAATAAATAGGGAGTATAAAAATGTCAGATTTTGAAAAATTCAATGAAGCTTTAAAAAAGAACAAGGAAGAAAAATACTCTGAGCTGCAAAATGATATCAAAAAAGTCAGAAATATTGTAGAAAAAATGCTGACTTCATTCTTTGAAAGCAGTGCAAATCAGGCAAGAACAAATTATTCCGGCTTAGAAATGTATTAACAAGAAACCTCTCTATATGAGAGGTTTTTCTGTTTTTATATAGTTTCTACAGTTTGTTTTTGGGATTCCGCAAGTTCTTTTTCTTTTTTACGTTTACGTCTGCGCATCAAATCAACAAAAGCCTCCAGTCGCGTTAAATATCCGGCTTTTCCTGTTTGTTCATCCATAATAAGCGGAAGTATCGGTATTTCACAGTTTTCTCTCATCGCAGGGAAAATATTTTGAGACATGATTTCAGGCATACAGGTAAATGGACTTATATGAATAATACCGTCTTTGCCGTTTTCATTTGCATACGCTACGTCACTGATACATTCCAGAGCATCTCCCCCGATATCTCTTGCAAGATAAGGTTTTGCAAGTCTGAATGCGCGTTCCAGATGAGTTTCTCCTTTTTTGAAGATTTTAGGGATTATTGCGTCTTTTAAGAAGCTTGATACAGTAAGTGTACGTCTGGTCTGAACCCCCATTTTGCCAAGCTCTCGCTCTATATTTTGATTTGAAAAAGGATCTTGTACAAGGTAAATTTCACCTGTAATATCTACATAGACAACATCTCTTTTCGGGTCTATTTCGACTTTTTTCATTTCACTTACTGCACGCTTTTCTGCTTCTTTAAGCTCATGTGAATGATTAGCGTCCAGAATATACTTTAACCCTTTATGATAAGCTTTTTCTGCACTACCCTCTTTTATTTCACGTGCCCTGTAATAAGAAAGCATATTTTCAAGTCTGTCTACAACAAAAACTTTTTTTAGCGCGAAAACTATCGCCCTTAAAATTGTTACAGGATTTTTTTCTCCCGTAAGTTCAACAAGAAACCGGTACATCCCTTTTATACCATCATAAAGTTTTAACTCAATATATTTTGCATGATATCCGAGTTCTTCCAGTGTTTTTTCGATATTTGAACCATATTCACCAAGACGGCATATGCCTGGCGAAGTAATCATTGCAACACAGTCTGCACCGCCTTCGATAGCTTCAATGAAATTCCCGAGAATTAATTTGTAGGGAAGACAAATTGAATCAGGGCTGTTTTTTGTCCCAAGAGACAGAGTTCTTTTGTTTGTATACGGAGGAATATACGGTTCAACGCCCATTCGCCTTAAGGCAGATGCCCAAGCTATATAAATATTTCCCATGTGGGGAAAGGCAACTTTAATTTTTTGTTTTTTATTTTCTTTCATATTATGATTTTAACTCAAACAAAATTTTTGGTTATAAATTTTTGTAAAAGAAAATACTCAAAATAGAGCAATATTTCTTATTTATATGTTTTACTAAATTTGTCATAAAAAGTGAGGTTGTTATGAAAGTTCCAAAATTGTCATTATTTAAAAGTTCAGCTGGCAGAATTAACTCAAAAAAAGATTCTCCAAAAGTTATTGCTTACATTCATGATAAACCCATGGACGTATCGGTTTCTAAAATAACACTTGGTGTGAATAAAATATACAAAACAGCCAGAACATTGGTTGAAAACATCAAAAAATCGTTCAAAAATTAAATGATTTTTTGAACTTATCCTATTTTAGAAAGTTCATTTATAGTTGCGCAATCCGGTGCATCAGAGTTTTCACGGACAAATTTTGGCATATAATCTTTAAGAATCATCATTTTGTTGATTTCACTGCTCAAACCTGCAAAAGAAAGTGCAAGTTTAGATGGATTAGCAGAATTTCTTTCTTCTATAAAAGAAATTACTGTATTTAATATATCAATAAGCATGTGTTTATTAATATGTGCAAAATCATAATCCTCAAATACCTCCATCAAAAAAGGATACGCATCTTTTGCGCCATATTCATTGATTTTATCAATTTTTTCTTTTATTTCTTTATCAGGAATATTTCCGGAAGTAATCTTTTTGTAATAAGAAGAATATCTGCAAAGATTTTTTATAATAACACCTTTATGTTGATATTTGCTTATTCTTGCATAAAAAATCAGAAACTCCTTTGTTAAATTTTCAAAAGATGCAACTGTCCCCCCGTTTTGAATCGTGAGATAGTCTCTTATAAAATTTGCCGGATGATACAAATCTCCGGAAAGATTTGTTTCCAATTGTATCCAGTATGAATAAACATCCCCCAGCATTTCAGAATTTTTCAAATCCTGAAATACAAAATTTCTTATCTTCCCTATTTCCTCAGCAAATACATTATCCATATTTTTATTCTAATCTATATATAAAAAAAAGAAAAAAATATTAAGTTTGTAAAAAAAACCGCCCCGAAAGGCGGTCAACTTAATTCATATATCCCCAACTATTCTTTATTGCGGTTGATTCCAAAGCGCATCACGAATGAATTTGCTTTTTTGCGACTCAGCATTGAGGGTAACATTGCTAGGTGTGAAGATAAATACTGCATCACCGATTTTTTGCTGGTTTCCGCTCAAAGCGTGTGTCGCACCGCATAAGAAATCTACAATTCTCATTGACTGTTCCTTATCCAACAAATGCAGATTAAGGATAATAGTTTTCTTTTCTTTTAAATGTTTAACAATTTGCACGCATTCATCATAAGAACGTGGTTCACAAACAAGAACTTCATAGCCTTTAAAACCAGGGTGGCTAACGACATTCGGTGTCTGAGATTTTACGGGAGTAGAAGAATACATCGGTTCCAATGCAAGATTGTCATTTACCGGATAATCTTCAATCTCGTTTGCCATGTCATCAAATATGTCGTCTCTGCTTTCAAAACCTGAAGTTAAAAAGCCTACTATTGATTTAATTTTGTCTGATACGCCTGCCAATTTCTTCTCCTCCCAATATTTGCGCTATAAAAATAACTTTCTACCTACTCTTATCATTGTGGAACCGTTGTTTATTGCTATTTTGTAGTCATTACTCATTCCCATCGACAGCTCTGGAAGCTCATATCCGTTCTCTGATTCTAATTCTTTTTTATACGAATTCATATCAGAAAACAGTTCCTGCAGCTTTTCATTTGTTGTAATAGGTGCAATATTCATTAATCCCATTACTCTAATGCCACCAAGCGAAATTATCTCTTTGAAATCCCTGTTCAATTCTTCTTTTGAAAAGCCTGACTTGCCTTCTTCATTAGCATTGTTAACCTGAAGAAGTACTTTCTGAACTATTCCTTTTTGCAAAGCAATATCAGAAATCATTTTAGCAAGTCTTAGAGAATCAACCGACTGAATTAAGTCAAAATTTCCGACAGCTTTTTTTACTTTGTTAGTCTGTAAATGACCTATAAGATGAAAGCTTGAATTTTGTTTAATTTCATCAGGCAGTCCCCCAAACTTTTCCAGAGCATCTTGAACCCGATTTTCTGCAAAATCCCTTAGTCCTGCATCATAAGCTTCAATAAGCTTTTGTGCTCCGAAATACTTAGTAACTGCTATTATTTTAGCTTTACAAGGTACAATATCATTTCTCAGCTCAGATAAGTTTTGTTTTACAGTGTTCATTTAACCTATCCTCCGGATATTCAGCTTTATTATTGCCTCATATCCCAACTGTTTTTTAACAGTTCCTAAGAAACAGGAATAAAATCAATTCCTTATTCTAATTATAATATATGTTCATATGCATAACAAATAAATCCTTTAAATGGAGTATTCTTATTTCTTAACAATCGTCTAAACCCCATGTATACATGGGGTTTTACATGAAATTACAGGCATTTAATGAACTTAACAATACTTTACAATATAAATTTATAATAAAAAACATTTGATATTAGTAATCGACAACGCCAACAACAAACCAAGCTATTCAAACGTTCCTTAGCTGTAACACAGAAAACATACAATAACCCTACCCGCTTCTGTTCACATAATGTAAATAAGAAAAATATTTCACGACTTTATATTTTTTAATCTCAAATTTTTCAATAAAAAATTAGCTGATAATAAAAAAGTATATATTTTGTAAACAAATATTAAATTGAATTTATCATGTCAAAACATGACTATTGTTGAATATGCGTATTTTATACAATTATTCTTCTGTAAAATTAGTCTTTTTACACTTCACAAGCATGACTTTATCTGTTTTAATAAGAATATAAAGTTAATTAGAAAATAAATGGTAGATATTAGGGAGGAGATTTGGGAAAAACCAAATCAGAGCTGAAATAAATCAGCTCTTTTTTATTGGCTATTTTACACTTAATTATGAAATTTACAATTTACTTCCTGCTGCTTTGTATAAGCCGATAGAATCAACCATGCATTCGACTTTTTGCTGTGCAACAAGTTTGTCTATCGATAGCAGATTTTCTTTAAACTGTATTAAATCTAATTGGGAAATTGTTCCCTGTTCATATTTCAGTGTGTTGTAGCGATAATCTTCGGATTCCAACTCAAACTGTTTCAAGGTTCTTTCCATTTTTTCCTTATCGAGTTTTACGGACATCAGGGAATCATTGACTTCCTGTATTGCAGTAAGGTTTGTTTGGTAATAGTTGTGCAGAATTCGTTCATACTGGGCTTTTTTCAGCCTGAGATTTGCAAAACGTCTTCCTCCTGTAAACAGGGGTGCCATTATACTGCCCCCAAGCATTGTCAGCATGTCTCTCGTAGTAAATAAACTGCCAAAATCCGATGTATTAAAAAGAGCAAGTCCCAAAAGATTTATCGAAGGCAAAAACTCTTTTCTAGCAACTCTTACATCTATCCCTGCTTTCTCAACCATCTTTTCTGCTTTTAGATAATCAGGTCTGGACATAATAACTTCTGACGAAATTTCAGAAGGAACTCTGCTGTTTAAAACAAGCTCATCAAGAGATGTCCTCTCCAGTGAAGCAGAATTGGCCGGACTTTCTCCAATAAGCACTGCAAGCTGGTTCAATGCTTTTTCTCTTTGCTTTTTCAGTTCTATAAGCTCTGTTTCACCGCTTACAAGCGCCTTGTTTGCCTTTATTGTATCAGCTGTGGATGTCAATCCTTCACGATTTCTTTTAAGCATCAAGTCATAAATTTTTTCTCTTGACTGAACTATTTTTTCCTGTAATTCAATCATCTTATCCAGTTTTACAACATTAAAATATGTTGTACCTACCGCTGACACAACAGCAATATAGGCGGCACGTTCATCAAATTTTGAAGCTTCATATGATTTCTTTACAGATTTTGTTTTGTCTCTGTTTTTCAAAAACAAGTCTACTTCATAACTTGCAAGTACTGGCAATGCAAATGCCCAGTCAGAAGATGTTGTACCTGGCATTTTTATATAATTCGGGGCAAAGCCGGCACCTATCTGCGGAAGTTCATTTGAAAACTGGGCTTTTACATTCTGGTAATATTCTTCAACAGCCAGTGTAGCTGCTTTTAAATCATGGTTTTTCTGAACAGCGCGGGAAATATAATCATTCAATACCGGATCATTAAAGTTTTCCCACCATTCTATATTCAGATATTCAAATTTATTTTCCTGATTATTTTTTTTGTTCTTTTTGCTTTTTGATGCATAACTTTTAAACTGCTTTGGCTGTGCATCTGATTTTGCAGATTCTGCAGCAAAAGCCAGCGGTGACAGCATACTTGTCTGCATACATGTTATGAGAGCTAATATAACAACCTTTTTCAACTTTCTTCCCTCTACTTCTTTTTCTCAAGCTTGCAATTTTTATGTTCGTATGTTAGCATAACTATGTTGCAAATGCAACATGTATTTTTTGCAACATACTATATGGACTACAAAACATGTTAGCACACAAAAGGAAAAAATTTAAATGCCGGATATAGAAATAAAACACTATATAGATTCTTTGCATTATGACTTAGAACTTACTGCAAAATACACAAAAACATTAGGTATTCAGATTCTTGAAAAATTTAATCCAGATATACCCATCGACTGTTTTGTCGCGCTTGATACAATTTTCTGCAATCCGGGAATCTGCCAGAGAGATTTAGCAAAACTTATTCTGAAAGACAGAGCAAATACTGGAAGAGCATTGGAAATACTGGAAAAAGCGGGGTATATTGAAAGATATAATGATACAAAAAATAACAGACTTGTCAGAAAAATGGAAATAACGGAAGATGGTAAACAATTTTTACAAAAATCAACAGAGTACTTCCGACCGATAAAAGACCAGATAGACACTATTATCAGCGCTGAAGAAGAAAAACTTGTGAGAGATATATTAAAAAAACTCAGAGAAGGAATAGAAAATTTGATTGAAAAACAAATATAATGTATTAAAAACAAATCAAAATTTACGAAGTATGAGGTAAGAGATGAGCGATAACGAAACAAAAGAACAGACACCGGAACAGGAAGAACAGAAAAAACCTTTTAAAAGATTTATTTTTGGAGGTATCGCATTGATACTTGCACTAATAGGCGGATATCTTATTTATGAAGCAATCCACTATCAGTCAACGGATGATGCATATGTTGAAACAACAACAGTTCAGGTTGCGCCAAAAATTACAGGACAGGTTATCGGGGTTTATATAAAAGATAACCAGCATGTCAAAGAAGGACAGCTTGTTGCCAAGATTGATCCGGTCGATTACGAGGTGAGACTGGCGCAGGCGCAGGCAAACTATGAAAGAGCTCTTTTAAACCAGAAAAATGCCAAAGCTGTTTATGAAGCGTCTAAAACCCAGATTGATGTTGCGCATAAAGATTTAGTCAGATATCAGAATCTTTATAATGAAGGCGCAGTTTCCAAACAGACTCTTGATGCTGCGCAGGCTAAATATGATTCGGCTCAGGCACAATTAACCCAGTCAGAACAGGCATTGCTGTCTGCAAACAATTCAAAAGTAGCTGACGCAGAAATCAAAGCATTGAAGGCAATAAGAGACCAGGCAAAACTTAATCTTTCATATACAAATGTCTATGCACCGCAAGACGGAACGGTTTCAAGCAGAAGAGTGGAAAAGGGAATGTATGTCCAAACAGGTGCGCCTTTGTTTACTCTAGTACCCGAAGAAGTATGGGTGGTCGCTAACTACAAAGAAAACCAGCTTAGACATATGAAACCTGGACAACCAGTTGATATTAAAATTGATACATACCCTGATAAAGTGTTTAAGGGAGAAATTGACAGTATTCAAAGAAGCTCCGGAGCAAAGTCCAGCCTTTTTCCGCCTGAGAATGCAGTAGGCTCCTTTGTAAAAATTGTACAAAGAATCCCTGTAAAAATTGTTTTCACAGAGAAAATTGATACAGACAAATACTCGATTGTACCGGGTATGTCAGTTGTGCCAAAAGTAAAAGTTAAATAACCCTATCTTAACATTCCGCACCCTTTCATTTCTCCAAAGGGAGGGTGCATTTTTTTAGAGTAATCTATATGGACAATATTATATCACAAGAAGAATGGAAACCCAGCCGGAATCCCTGGGTAATCACAGCGGCAATATTATTGCCGGTAATTATATTTGCAATAGACGGAACAATTGCAAACGTAGCACTGCCTCATATGGCCGGCAGTTTTTCCGCAAGCCATGATGAATCAACCTGGATATTAACAAGTTATCTTATTGCAAGCGGTATAGTCATTCCTATGGTTGACTGGTTCAGCCGTGTTTTTGGCAGAAAAAATTTTTTAATCATAAGTGTTGCCATTTTTACACTTGCTTCCATGCTATGCGGAATGGCGCAGTCATTAGGTCAGATGGTAGTCTTTCGTATCTTGCAGGGAGTAGGCGGTGGTGGAATTATTCCGATTGCACAGGCTGTTTTACTTGAAAGTTTTCCAAAAGAAAAAAGACCAACAGCTATGGCAATGTTTGCTCTCGGTGTTTTGCTTGCTCCGATAATAGGACCGGTTCTCGGGGGGTGGATTACAGACAACTGGACCTGGCCCTGGATTTTCTTTATAAATGTACCTTTTGGAATAATCGCAACTATTATTTGCAATGCAGTACTCGAAGATCCGCCTTATGCCAGCAAACAAAAAAATGTTAAAACAGACGGAATAGGATTCTTTTTCCTTGTTGTATGGCTTGTTACACTTCAAATTGTATTGGACAAAGGTAACAATTCAGACTGGTTCAATTCGACATGGGTCTGCTGGACCTCTGCTGTCTCTATCCTTGCTTGTATTGCGTTTTTCATATCACAGTTAAAAAATAAAGAATCACTAATTGATCTTTCTGTGTTCAAAGATAAAAACTTTCTTAACGGAACGATTATTTTAGTCATGATAAATCTTATACTCTATGCAGCTCTCGCAATTCTTCCCCAGTTTTTACAGGTAATGCTTGGATATACTGCATTTTTAAGCGGGTTTTCAATGATGCCCAGAGGAGTCGGCTGTATGATTTCTGTAATCATTTGTGCGGCAATAGCGGATAAAATAGACAACAGAAAACTTGTTGCAATAGGGCTGTTCTTTATAGGGTTAGGCGGTTTTGTTTTTGGAAACTTAAACCTGCAAATTTCTACTGTTAATATAGTTATACCTAATGTTTTTTATGGATTGGGAATGGGGTTTGCAATGATACCTTTAATAACACTTTCAAACAACACACTGCATAATTCCCAGCTGACCAATGCAAGCGGAGTTCAAAATCTTTTGAAAAATATAGGTTCCGCAATAGGTACATCTTTCGTCGCTACATCAATATCCAGATTTTCACAGATACATCAACACTATCTGGTGGACAATTTAACAGAACTTAATCCGGTATTTTCTGACAAACTTCAGGCTTTGGCAGCTGCTCTTTCTCAATACGCCCACCCATCAGTTGCGCATTATATGGCACAAAGCACATTATACCAGCAAATGGTACAGCAGGCGCATCTTCTTGCTTATATGGATTCTTTCAGGATATTCGGGATTCTTGCCGTTATTGTAATACCTTTATTATTCTTCATTGACAGCAATATAGAAAAAAATAAAAAGACCGGAAACTGAATCCGGTCTTTTTAAAATAAGCTTTAATCTATTTTTAATTGTCTATTAACAGGCTGGAGCCAATTATTCCGGCCGTATTTCCAAGCTGTGCAGGTACGACTTCCACAGCTCCGCCTTGAATAGGCATTGTTCTCGATTTTAAAGTTTTTCTTAACGGTTCAAGGAGAATATCTCCTGCATCGGCAACTCCGCCACCTATAACAATTTTTTCAGGATTCAAAAGATTAACAACACTTGTCAATCCTATACCTATATATTCACCCATAATTTCAAAAATTTTCTTAGCAACAGCATCCCCTTCATTAGCAGCCTGCGCAACTATAGCAGGAGTGATTGCATCAATTGAACCGGCTATTTCTCTAAATTTTGCAGATTTTCCGCCCATTACATATTCTTTAGCCATAGCCACGATAGAAGGACCGGAAGCATAAGCCTCAAGACATCCTCTGTCACCGCAGCCGCAGAGCAGTCCATCATGCATTTCGAGTTTTATATGTCCGATTTCACCGGCAGCATTGCTTGCTCCACGAACGATTTTTCCGTTAATAATCAATCCTGAACCTATACCGGTACCAACTGTAATGCAAATAAGGTTTTTACAACCAACACCAGCACCGTAATTCAATTCTGCAAGAGCAGCACAACGAACGTCATTATCCACTTTTACCGGAACATTAAATTCTTTTTGCATAATTTCAGAAATAGGAACATTTACCCATCCCGGAATATTCGGAGCAAGTCTTACAATGCCTTTGTCGCAGTCAATTTGGCCTGGAAAACCAAACCCAATACCCTCAAGCGCATTTTTTTCTATACCTGCTTCTGATATCAAATCTTTTATTGATTGCTGTATATTGCCAATGGTATATTCATAACCCATTTCTGCACGTGTCGGAACTGTTTTCGGAAATTTGATTTCACCTTTTTTATCTACGAGCGCAATTTTTACGTTCGTACCACCTACATCTACGCCAATTCTGTACTTTTCAAACATCTATACCTCACTCCGTTAAATAAATATTGCATATAAAATCATATCACGGACGTAAAAAAATAGAAAACTATTTTATTTTGACTATATTCAGATTCTCATCCCAATAGATTTTTTTTTCAACAGGCATAATGTTTGTCGAGGCCATTTTGACAGCAGTTTTTAAATCACAAAAACCATTCCGGACAAGCTGTTTAATAATATCGGAAACGAACATTGTACTGCCGGCCATTGTTCCGTTTGCATCAACAGCTTTATTATCTTTAAGAAATACAGTTTTACCGCAAAATTGAATTGACTCAAGTTCTGAATGTGCAATCGGCAGTGCGTCAGATACCAGAATAATTTTATCCTGAGGCTTTATTTTAAAAACAAGTTTCACAACATCAGGCAAAACATGCCTGAAATCAGCAATAATTTCCGTGGCGATTCTGTCGTCCGCCAAAGCGGAAACTGCAGTTGATGGAGTTTTATGATTAAATGTCCCCATTGCATTAAAAAGATGAGTTACCTGCGAAACAGCGGAAAGGTCGCTGCCAGTGCAGTGTCCGGCTGATACTTTAACGCCTCTTGATGAAAGATATTTGCAAAGCGCAAAATTTTCATCGAGCTCCGGAGCAAGAGTGACAATTTTTATAAAGTCATCCTCTATGAGTTTGTAATTTTCAATGCTTGGCGCAAGTAACTGCTTTTCATCGTGAATCCCTTTTTTTTCAGGGTTAAGGAAGCACGCCTCAAGGTGTATACCCAAAATATCGGCTGCGTTTTCAGGAAGCATTGATTTTGCACGTTTAATTTCTGAGATTTGATGTTTTAATCGTTCAATAGTATCTGTTGCGAGCGTCGGAAAAAATCCCCACACACCGTAGCCTGTGATTCTTTTTGCAAACTCGACAATTTCTTCCGCAGAACACGAAAGAAAATCGAAACCAAAGCCCCCGTGGATATGCTCCTCTATGAGAGCATTGGTTTCGATTAAGTTAGTCTGTATATTATCAATCTCATTAGCCATTTTTAATTATTTCATCAAGTTCTTTTATGAGTTTAACATGTTTTGAAGAAAACTCATTGCCTCTAGATTCTATCGCGAGTTTCAAAATAAACGGGAGATTCAAGCCGTTTTTATTTTTGAAAGTAAGAACGTCTTTATAAATCTCTTCGTAGTTGTCAGGAAGACGAAGCGACCAGTTTTTGTCGCCGGATGTTCCGGGTTTGTTGTAGACATCTTTCACACCAAAGAAATCAGTGAAAAATACCTGAATATTTTCAGCCTGGGAAGCAAAGATTTCCACAAATTTTGTTTGGATTAAGAAACTTGCATCCTGAGTCATTTTAACAATGATTTCATCTTTTTGATGCTGGTCTGCATCCGGCCACAGGTCATCAACGAGATTTTTTACATGTAAATATCCGGTATGGGTATTTATCATTTCATCTGCCCACATAGAAATGGGTTCATTGTCATGAGTGCCGACCATTGCCCAGGCTCTCGGAACAATATTGCAGCATCTGTAAGGATGAAGCGGTTTGTCTGGTTTTACAAACTGCGTAAGTTTCATACCTTGCAAATCATACTCTCTCATAACTGATTCAACAGGGAAAGTTAACGTACCAAGGTCTTCACAAACTATGGCGTCTTTGTCCAATCCTTCTTCTTTTGCCGCAGCAATAACAATTTTTTCAATCATTGCTCCGTATTTTTTTACCTGTTCTTTTGTAAGTTGTTTGACTCGTTTTTCTTTGTCAGAGCCGATTTCCATATTCAGGTCTTCCATTTTTGCAATTGCAAATTTAGAAAGTTCAGGATGTTCGGGTGATGAATATAGTCTTCCGGCACCTTGTTCAGGCATCGGATTTTTTCCTGCTTTATATACCCAGGGGTCAATCAGTCCGACAATATGGTCAATTCTGACTCCGCCCGGATTTTCTTTAAACATTTTTTTGTATAAATTTTTCAAAAGCAAACCGGCATCACCAAGAGAACCGTCAGCATTAAACATTTTTTCAGGGTTAACAACCGGAAAACCCCATGCCTGTCCGCTCTTTGAAAAATAATCCGGAGGACAGCCCAGCATCCAGCCTTCTAAAAACAGGGACTGATAAGCCCAGCTGTCTCTGTCTGAGAAAGCAACCTGTCTGTCTGCAATCATTTTTATGTCATGTTTAAGTGCATATTTTGATGTTTTTTCATTTTGTTTTGCTATTACAAACTGACAAAATGCATAGAAATTCATTTCATCAACATATTTGAGTTTTATTTCTTTTTCTCTTATGAAGGTTTGTTTCTTTTCTTCTTCTGTTTTCGGATTGTAGAGAATTTTGTCTATCGGATTTTTCCAGTTCGGCCAATAGTCATTCTGGTTTTCAATAGACAGAGCTTCATACATAGCATCTTTTTCAAGCCAGAATGAATTTTCTTCTTTAAATTTTTCAAGTTCTTTATTTAATTTTTTGTTATTAAGATTTTTGAAATTTGTAAAAGCTTCTTTAAGTGCTTCATCTTGTGCCTTATAAATATAAGAATAAGCGGTTTTGTTAGTATCTCTGTTTGGATTTTGCCAGCATACTTTTTCATATGTATCTTCTGAAAGAATATAATGCCATTCTTTTGTTGTTAACTGTTCAAGGTCAATAAAAAGAGGATTGTTAGAAAAAATAGTACCGGTATACGGAGATGAGTCACAAGCTTTTGTTTTGCCAGCAGGTCCAAGTTGAATCGCATTAAACATACCGCTAGCAAAATCAATAAGTTTTTCACCGGCATGTGAATTAGGTGTTCCGAATCCAGAATTTTTATTCGGTTCTGCAGGGAAGCTGTTGCCATGAATAATTAATGCAAAATTTTTCTTACCTAGAACTTTAAGAGCTTTTTTAGTTAATTTTTTGATTTTTTTCAAATTCTTGTCCGTTCTCTCAGCACAAAACATAAATTTACCTCTTTTTACCTTTTTATAAAATTATACTAACCATTAAATTTATCTTAGCATTTAGTATATTTTTTTTATATAGTTTAGGCGCATAATTTATTACTGTTTTTACATTTCTTTACTTAAATAAAAACAATACGCAATATTGAAACCTTACTAGTTTTGTAGTATAATGTAGGTCGTAAAAGGGGGTTGGAAAAATGATTAATTCCTTTGGCTCAATGAATAATTTGTATGCCCAACAAAAACAGAATTTCATTAAACAAAGATATGATGAAATTTATGCACATGAACTTGCTCACAAAAGGGCCGCAGGTTCTTTTGGCGGTTCAATTGTAATTGAAAAAAACAGCGAAGGAATACCGGTGGGCGGACACGTTTCCATACAAATGCCTAAACTCGATCCGACAAACCCTGATAAAACTATTCAACATGCAGATACTGTAATCAATTCTGCAATGGCGCCGTCAGATCCGTCTTCTCAGGATTACAAAGTTGCAGCAGAAGCAAGATGCATAAAAGCAAAAGCTCAAAGCCTGAAATCGAACAATCCAAATGTTGGAAACAAATTGAATTATATTGCCTAAATCCAGCGTCAGATTCGTTCATTATATCCTTATTTTATGTTTCAAAGTATTATTTTTCTGATTACGTTTCTTATCGCAGAATTTTGCTAATCAATTGAAAAACATCACAGCCATCCGTGTTTTTTCCATTCTGTTATACAGTCTATAACGGCAAAATTCATGAGTTTTGTCGTAAAGTTCCATTCAAAATTTTTGTTTAATTTATTTGCTTTTAGGTACATACTAACATCATTCATATTCGGACATGGCGCATATGATTTTATTTGAAAACAGTTAAAAAACCAATCATCTAACAATTCTTTTTCATCATAATTTATTGCGCCCTCAAACAAATCAGAAAAATTCAATAAAATATCATTTTCTTTTTTTCGTTCTGTTGATTTTAAAATATTATCAAACAAATTCAAAGTTTTTCCGCTGCTGACATAATCCACATAAAGAATCTGTTTTTTGTCTTGTAATTTATCTTTAGTAAAATCAATGTCATCAAAATATTTATTAAAATCTATTTTGTAATAGTTTTTTTCCGATGTTATCCTTTTTGAAAACGGGACTATTACGGAATCAGCACCCATATATTCCAAAATTTTTGCAAATAATGCGCAAGAACCGCCAATTGCAACAAAAGTCCACCCGTCAGGATATTTTTCATCCAGAATATTTTTTAAAATATAAGATGTTTTTACAAAAAACAGCATATCATTTTCTATTGTTCTTTCCTTATTACTTCTGTCTGTATATTTTAGGTACGGCAAATCAATAATATTTCTTAAATAATCTTTTTCTTTTTCCGTTAATTTCTCATATTCATCAAGTCCGAATGTTTTGTTTTTTAGCGAAGGTACATTCTGAACAGCCTGTTTTTCTATTTCTTCTCTTTTATAGAAAAGTTCACACCAGCCTCCATGCCGTTCATATTTTGGGATATCAGAAATTTTTCTGGAGAACGAAACAGTGTCACAACCAAAAGAGGTTTGGGATTTTTTCGTTGTATTTTTATTCTGTATTTGATAATAAAGTGGTAAATTTATAATATTTATTTTCATATTTATGGCAAAACATGAGAAGATGAAAAATTGCTCTATTGTTTTATTTATGCTCATATTATACAATTTGTTTGTTATTATATATAAATCAATATTTATACACTTATAAATTATGGACAAAAAAACGCTTCTGAAAAAATTCGGTAAAAATGTCAAAATTGAACGGATAAAACAGGATTTGACTCAGGAACAACTTGCGGAAATTATGGATGTATCCCAGAATTATGTAGCAAACATAGAGGGAGGAAAAGCAAATATGTCTCTGGCAAAGGTGCTTGAACTAGCAAATTTTCTAAATATCAAAATAGAAAAACTTCTGGTTTTTAACGATGACTAGACATTGGATGTATTTGTTAAACTAGTTTTTGAGCAGCAATTTTTTGAATAGCAGAAAAAAGATCACCTTCTGTTAATTTAAAGTTGTTGAAATCTTCGTTTTGCACAATACCTTTTCTCATTTTTTCATATATTCCGGTTCTTTCTAAAGCACAGGAATGAGCAACAGAAAAGGTCTCCGCAATATCAGAGCCGCTAAATTCATTTTCAAACATTATCTTACAAATTTTATCAACATTAATATTAGAATCTATCGGTTTTCCCTCGCTATGAATTTTGAAAATGTCCTTTACTCCTAAAAAATCTGGCCTTTCTACATTCAGAATTAAACCGAATCGTCCGGGCTGCAGCAATGCATTGTCTATCATATCTTTTCTGTTTGTGGCTGCAATAACAAAAACAGTATCATCACTTTTTTCTAAATCACTCAATAGAGAAAGAAGCTGGTTAACGACATTATCCTGATAACGAGCCATATCTCCGCCTGTGCGATGCTTTGCTATCGCATCAAATTCATCAATAAAAATTAAAGCCGGCTGATTTTTTCTTGCTGAGTCAAAAACCCGTCGCCAGTTTTCTTCAGTTTTACCGACATTTGCATGAGTGAGGTCGTCTGCAGAAAGCTTTATAAAATTTATACCAAGCTCGTTTGCGAGTGCCAAAGCCAGCAGGGTTTTTCCGCACCTTGGAGGTCCGGCAAGAAGTATACCTTTATTCAATCTGAAATTTTTATAGAACTGAGGGTACTTTACAGGAAAGACTACATTTTCTTCAAGTATTTTTATATTTTTATCCTGTCCTCCTATATCTTTGAACATAAGTTTTCTTTCTGTTACAGCCGGCTGTGAAGACTGATAAAGATTCATTAAAATTGATGCATTAAATTTTTTTATATTTTCCTTGCTGCCAAAATAAGAAATTTTCTGTACTTCATTTAAAAAAAACGATTCTGAATTTTTTGGCGCAAAATCTGTTTTTATAAAGCTTTCCTCTTTGTAAAAACCGTATTTTATATAGGCTCCGTCTTTTAGTTCAACAGGCTCGTCTGCAGTTTTTAAATATTCTTTATCAATATTTTTTCCGTACTCTTCTTTCCCGCCGTTAAGGAGAACCACATTATGGAGCATATGTAGTTTGAAAATTTTGAATTTGTTGTCCTTGTCTTTAAAGACAGCAAAAGAAGCTGTATTGAGTTTATTTTTAACAAAATAAATGTTATTCAAAGGAAAATCGATAAAAGGCAGATTTTGCATTAAAAGCTGTGATGCAGTTTCTAAATCTTCGGCATATATAAGTATGCTGTCTTTTTGCAGATGAGGAAGCACTGAGTTGAATCGAATCTCCGCATCCAGTTCATCCTTATTCGAAATTTTTTTGTCAAAAAGTCCATGAAAAGAAATATTATTCAAAGAAATTATGTTTTCATATGGAAATATTTTTTTTGAAGGATTTGATATATTTTTTTTATCGTTATTTCCAAGACAATTATCATTTAATCTAAAGGAATCTGTAGAAGAAATTGAAGTATTGAAGGTATTTGTATAACTTGCAGTATTTATTATTTTCATCGAATTGCTCTCTTTGCTAATTATACAAAAAAGAAAAAAATATTTTTTTGTATTATAAACACTTTGGATTAACAATTTGTAATAAACAGTCAATTTTTGAATTTTTTCTGCATTATCTAGTTATGCAAATAAATTTAAGTAATATAAATTATAAAAACAGCCCGAATTTTTCATCATGCTGTAGAGATGTAAAAGATAATTCCGGGAAATTTATATACAGAAATGACACCTCAATGTTTCGTCAAGACATCAGAAACTGGGATAAATTTGTTGATTATCTTAATAAAAAATTCAAAAATACAGATAGAGTAAATATATATTGTTTAGCATCTTCTGCAGGTGATGAGCCATATTCACTTGCTATAAAACTAATAGAAAAGCTTGGTGAAAAAGAGGCTGAAAGATATTTCCCCATCATTGCTTCTGATTATGACGAAAAAATTATCAGAATGGCAAAAGACGGTTATTTGCCTATTATGGATGAAGATATAGACGCAATCAATCTCCACACAAATGGCAGGATTGGCAAATATTTTGATATAGCATACTCAGAGCCTGAGTACATAAAAGATATGGATATATTATTTGACTGTTTAATGCAGGTAAAGCCTATAATCAGGGATAAAGTGAAATTTAGTGTAGGGGATGCCGCAGAAAAATGTAAAATAATAAATCCGGATAATACAATAATCCTTGCCAGAAACTTCTGGCCGTATTTGCGAGGAGAGGATAAAAGAATAAAGCTCGCTAATGAATTGTATAAAAAACTCGGAAAAAATTCTGCTGTAATAGTCGGAAACTATGATAATTCAGACGGTGCTTTTGCAACACAAAATTTGTATGATGCAGGCTTTGTGTGCAATCCTGAGTTTTCTATAATTTATGAAAAAAATGCATTTCCTTATACTAAAACATATATTTGTTAATTTACCCGGATAATTTACATTTGCCCAAATTTATTGTAATTTTATAATTCAATAACATCTGCCGGACATAGATAATCATGAAAAGAAAAGCAATAGGAATTTTAAACGGAGCAGTAGCAGCTGCAAGCTATGGAACCAACCCTCTTTTTGCGCTGCCTTTGTTTGCCGCAGGCATTGGCGTCAATTCGGTTTTATTTTACAGATATGCACTGGCTGTAATTATTTATGGTATTTGGCTTAAATTTTTCAAAAAAGTTTCTTTGCATTTAACAAAAAAAGAATTTATTCCCATTTTTATTCTTGCATTATTTTTTTCACTGTCATCACTGACTCTTTTTGCGGCTTTTAAATATATCGAAGCAGGTATTGCCTGTACGATTTTATTTATATATCCGGTAATTGTAGCTGTCATTATGGCGATATTTTTTAAAGAAAAAATAACAAAAACAACCATCACCTCTATTCTTTTAACATCCGTAGGTATAGCCCTCTTATACCACGGTAAATCAGGTACAACACTTAATACACATGGTGTCATTATTGTACTCCTTTCTGCTTTATTATATGCACTATACATAGTGGGGGTGAAAAATATAAAATCAATACGGCATGTTCACCGGGCAAAAATGAGTTTTTATGTAATGCTTTTCGGGCTGCTTGTATACATTTACAATCTAAAATTTTGTACAGTGCTTCAAATACCTGAAAAACCCGTTCTCTGGTTTTATACAATTGCACTTGCAATATTTCCGACAATTATTTCACTTGAAACAATTACTGTTTCAATAAAACTTGTGGGCTCAACTACAACTGCTATCCTTGGTGCACTTGAGCCATTAACAGCAATATTTTTCGGAGTTTTAATTTTTCATGAGCAATTAACATATAGAATCGTTAGCGGCATTGTACTTATTTTAACCGGTGTAATTCTTATTATTACAAGAAAAAAGGAATAAAATATTTACAAATTTTCTTTCAAAATGATAGAATAAATTTGTATACAAAACAGGAGATTTATATGTCAACAGGAATCACAAGGTACAGTATTGAAGAATTTGTAAACTCTACTTCCCAACAAGACAGAAACGAAGGTTTTTTCGAACAGGAAACAGCCCGTATTATGGAAATTAATTTATCCAACAATTTAGCCTGGATAAAAAAGGGCGCTATGATTGCATATACAGGCGAAGTTAAATTTACGATGGAAGATCTTTTTGAGCATGGAATAAAAACAGTGATGAAAAGATTTGTCACCGGAGAAGGCGGAAATCTTGTAAAAGCACAAGGAACAGGAAAAGTTTATATAGCGGATGAAGGAAAGAAAATTTCTATACTTAATTTGCAGAATGACAGCCTTTTTGTAAACGGGTCAAATGTTCTTGCTTTTGAACCTTCACTGAAATGGGATATAAAATTAATGAAACTTGCATCAATGATGGCAGGCGGACTCACGAATATTGAAATTAAAGGTAGCGGAATGCTTGCAATTACCACTATGTATGAACCGATGACACTCAAAGTTACTCAGGGTTGCCCGGTTATGACAGATCCATCTGCAACAGTAGCATGGTCTTCGGGTTTAAAAACAGGATTCAAAACAGATATTTCCGTAAAAACGCTGCTGGGCAGAGGCAGCGGTGATTCAATTCAAATGAAATTTGAAGGAGACGGTTTTGTAATTGTTCAGCCGGGAAGTATTGTTGCACCTATGATTAGCGCAGAATAAACCAGAAAGTACCTATAAAACCGGACAAAAGTCCGGTTTTTTATTAACTTTTAGTATCTATTTGAAACTAAGAGAAAAAATCCTCAACACTCCAGACTTTATATGTGAAGAAAAAGCAGCTGCATCACAATATTATTTATTTGAATGTAAAATGTCTAAAATACAAAACTGCATATTTTTTGCTTTATCATTAAGAGGTTGATTCACTGCAGAGGCTATATCTTTAAGCCGTGTACACTCTAAATACTTTATGCTGGAATATACGTCGAATCTTTGCGTTGCAAGCTGCCATTCCATATCCATAAGTCTGGAATTAAGGAAGAGAAATTCATCAGGAAGACAGTCTGCAACACTGCATAATATTTTATTGAGTTTTAGAAATAATACATTTGGAGACTGAAGTCCAACAGACTTATCTGTCAAAATTTTTTTAAATGTACTCAGGCTGTTTCCGGTTTGGACATAATCACAAAAAAGATAATATTTTGAAGAATTCTTTACTGTTTTTGCAGACAGACCCTGTTTGTCTAAAAAATCTAAATATTTTTGAAAACCGGCTTGATGAAGTATTTTTTGAACAGAACTTTTTTCTGTAATACCTGAAGCACCGGAAAAGGGGATATATCTAGTTTCGTTACCCATATATTCCAGACACTTTGCCAGAGTAGAAAAAGAACGTCCTACTGATATAAATACATAATTTCCTTCTCCGTATTTTTCATCTAATATTTGTTTTACAAGCTTTGCTGCATTTACTACTGTTTCTGCATTCTGTGCTGTTTGGACGCTCATATTTGCACGAAATGCCCTGATTTCATCTTTGGTCATTAAGTCATAATCCTTGTTAGTAAATTGATTGATATTTTTCAGAAGCTTGTGATATATAAAGGTATCACCCGGCTGAACAGGAACATGTAAAATCAATTCTGAATAATTTTTCCGATAAAATATATCCTTGCTTAATGATGACTTCTTAATCAGTTTTTCATAATCATTAAAATTGCCTGCAGAATATATCCTCAGTTTTTGCAGACAAGAATTAAGGTTAAATTTAATGTTTCGGATAGACGGTATTTTCATAATTTTACACAATAATTAAAAATCAAAACAAAAAATAATTTGCCTGAATCAATACCCGTTTTCTATCCACGGACGCTCTCTAAAATTCACTCCTAATGCCTCAATTTGAGACTTGCAGCTTTCAAGATTAACATTATAGTTCTTATAGCCGGTAACAATAGTGGCTGTAGTTTCTATATTATGTTTCACACACTCTTTAATAAATTCTTTCATCGCGCCATATGCATTTGGAAGTTTAGGCAAAGAAATAGCATTATACACTTCTTCATTTTCACCGTTGAAGCTGACAGAAACACTGTCAATCAGACCAACAAGCTCAGGAACAACATTTCTTTTGTAAACAAGATTTGCCTGACCGTTTGTGTTTATCCTGATTTTCAGATTGGGATATTTTTCTCTGATATATTTTGCCGTTTCTTTCAGTTCTTCCAGTCTGAGCATGGGTTCACCATATCCGCAAAATACAATTTCTTTATAATTTTCAGGGTGTATCTCATCCAACTGCTTTTTTAATTCAGTCATGTCGACCTTTTCTTCTGACAGGAACAAATTAGCCCCGACTACGTCATCTTTAATTGCACGAATACAAAACACACAGTCATTTGTGCATAGATTTGTCAGATTTATATAGATTTTTCCATATAACAGATATACAAAATTATTATCACTCATAGACTTAATTTTTGCACAACCATAAAGATAGAATCAAGTATTGTTATTTTTTTAGTTTTGTGTATACTTATATTAAGGTAACTGTTTAAGTAATAGTTTTGGTTACTGTGAGGGGATTGAGTAAAAAGAAATTTCTTTTTATGTCAGTCGAAATGTTGCTTTTCAGAAAGCTTTTTCTGATTAGGTTATTTATGAAAAAACAAAAAGAAATTAACGCTTGCAAATTTAATTATAAGTACATTAAGGACAGAGCGACACCCGGAAGCTGGCGCAGAGGTTATGAAAGCCATCAGAAAGGTATTGTTCTTTCTTATGAAACAAGACTTGCCGGAGTAGACGCCAAAGTTAAAGGCAACTTTAAAGACGCTTATGAGACTAGTCTGACTTTCACGCGCGATGGAGTAAAAGCTGATTGCAGCTGCCCACTGAAAGAAGAATGGTGCAAACATGCCATCGCTGTAGGATTAAAAGTAATAGAAGATAAAGTTTACGACAAATATCTGGAAAAAACACACAAAATCAAAGTTGAATATCCTGACGAATTTGTACCTGAGGTAGAAAATCCACAGGGGAATTATATTTTCCATTTTAATCCCAAACGCCGACAAAACTTTTTCTCCATTCTTGTTATGGACAGAAATACAGGAAAAGTCATAAGAGATTTGGAAGCAATTTTAAGAGCACTGATTGAAGTGCAAAAAAACGACCCGAATTTTGAACTCAATGCAGAGCAGAAAGTAGAAGTCGCAATCTTTCAGCTGCTTTTACAGCGTTCAAGGCTGGACAAAAAAGCAGGCTGGTATGATGTTCCGATAAATAAATTTGACGGATTTTTCCAGCTTTTGTCTAAGGCGGAAGAAGTTATAGACGGAAAAACAAAAGACAGACTAAGATTTGATGACAAAGAATGGTCACTTACACTTTCCGTAAATTTTTCAATGGTAGGAAATGTTTTGCTTTCTTTGACCTGGGATAGGCCTGACGGAAGTGATTCATATCCGTTTGAGGAAATAAGATATTTTTCAAGGCAACTAAAATGGGGACGGTATAAAAATGTCATTTTCCCTACCACTACTCAGGTTTCAGCTTTACCTCAAAATCTTATAAAAGCAAGTTTTACGGATGTACGTGACTCAGACGGTGCAAAATTCTTATATGAAGAACTGCCTAAACTCCAGCAGGCAATGCATGTTGAAGTGGCAGAATCAATTGAAAAACTATTTCTTGAACAAAAACCGCCGATTAACGTTGTATCCCTCGGACTTGACTATGACGGTTCATTAAAGGCCTCATTGGAATTTGATTATGACGGAACAAGAGTTCCTTATACAAAACATATTGAAAAAACACCATACGTTACAATTAAAAAGCCGCAGGAAGATTTATTGTACTGGGTGAAAAGAAATCCCCAGCACGAAGAAGCTGCATACAATATGCTTCTTGCCTGCAAATTCGCACCAATGCAGACCAATAACCTTGCACTGGAAAAAGAAAATGCAATTGATTTTTACAACTATTATATCCAGCAGGCAGGAGACGGATGGTTGTTTGAAGAAAAAGATGATATGTCTTTCTTTAAATTAACAAAAGACAAATTCGAATTGTGTGCGGATATTGATTTTGCTATTAACACAACAGACAGCTTTGAAATTGAATTATACGGACGTGTAGGAGAAGAAATTCTTCCGTTTGATGAAGTATATTCGTTGACCACAGACGGCAGCAAATATTTAAGAATCAAAAATCTGGGTTTTGCTGAAGTCCCGACAGATGCCGTATATTCTTTACTAAAAGCATTCAACACTTTCGACGTGTACAGAAATGAAGAAAATAAATACATTGTAAAAACGTATAGAGCCGGTTTGCTTTCAGAGATGGAAAACCTCGGAATGACAATCAAGATGAGCCGTAAATTTTCGAAATTCTGGAAACAAATTTCTACATTCTCAACAATGGATGTACCGGCATTACCCCGGGGTATTAATGCAGAACTCAGAGAATACCAGACAAGAGGTTTCGGCTGGCTGTGGTTCTTGTATCAATACGGACTGAACGGCATTCTTGCTGATGATATGGGGCTTGGAAAAACACTTCAGGCACTTGCTTTGTTACAAAAAGCAAAGGAAAAAAACAAAAAAGAAACTTCTCTTGTTGTCTGCCCTACATCAGTTGTATTTAACTGGGAAAATG
This sequence comes from Candidatus Gastranaerophilales bacterium, assembly GCA_944322755.1. Lineage (GTDB taxonomy): Bacteria > Cyanobacteriota > Vampirovibrionia > Gastranaerophilales > Gastranaerophilaceae > CALUPY01. The sequence continues at coordinate 100,689 of CALUPY010000001.1, read as the reverse complement.
AAATTGAAAAATTCGCACCTGGTCTTAGCTGCCTGAAACTTTCAGGCACAGACAGAAAAGAACTTTTCAAAGAAATTCCGAAATATGACATTGTTATCACAAGCTATGCACTCGTAAGACGCGATATTAAAGAGCTCAAAAAGCACGAGTTCAGATACGTAATTCTGGACGAATCCCAGAACATAAAAAATGCAGACTCTCAGACAGCCCAGGCTGTAAAAGAATTAAGATGCAAACACAAACTCGCACTTTCAGGTACTCCAATTGAAAACAAGCTCGAGGAATTGTGGTCAATATTTGATTTTCTTATGCCGGGATTTTTATTTGACAAATCGGAATTTAATTACAGATATGTTAACCCGATTACAGAACGTGAAGATAAAACTGTTGAAAAGCGCTTAAAATCTCAAATTTATCCCTTCATACTAAGACGTATGAAAAGAGATGTTGCAAAAGATCTTCCGGATAAGATTGAAAACGTTGCATACTGCGAACTTACCCCGGAACAAAAAGATTTTTATATGGAAGTTCTTGATTCCACGAAAGAAGAATTGTTCAAGAGCATTGAAGAACATGGTATCGAAAAGAGCCGTATGTCTATATTCTCCGCACTTCTCAGACTGCGCCAGATATGCTGCCATCCGAGATTGTATGACAAAGAAAACATTAAGGGAATAAATGAATCAGGCAAATTTGAACAGCTTAAAGAGATGCTAAAAGAAATTATTGCTGAAGGTCACAGAGTACTTTTATTCAGTCAGTTTGTAGATATGCTTGATATTATCAAAGTTTGGCTCGAAAAAGAAGGTATTAAACACGAATACCTTACAGGCAAAACGAAAAACAGACAGGAAGCTGTTGAAAACTTTAACAGCAATCCGACTATTCCTATATTCCTTATTAGCCTAAAAGCCGGCGGTACCGGATTGAACCTGACAGGCGCAGACTATGTAATTCACTACGACCCGTGGTGGAATCCTGCTGTTGAAGACCAGGCAACTGACAGAGCTTATCGTATCGGGCAGACGAAAAAAGTTTTCGTATATAGAATGATTACAAAAGGTACTGTTGAAGAAAAAATTCAAAAACTTAAATCAAGAAAAAGAGATCTTGTGGATGCGGTAATTTCTGTTGATAGAAATATCGGCAAATCTTTGACTTACGAAGATTTGAAAGACATATTCTCTTTGGATTAGCAATATGAAAAAAAATCTGTTTAAAATTTTAGATGAAAGAAAAATTTTTAAGCTTGTACTCGGTCTCGGCAATCAAAGTGAAGAAAGTATAATATCAAATGTTGCAGTTTATGCAAAAGCCGGATGTGATATGTTCGATATAAATGCATCAGAAGAAGCAATAAACGCTGTTTACAAAGGGATAGAAAAAGCCGGAAAAAACAAAGATGATTTTCTTTTATGTCTGAGTATAGGAGTATCCGGAGATGCGCATATTAATAAAGCAGAAATTATAAATGAAAAATGCACCAGATGTTCTGCCTGTGTAAATGTGTGTCCGCAGGATGCAATTATTCTTCTTGATGACGGATACCCGTTTGTGCAAAAGGAAAAGTGTATTGGCTGCAAACGCTGCAAGTGCAAAGCAATTTCATTTTTTGAAAAAGAAAGTGACTTTGATGAAGCGCTAAAGCTGGCAGAAAAATACGATATAGACTGTATAGAAGTTCATCTTGCTTCAAAAAAACCGCCTTATGACAGACTTAAATATCTTATAAAAAAAGCTAAAACACCTTTGAGTTTTTGCCTTGACAGAAAATATTACAGCAATGAAAAAATAAGAAAAATCATCGGTAAAATAAAAAAATGGCTTGGAAATTCTGATTTCATTATTCAGGCGGACGGTGTTCCAATGTCAGGCGGAGAAAACACCTATAAATCAACTCTGCAGGCTGTTTCTATGGCGCATATTGTTGAAGAATACAGAACGTATGTAATTATCTCAGGCGGTACAAATGAAAAAACTGCAGAACTGGCAAAAATGTGCAACATAAAATATAATGGGATAGCTGTCGGCTCTTATGCCAGAGAAATTATTAAGGGCAAAGATTCCGATGAAGCTGTTATATGCGCAAAGAAGCTGGTTGAAAAATGCAAAGAATAATTTCTTATTTAGAAAAATACCAAATATTTAACTCCGGTAAGCGTTTTCTGGTAGGTTTTTCCGGAGGTTATGATTCAATGTGCCTGCTTGAGATTTTGTTCAAACTGTCTATAGAACAAAATTTTGAAGTTATAGCAGTACACTTAAACCACAACTGGCGCGGAGATGAGTCGGAGAAAGAGGAAGAAAACTGTAAATATTTCTGTAAACAACGTGGTATAATTTTTTATTCAGAACGACTTTCTGAAGATGTAAAAAAATCAGAAACTGCAGCACGAGAAGCAAGACAGAAATTTTTCAAAAAATGCTGTGAAAAATTTGAAGCAGCAGGTGTCTTTCTTGCACATAACAAATCAGACAACACAGAAACAGTGATATTCAGAATTGCCCACGGTACAGGCGTCAAAGGATTATGCGGAATAACTGAATATTCTGAAATCTTTGGATATAAAATTTATCGGCCGCTGCTATTATGGTCAAGACAAGATGTGGAAGAATATTGCAATACACACAAGCTCAATCCAAACAACGATTCCAGCAACTTGAATACAAAATACAAAAGGAATTTTCTGCGCCACAAAGTAATAAAAGACTTGAAACAAATAAACCCTGATATAGATAATGCAGTTATGCGGCTGTCAGAAATTGCGGCTTCAGAACAAAATATAATTAAAGAATATCTTGATAAAATCAGTAAAGAAATATCAGATGAAAATAAAATCAATACAAAAAAATTTCTTGAACAATCTTTAGATGTCCAAAAAAAATTTATTCATGAAATATTTATAGAAAAAAATCTTGAATATGATTCAAAAAAGATAAACGATGTTATTTCTTTTATAACAGAAAATACCCGTACAAAAGCGGGAAATACACTATCTATAACCAGCAATCTCTGGTTATTTTCTGGAGAGAAATATTTTACTTTCATAGAAAAAAAAGAAAAGATTTTTGATGAAGTAGTTATTAATGGCGAAGGCAGTTATTTATTCAAAAATAAAATATTTGAAATAAAAAAAATCGACAACATGCCGGAAGAATTTCCGAATGAAACAGAAAATTATGCCTTTGTGAATTTGACATTCCCTCTCATTCTAAGAACCCGCCGAGACGGAGATATTATTAATCCTTTCGGAATGAAAGGCAGCATGAAACTCAAAAAATATTTTATAAACAAAAATATAGAAAAATACAAACGTGACGAAATTGTGTTATTATGCAATGAAAAAGAAGTGCTATGGATACCGAAAGCCGGATTGAGCGAAAAACTTCGTGCTGAAAAAGCTCCTCTGTATTTCGTGTTAATGAAAGAAAGATAGTTTATGAAAAAAGATGTAAAAGATTTAAAAATTTTATTCAGTAAAGAACAAGTTCTTAACAGAACAAAAGAACTCGCAGAAGAAATAAACAAAGATTTCGGAACTGATGAAGATTTGACCGTTATATGTGTGCTAAAAGGTTCCAGTATTTTCTGCTGTGACCTAATAAAATATCTAAAAATGCCTGTACAGTTAGAGTTTATAAAAGTTTCGAGCTACGGTAACGAACAAAAATCCTCCGGCAATGTAAAAGCACTTGATTTAACACTGCCAAACCTTGAAGGAAAAAATGTCATTATAGTTGAAGATATTATTGACACGGGATGCACACTGAAATTTTTATGCGATATGCTGCATAGAACCCACTCACCGAAACACCTTGGTATTATTACATTTTTAAACAAAAAAATAGCCAGAATAACAGACATTCAGCCGGACTATTACGGATTTGAAATTGATGACAAATTTGTTGTCGGATATGGACTAGACTACGAAGGCTATTTCAGAAATCTGCCATATATAGGATATTTCCCCGACTAAACACCGGAATTCGTAACTTTAACACGTTTAAGGCGTTTTTCAAGTTTTCTGTACCATTTGAGTTTCTGTCTGAATACGTATTCATTGCCCTCAACACAGCCATGCCTGATACTTTGCAAATGTTCATCACACAGTGCCTCAAAGTTTGTTTCGAGAATATGCGTCAATTCTTTTCTATCCACCTTAGGGTCAGTTAAAGTATATGGTTCTCCTACTTTAACAAGAACTTCAGGTCTGTCCTCTCTTAAAAACACGTAGTTTACAGAAACGGGAATAAGATTTATTCCCCCGGCTTTTTTTACAACATTTTTAGCAATATAAGCCATTCCTGTTTGAAATTCAATCGGTCTAAACATCGGAGGTCTGATTATTCCCTCCGGGAAAATCCAGAGAGAAATATCTTTGTTGCAAAGCTGGTCTACAGCATATTGCAGAGCTTTCATAGATGCCTGAGGAGATTTTTTATTAACAGCAAAAGCCCCTGCTTTGGCAAGAATAGGAAATCTGTTCAATTCTTCAATCATCATACGTATAGTCGTATGAAACACTCTGCGGCACAGATTATACCCGACAATGCCATCCCACCAGTTACAGTGCGGTGCATAAATAATAGAAGCATATTTGGGATTACGCTTATCAAAATTTTCTTTGTTTTTAACCTGCATTGAATAAAAACGATTTTCAAGCATCCCATAGAAAAATCTGTCTGCAAGCCAAATCCAGAACGGACCTGTATGTGCCTCTCTAAATTTTTCATCCCTATTTCTAAGTTTTGTTGGTGGTACGTCTGAATATAACGTCTGTTCTACGTATTTTTCCAAAATATAACTAACTCTCCTTAGTAATATATTTTACTCGCTTTTTATCTTTTTGAAAATATTATTAAGTGATATGTTTACAAATATTATTTATGCATTTCAAATGAAAAGACCTTAAATTTCCGCATATTCTGTTTCTTCGAGATATTGAAATCAAAAATAATATTTTTTGTATTTACTATATCCTTTTCGTCATCAAATTTCAATTCAAAACTTAAAATATCAGACGAAGCCAATGGTTTCAATGGGTTTTTCTTAGAGAAAAGAACTTTGTTAAATACAATATCCGTTTTATCATTATATTTTGCTTCAACAACAACGAACAATGTATTCAAATTTTCTTTAGTTTTATTTTTTATTTTAAATTTTACATTTATAGTTTTTTTATTTCCGAAAATATTTGTCTTTAATTTGTGAGATACGATTTCTATTCCATAGTCTTTATCAGTAAAGATATACCGTTTTCTGAATTGTTTTACCATTTTATACTTCTGATAATAAAGCTGGGTTTCGGTATACATATCCAAAGCCTGTGCCTGTTTTATTGCTTTTATAAGAATTTGTTCATACAGGTCATAATTGATTATTGATGGATCAACAGCATAAGTTTTTTCCAAAAATTCCACCGCTTTAAAAATATCAACATCCTGATACAACAAAGCGAGTTTGTAATTCAAAACAGGCGTTTCTTTGTATATAAGTGCAGTTTCTATGTCATGAATAGCATGCGGAATATTATTCGCCATAAAATGTTTTGAAGCCAGTCTGCTGTAACAGTCAAGTATTCCGGTAATGGCCATTTCTGATTTTTCAGAGTCTACTTTTTTATAGAAGAATAATGCCATTTTATACTGCTTTAATGCGCCTTCATAACTTGTTTTTTTCCAGAAGGCATCCCCCAATTCCATATAAAAATTACCTTTAGCTATCAGCAATGGCTTATGGTCAACATTTCTCAGTTTTTTAATGGTTATTTGTGCTTTGTCTAATTTGTCCATTTTTATATAGAGTCGTGCCAGTCCTATATAAGGACTGTAAACCCCGTATGGAGCTTTTGATATAGCCTGTTTATAGTTTTTTTCAGATTGTTCATAACTGAATAGCAGCTCATACAGCTCACCCAGCCGTACATTTAAAACATAATTGGAAGGATCTTTTTGCAGATCTTTTTCGTATTTCGAAATCAGGAAACCAAGCATCTGATTGTCCTGCTCTTTGTTCTGAATTTTTGATGCGAGTCTGTAGTGATGTTCTGCAATAACATTAGAAAACCCAGTCGCAACAGCTGCGATAACCAGCGCCACTCCCAGTGAAATTAGTATTGTTCTTAAATATTCCTGAACTTCTGATTTATTCATATAGCTCTTGTATCGAAATCGATTCTATTCCTTCAATCTTTTCTAATTCATTATGAATATATTGTATAGGATTTTTGGTTTGAGTGCACAATTTAAAACTGACTTTTTTAAATTCTTCGGAATCAGCCGAACTTTTCTGCTTTATTTCATAAATTGATTCAAAGGTCTTTAAAACTTTTTTATAAACATCATCCATCAAATCTTTACGGCAAAAGAATGCTACACTCATTCTTCTAATGATTTTAGACCCCTTATGTATAAACTGTTTTTCAAATATTCTTATTAGCACAAGCACACTTACAACGATAATTGTGGATACAATAGCAAGCTTATTAAATCCGCAGCCGCAAGCCATACCGATACTGGCTGTAATCCACAGTGCCGCAGCAGTCGTCAAACCGTATATTGCAGAACCATGCTTTAATACAGTACCGCCGCCAATAAAACCTATACCGGTAAGCACCTGTGCGGCTACACGTGCAGGATCTGCCTGGGGACTGTGTGCAAAAACCGGAAATGCATGTATGGAAAGAAGTGTAAATATACAAGACCCCATACAAACCAGCATGTGTGTTCTCAGCCCAGCCCATTTGTTTGTAAGTTCACGTTCAAAGCCTATAGCAAATCCAAGAATCATTGCAAGCAATATATCAAGCAGCATATTCTTTTCTAAAAGAATGGTTGTTATAAAATTCTCCATACTCTCCATTTTCCGTTTTTATGTATTTTATCTCATTTTGCTTTTTGGGTCTAATATGTCTCTTATTGTATCACCAATCAGGTTAAAAGATAAGACTGCAATAAAAATTAAGAATCCCGGGGTTAAAAGCCATGGACGATATAGAATATTTACATATTCCTGAGCTTCTTTGAGCATGTTTCCCCAGCTTGCATCCGGCTGTTGTATTCCGAGTCCCAAAAAACTTAACCCCGATTCTGAAAGAATATAAGAAGGAACACTCAATGTCATGGCAACTATTACATAACTCAACGTCTGAGGCAGGAGATGTTTTACTATTATTCTTTTTTTTGATGCCCCGAGTGCCTCTGCCGCCTGAACAAATTCCTGATTTTTTATTGAAAGAACCATTCCCCTGACAACTCTTGAAAAGCCTGCCCAACCTATCATTGCAAGAATTACCACAATCAACGCAAATCGTTGAATGCTCGTCATATTAGCAGGCAATATTGCCGCAAGAATAATCAAAAGATAAAAACTCGGAATCGACATTATAGCTTCTGAAATCCTCATCATTATATTATCAACTATCCCGCCTAAATATCCGGATACACCGCCATACAGCATACCGAGCGGAAAAGAAATAAACAATGCAAGAAATCCGATTGTTAAAGAAATTCTACCGCCAAACAAAATTCTTGAAAAAACATCCCGCCCGTTAATATCCGTGCCAAGCAAGAACAATCTGCCCTCCGGCTCTACACTCACCAGATGTCTGTCCATTGGAATCAAGCCGAGAAATTTGTACTTTTCGCCTTTTGAAAAAAATTTCAGATAAAACTTTTTGCTCCTGTCTTGTTTATATGTAATTTTAAATTCATCTGGATCAAAGTACCTGACATAATTATATGTATAAGGACGTGAAAACCTGCCGTTTTCATCTATTGTGTAAACTTTTGAAGGCGGAGCATAGGCTCTGTGACGGTCAGAAAATTCTTTTGAATAAGGTGCAAGAAAATCCGCAAAAAGGATGGCAAGATATAACAGTAAAAGAACAACAAGCGCAATCAAAGAATATTTATCTCTGAATATCTGCATTAGTATGCTATTTTTTTTTCCGTAATGCATTGTCAATTTACACTCACCCTCGGATCGACCATTTTAAGTAAAATATCGGCAATCAAATTGCCCAGAATAAGCATTATAGTACCCATCATCAATGATGCCATAACAAGATTTATGTCTGATTTCATAACTGCTTCAAGTATTAATCGCCCGAGCCCCGGATACTGAAAAACATACTCGGTGAGTGCTGCACCGCTCAACAAAGATGCAAACTCAAAACCCAGAAGTGTCACCATAGGATTTATTGCATTTCTGAGTGCGTGTTTATAAACAACTTTATTTTCACTCAACCCCTTTGCACGTGCAAATTTTACATAATCCGACCCCAGAACATCCAGCAGATTTCCCCTCATCTGCCTTTGTAAACCGGACAGGGAAAGAGTAAAAAGAACAGTCACCGGAAGCACCAGATGATGCATCACATCAAGCACTTTATGAAGCGGAGAATACGTCGAAAAATCATAGCAGGTTAAACCGCCTGTCGGAAACCAGCCTGTTTTTACAGCAAATATCAAAAGTAAAAGCGCAAAGAAAAAAGACGGAACAGCCATACCTATACTGGTTAAAATAGTCATCATTCTGTCTACCGGCTTCTTCCAGTTCAGTGCTGCATAAATCCCGAGAGGTATACCGACAAGCCACGTCAAAAGTATCACCACACCCGTTAAAAGAAGCGTGTTGGGAATACGTTCCATAAGTTTGTCGCTGACTTTTTCGCCTGTCACACTAACACCCAGATCCCCTTTTAAAAAACTTTTAAGCCATAAGCCGTATTGAATTATTAACGGTTTATCAAGCCCGAGTCGTTTTTCTTCCGCTTTCAAAGTTTCCTGAGAAATTGAAGGGTTTATACGAAGCTCCGCCAGAGGATCAACGGGACTTAGTCTTATTATAAAAAAACTTATTACAGACACAAGAAACAAAAGCGGTATCGCCTGTACAAGTCTTTTTACTATGTAAATAAATAACTGTGTATTAAACATATTATAATTTTATAAAATAGTTTGAGTTTTGCAATTAGTTTGTTGTATTAAATTTGTAACGTTGTTAAGTATTGTAAATACAAATTTTTTAAAGCGCAATTTTGATTAATCATTAGTTTCTGCTTTCATTTTTTTATAAATTTATAAAAACTTCTTTTTATTTTATAAAAATTCTCTTTATTTTTTTTGAAATTTTATGCATTATAAAAATTTTAAATTTTAGCCAAATTCCTTGTAAATTGCAATTCTTCATAATCGGGTGTAATAATTATGAACAGTGCAGCGATTAAAAAAATGAAATTCTGCATTAAAATACACACTACTGACAACATTGATAAAAGGAAAAACCAATGAGCAAAATTACTGTTTCTGATTACCTGATTCAAGAACTTTCCAAACTTGGAATAAAAGACTTTTTTGGACTTCCCGGTGATTACAACTTTAATATACTGGGTTCAATTGAAAACAATCCGGATACAAACTGGATTGGCTGCACAAATGAACTCAATGCAGGATATGCAGCCGACGGATACGCACGTATAAACGGATACGGTGCGCTTATTACCACATACGGAGTCGGGGAACTAAGCGCAATTAATGCGGTTGCAGGAAGTTTCGCAGAAAACATCCCGGTTTTTAAAATAGTTGGAGTACCTGCCACAAAATATATAGAACAAAATACATTGCTTCATCATAATTTCAGCAATCCGGATTACTTTGCATTTCAAAGAGCTTATGCAAATGTAGTTGAAGCAACAGCTTTTCTGGACTGCAAAAATGCAAAAAAAGAAATAGACAGATTGCTGCAAATTTTTGTCAGGGAAAAAAAACCGGTTTACATAGCTATACCTGTTGATATTTGCAAAATGGAAATAGAAAACAATCCTGAAATAGAACAACCCGTCAGCAATCAAAAAAATCTGACAAAAGCTGCAGAACATGCTCTAAACCTGATAAAAACCTCCGATTTCCCCGTTATTCTCGCCGATGTATTAGCAAAAAGATTCAATGCAACAGATGAAATGAAAAAATTTGCTGATACATCGGGACTTCCCCTGTGTACAATGCTTATGGGTAAAAGCTTAATTGATGAAGACAATGAAATGTACCTTGGGACATATCTCGGCTCCTATGACAATTTGTATGCCTACAAATATGTAAACAACTCTGACTGTGTAATTTCAATAGGCACAATAATCAGCGACCTGAACACATTCAGTTTTGACATAAAATTTGACCCGTCACAATATATAAATATTCAAGGCACTTATACAATAATTGAAAATAAAAAATATGAAAATGTCCTGATGAAAGATATTTTAGCAGTTCTGTGCGAAAAAATTGAAAAAAGGGATATTGTTATCGAAACTGAAAAAAGAGGATTTGAAAAAACAGAACAACCGGATAATAAAAAACTGACAGCTGATTATATCTATCCGAGATTACAGGAATTTTTCAAGCCCGGAGACATAATTTTTTCAGAAACGGGATTGACAAAATTCGGTATAGCACCAATGAGTTTACCCAAAGACTGTATCCTCAACAATCAGGTGCTCTGGGGTTCAATTGGCTGGGCAACTCCGGCAGCGTTCGGTGCGGCTGTTGCAGATAAAACCAGACGTGTGGTACTTCTGACAGGAGAAGGTGCACACCAGCTGACCGCACAGGAGGTGAGCACAATAATGAGACACAATTTGAAAATGATAATCATTGTTTTGAACAATTCCGGTTACACAATCGAACGCATTCTTTCCGATAATCCCATGGATAAATATAATGACATTGCAAAATGGAATTACTCAAAACTTCCCTCTGTTTTTAACGGAGAATACTGGAGTGCTCAGGCTTATACAGATTCCGATTTAGATGAAATACTAAAACAAACCGAAACGGAACAAAAAAACAGGTTGTGCTATATCGAAGTGTTTACGGAAATTATGGATGTTCCGTATTTAACAAAACGTGTCGTAAAAAAACTGAGAAACCAAGATAAAACTTTTGTCTGTCAGATAAAATAATAAACAATAGGTCTTTAAAGAACTCGCTTTTTGTTGTAATATATTTTCAACAGAGGATTTTTATATGTTGAAATTATTTAATACTTATTCTGACAAAATTGAAGAATTTACCCCCCTAAACGGCAATAAAGTCAATATGTATGTCTGCGGACCGACTGTATATGACCACCCGCACTTAGGACATGCCAGATGTTATATCACATGGGATGTTGTATACAGATATTTAAAATTTTTGGGATACGACGTAAAATACTGCCGTAATGTTACAGACGTTGACGACAAAATCCTCGCACGCTCCGAAAAAGAAGGTATAACGCCTGATGAAGTTGCAAAAAAATACTATGATATTTTTTCTGAATCAATGAAAAAACTGAACAACCTCAAACCGGATATAGAACCTTTTGCAACAAAAAACCTCGGAGAAATGATAGCTATCGTAAAAAAACTGATAGAAAAAGGATTTGCTTACGAGGTTGACGGCGATGTATATTTTAGAGTAAAAAAATTCCCGAAATACGGCGCACTGAGCAAGCAGCCTATAGACGACCTTGTAGCTGGTGCACGTGTTGAAGCATCAACAAAAAAAGAAGACGTGCTCGACTTTGCACTATGGAAAAAAGACGAAAAACACGGCTACAAAAGCCCGTGGGGAACAGGAAGACCCGGATGGCACATTGAATGCTCAGCCATGGCAAGAAAACATCTTGCACCTGAAATTGATATCCATGCCGGCGGTGCTGATTTAATATTCCCGCACCACGAAAATGAAATTGCACAGTCTGAATGTGCAAACGGATGTCAATTCGTAAAATACTGGCTGCACAATGGTTTTGTCACAATTAACAAAGAAAAAATGTCAAAATCTTTAGGCAATTTCAAAACCATAGACAGCATTTTAGAAAACTACGACGCAAATACAATCAGATTTTTTATATTAACAAATCACTACAGAATGCCTGTTGAATTTAATGACGAAGCACTGGAAGCTGCTTCTGCAGGTGTAAAAAGGCTAAAAAATGCGGCAAATAATCTTCTCAACTACACAGGAAAAGAAAATCTTAAAGAAGATATTCAATGTGAAGAAATAGAACAGTTTAAAGCGGCAATGAATGATGATTTCAACACCTCAAAAGCCCTTGCTGTTCTGTTTGATATTGCAACAAAAGGAAACAAAGCAAAAGACGCGAATGACAAAGAAAATGCAGAAAAATATATTTCTGCATTAATGAAACTTGCACGGGTGCTCGGATTTGATTTTGAAAAAGTTGAACTCGATGAAAACCAGCTTAAAGAAAAATTAGACCTTATTGTGAACGAATTTGATTTCATTACCGACAAAAACGCTCCTGCTCTTGATATTATGCAGAAAATAATTGAAGAAAGAAACAAAGCAAGAGCAGAAAAAAACTGGACTGTTGCGGATAAGATAAGAAATGAACTGGATAAAATAAATATTGTGTTAAAAGATACTAAAAACGGTACCACTGAATGGGAGGTAAAATAGTATTATGTTAAGAATAGGTCTCACGGGTAATATTGCATCAGGAAAATCAATAGTTGAAAGTTATTTTGAAAAAAAAGGCATACCGGTCATCAATGCTGATGACGTCTGCCATGAACTGATTGACAAAGATGAAAATGTAATTTCCCAAATAGAAAAAATATTTAAAGACGAAGATATATACAGAGAAAACGGCACATTGTCCAGATTTAAAATCGGACAGATAGTTTTTTCAAACCCTGAAAAACTTGAAGAACTGGAACATATTCTTCATCCTCCGATTGAACAAAAAATTAAAGACTTTTTTGAACAAAATCAGGATAAAGAGATAGTCGTAGCCTCCGTTCCTCTTTTGTTTGAGACAGGTATGCAGAATATGTTTGATACAACAGTTCTTGTTTGCGCAGACAAAAAAATCCGCCTGCAGCGCTTGATGAACAGAAACGGATATAGCCTTGAACATGCAATGAACAGAATAAATTCACAGGTTTCTCAGGAAGAAAAAAGATATATGTCTGACTATATTATTGAAAACAATAACGACCTGATTGAGCTGGAAAGACAGATTAACAAAATAATCGAAAGACTGGGTGCATGAAAATATCAGATGGAACAATCACAAAACTTGTTTTGTTCCTTGCTTTTTTGCTGTCTGTAAAATACGTACCTTTGTTTATACAGGTTCCGTTTACGCTGGCTTTTGTTCCGTACCAGAAAATCAACTCTTTTAATGTCAGAGTACAGCCTGTTTTGAAAAATAATGATTTATTTAAAAACCGGACGTATGTCGGGTTTTATACAGACGTCGAAGAACAAAAAGTGTTCGATTTAGAGCGTTCTGTTGATGATTTTTATACATTACAGTACGCAATAGCTCCGTCTGTTCTTGTTAATGACACAGAAGAAAAATATGTAATCGGGGTATTTAATAAAAACATAATTAAAAAGAATAACTTAAAAATGATAAAACAATTTGATAAACGCACATATCTTTTTGAAAGGATGGAATAATGTTTTCCGGATTTCTATATTCAATATTTATTGCACTAATTATAGGTTTTGCTAATCCGGAAAAGCCTTTCAGATTATTATTTTCCATTCCTCTCGGGTTTGGATTATGCTCTGTATTTTATTTTTTATTTTTGCTTACCGGAATACAAAATATTCTTGTGTACAAAATTTTCGAATTTATCATTGCAGTAGTTGTATCATTTTTTATTTTTACAAAGATAATACCACCTGAAATAAAAATAAAAAAAATATCGCTGTCACTTGCCTTTGCAAATTTAACCGGGCTTCTTATTTTTCTGAAATATTATGTAAACAACTCGCTCGGAAGCTGGGATGGTTTCAGAATATGGAATACAAAAGCCGAATTTATGTTCAGAGATATATCTCTGTGGAAAAATATGTTTTTACAACCTCATTTTCTTTCACACAATGATTACCCGCTTTTTTTGCCTTCATCAACAGCAAGAATATGGCAGTATACAGGAAATGATAATTCCATTTTTAATATAACCCTTGCCATAATTTTTACTTTTAGTGCTGTTTATATGCTCTATTTTGCTATCAAACATTTTCAAAACAAAAAAATTGCGCAACTTTTCGCAACCGTTCTTATGCTTACACCTGTTTTTCTGGTAAACGGTGCCTCTCAGTGCGCTGATATTCCGCTTTCATTATTTATTCTTGCAAGTATAATTTCGCTATTTCTATATTTTGAAAAGAAGAATTCTCACTTTCTTATTTTGGGCACTGTCTTTGCAGGATTTTCTGCCTGGGTAAAAAACGAAGGTCTGATGTTCTTTTTAGTGTTTCTGCTGGTAACAGGTGTCTATTTTTTGTATAAAAAAAGTTATAAAAATTTATTTTATACAGCGGCTGCATCGCTTCCGTTTATTGCGCTGATATTTTTCTTCAAATTCTTGTGCAACAGCCCGAATGATTTAATAGCAGGCTTTTTTGCTTTTAAAACATATACTCATCTTTTTGATTTGCACAACTACCTGATGATAATAAAATCACTTGTTTTAATGCTAATAGAACGATTCTGGCTTCTTTTTCTGTTGATTATTCCTCTGATAAAAGGTGTAAAATTATGTAAAAATAATAAAGAAGCTTTTTATCTGTCTTTAGTAATATTTATATTAATGTGCTTGGGTTATTTTATGACTTATATACTATCACCGCACGATTTGGACTGGCTTTTGACATATTCTCTGGATAGAATTATACTGCAAGTGTTGCCTCTATTTTTATTCCTGTATGCATTATGTTTAAAAATCGGTCAGGAAGATACAGAAAACTAATTATTACTATTTTACGAATATGTGATAATATGTAATTGACTCAAAAAATCAAAAACCAAAGAGGGAAAAAATGAAAAATAAATTTTTAATAATAGCTCTATCTGCAGTCATTGGTTTTGCCGGACTAAATTTTGCGGCAGAAAAAATTACAGCTGCACCTGCAACGCAAACAAAACCTGCTGAAGTTAAATTGGAAACAAAAACACAGGACAATGCGTCATATGTTTCAGTATGTCCGTTAGATGTTGTTTCTAATCCGGAGGCCTATCTTGGTAAAAGTATAAAGATGAAAGCCACTTTTGACAAATTCGCAACGCTCGGTCTTGATTACAAACCAGCATTCAGAAGCTCTCAGGACTATATTTCTTTTCTTATAAAAAGAGATGATGTCACAGATCACACAATACCGCTTTCTGAAATGAAAATTTTTATCAAAAGAACCGAAGCTGAAAAATTCATAGACCTTGAATCCGGAGATGTCATAGACATTTACGGCAAAGTTTTTTCTACAGCTCTTTCTGATCCCTGGATAGATGTAACAAAACTTGTTGTTGTTCAGAAAAAAGCACCGGAGAAGAAAAAAGTCTAGGACATTGCAGTACTAAGCATTCTAAGTTGTGGAGTTTAAAAGATGAGTAAAAAACCTATTTATTTAACTATACACGGGCATTTCTATCAGCCCCCTAGAGAAAATCCATGGCTCGAAGCAATTGAACAGCAGGATAGTGCATATCCTTATCATGACTGGAATGAGAGAATAAACCTCGAATGCTATAACCCGAATTCTGCCTCAAGAATCGTAGATGACAAAAACAGAGTTCTTGATATAGTGAACAATTACTCACTTATGAGTTACAATTTCGGTCCGACCCTTATGTCCTGGCTTGAAACACATGCACCGTTGACTTACGAAAGAATTATTAAAGCTGACGTAATCAGCAGAAACAATTTTTCAGGGCACGGGAACGCAATTGCGCAGGTGTACAACCATATGATTATGCCACTTGCAAACCGCCGTGACAAAGAAACACAGGTTAAATGGGGAATCCGTGATTTTCAATATCGTTTCGGTCGCAACCCAGAAGGTATGTGGCTCGCTGAAACTGCTGTGGATGATGAAACATTGGAAGTTCTTGCGGATAATGGCATAAAATTCACGATTCTGTCTCCATTTCAGGCTTTAAAGTGTAGAAAAATAGGTTCAAAAGACTGGCAGGATGTCAGCTGGGGAAATATTGACCCGGCTCGACCATACAGATATTTTATTAAATCAAACCCTAAAAAATATGTGGATTTGTTTTTCTATGACGGTGCAATTTCAAAATCTGTTGCTTTTGACAACATTTTAAAAGACGGAAATAAATTTGCACGCAGACTGAAAGACGGAGTTTCTAACGACAGAAATTATCCCCAGATTATCAATATCGGAACAGACGGAGAAAGTTACGGTCACCATACAAAATTCGGAGACATGGCTTTAGCTTATGTATTAAAAGTAAAAGCAAAAGACGAAGGATTTACGATTACAAATTACGGTGAGTATCTTGACCTGCACGAAACAGATTATGAAGTCGACATAAAACAGGCGTCTTCATGGAGCTGTTTCCACGGTGTCGGAAGATGGAAAGAGGATTGCGGCTGCTCAACAGGCGGACAGGCCGGTTGGAATCAAAAATGGAGAAAACCGTTAAGAGATGCTTTTGACTATTTGAGAGATAATCTCGCTATATTGTTTGAACGGGAAGGACAGAAATATTTTATAAAAAATCCCTGGGATGTCAGAAATGAATATATAGATGTCATTCTTGACCGCAACGAAATGAATGTAAAATATTTCATCCAGCAAAATACAAAGCCGGAGCTCAATGATGAGCAAAGAGTGCTTGCAATGAAACTTCTGGAAATCCAGCGTCAGGCAATGTTGATGTACACTAGCTGCGGCTGGTTTTTTGCAGACATTTCAGGTATAGAAACAACTCAGATTATGAAATATGCTGCCCGCGCAATGCAGCTGGCTGCATACTTTACAGATGAAGATTATGAAAAAAGATTTGTTGAAATTCTTGAAAATGCCCAAAGCAACATAAAAGAATTCGGAACAGGTAAGGACATTTATGAAAAATTCGTAAAACCATCTATTGTAAATGTAAAACAAATCGTTAGTCTCTGGGCAATATCCTCTATGTATGAAGACATTGAAGACGAAAGCACTTTTTACTCATACAAATTTAAACGTCTAGGATACAAAAAAGCCTTTAACGGAAAGAACAAATTTGTCGTCGGCAGAATAGAAGTTCAGTCAAGAATAACTCTGGAAAAATACGATATGGTTTTTGCTTTGTTGAAATTTTCAGGCGAAGATTTCCATTGTACAATGAAAGAGTTTTCCGATGAGGCAGATTTTGCAAGAATACAAAAAGACCTGATTTCTATATTTAAAGACAATCCGATTACAGAAATCATAAGACACATGGATGCAGAATTCGGTTCTGAGTACTATACATTGAAAAATATTTTTCTCGAAGAAAGAAGAAAAATCCTTACAATGCTGCTTAAAAGCAAAACGAGCAAATTTACCCAGCTGTATAAAGAAATTTACGACGAAGGAAAGGGGTCAATCTACCATTACAAGAGCCTCGGTCTCGATCCTCCGAACGAATTTAAAATTGCAACATCATACACACTTGGTAAAGAATTTAACGAATATATTGAAAAATGCAAAGATGAAATCAATATAAATGACATCATGTCAGCAATAGATATAAACAGTGAAGCAAAAAATATCGGAATAAAACTTGATAAAAAGTATGCAAACTCCGTATTCACGGAGAAAATCACAAATGCAGTGTTTGATGTTGCAAAAAGTCCGGAAGTCCACAGACTGGAAATCGCACTTGAGCTATTCAAGTATGCAGACTTACTGGACATAAATCCTGATATAACAGAAGCGCAAAATATCTATTACAACAGAATGAAAGAACTGTTAGACGAATTTGCGGAAGAAAATAGTGCAGCCCGCGATGATTATGACAGAAAGTTCATATTACTTTTATTTGATTTAGGCGTAAGACTCAATATTAACACGGATTTTTACAAAGATAAATTCGACACATTAATGTCTCCGATAAATCAATGCAAGTAAGTATTGGCTTTTATTCCTTGCTGGTGGTAAAATTAAATTTGATAGTAAACTTTATAGATTAGAGTGAAAATTTAAAATGGCAAGGATTGTTATAAACAAGGATCTGTGTAAATCTTGCAAGATTTGTATGAATGCTTGTCCCAAAAATCTTATAAAAACATCTGCATGTACAAATTCAATAGGTGTACACTATGCAGAATTCAAAGATGAACAAAAAGAATGTCTGGGATGCGCCCTGTGTGCAGAAAGCTGTCCGGAAGCAGCAATAGTTGAGGTTTATAGATAGTGACAAAAGTTTTATGGAAAGGTAATCAGGCTATTGCACAGGCGGCTATAAATGCCGGCTGTAAATGCTATTTTGGATACCCTATTACTCCGCAGAGTGAAATCGGAGAATATATGGGTGACAAAATGCCTGAACTCGGACGTACATTTATTACGGCAGAAAGCGAGCTTGCATCGATAAGCATGGTTATAGGAGCCGGTACAACAGGTACAAAAGCAATGACATCCTCCTCTTCATGCGGTATTGCATTAATGCAGGAAGCGATGTCTGCTATGTGCTGTGCAGAAGTTCCGGGGGTAATAGTCAGTGTAATGAGAGGCGGTCCGGGGCTTGGGAATATAGCAAGTGCACAAGGAGATTATTTCCAGGCAGTAAAAGGAGGCGGAAACGGCGACTATAAAGTTATCGTTTATTCACCTGCGACCATACAAGAGGCTATAGACCTAATGTATAGAGCGTTTCATGTGTCAATGAAATACAGAAATCCTGTTATGCTGCTTGCTGACGGAATTTTAGGACAGATGATGGAACCTGTTGAATTCGGACAATATCCATACAAAGATGATGATGTTTCCATTTGGGCCTTGTCAGGCGCAAAAGGAAGGACACCGAGAAATATTGTTTCTTTGCATATGGCAGATGGCGAACTTGAAAAAATTTCTGACAGAATTTTTGAAAAATATAGAATTATTGCAGAGAAAGAAACGATTGTTGACAAATTTATGACTGACGATGCAGAACTTATAGTCACTGCATTTGGAACTACAGCAAGAATTGCGAAATCAGCAGTCAAAAAAGCAAGAAAAGCCGGTATGAAAGTAGGTCTTTTCCGACCTGTAATGCTTTCGCCATTCCCGGAAAAAGAACTTTTTGAAACTGCAAAATCAGCACAAATGATACTCGATATAGAGTTAAATCAGGGTCAAATGTTGCTGGATGTAAAAGCATCTGTTTTCGGTGCATGCCCGGTAGAATTTTTAGGACGAAGCGGAGGCGGGCTCTTGACAGATACACAAATGCTTGAAAAAATTACGGCATTATATAATAAGATAGGTGTTAAGGTGTAAACAATGACAGGGGAGACTTTAGTTTATAAAAGACCGGAAACGTTAATAAAGGACAAAGGATTTACTTTTTGTCCGGGATGCGGACATGGTGTTGTGCTCAAAATTATAGCAGAACTTATTGATGAATTTGGTATAAGAGAAAATACAATAGCTATATCCTCTGTGGGATGTTCAATATTTCTTGAAAAATTTTATGAACTTGATGTTGCAGGTGCATCTCACGGACGTTCACCCTGTGTCGCAACAGGTATAAAACGTTCTTTGCCTGACAAATTTGTTTTTACATATCAGGGTGACGGTGATGCTGCTACAATCGGTTTTAATGAAACTATTCATACTGCCTGCCGCGGCGAAAAAATTACAACTATATGCATTAACAACACAACCTTTGGAATGACAGGCGGACAAGCAAGCGCAACAACTCTGGTCGGTCAGGTGACAACGACTACTCCCAGGGGCAGAAAAGCCGAACTCACCGGATATCCTCTAAGAGTTGCTGAGACCGTCGCAAACTGTGAAGGTGCAGCATATGTAGCAAGAGTGGCTATAAGTTCACCTAAGTATATAAAACAGGCTAAAAAAGCAATAAGAAAAGCATTTGAAATGCAATTGAAAGGGCTTGGATACAGTTTTGTTGAAGTCATTGCAGCATGTCCGACAAACTGGCATATGACACCTGTCGAATGTATAGATTACATAGAAAACACTGTTGAAAAAGTACACAAATTAGGTGTTTTCAAAGATATAACCGAAGGAGAAAACATCTGATGGAAACCAGTATAATCATTTCAGGGTACGGAGGACAGGGAATACTTTTTGCAGGCTCATTATTGTGCCATGCAGCTGTCATTGAAGGGAAAAATACAACCTGGATTCCTTCATACGGTGCAGAGATGCGAGGAGGAGCTGCAAACTGCTCAGTAAATATTTCTGACGATGAAATTTCATCACCTGTCATTGATAAAGCTGATGTCTTATTTGCATTGAATTTGCCGTCAGAATTGAAATTTGAACATAGAATTAAGCCAGGCGGACTTATGCTTTTAAACACATCTCTTGTCAAAAAAATACCGGAAAGACAAGATATTGAATATTTAAATATGAATCTTAATGATATGGCAGAGGAGCTTGGTGGAAATGGCTTTGCAAATGTCATTGCTGTAGGTGCATTTGTTGAAAAGACAAAAATACTTTCAATTGACAGTCTGCAACAAGCATTGATGGTTATGACAGCTGGGAAAAAAGAACATCTGCTCTCAGCAAATCTTAAGTCGCTGGAATGCGGTATAAATTTTATGAAAAGTATGTCTAAGGTTAGTTTATGATAAATGAGACTGTAAAATATATTCAAAAAAAAATAAAGGATTACAAACCTGAAATAGGTATTATTTTAGGTTCGGGACTGGGGGATTTCGCTAACGATTTTGTGCCGGTGCAGGTTATACCCTATTCGGAAATACCCGGATTTGAAAAATCTACAGTCATAGGGCATAAAGGACAACTTGTTTTTGCACAAATAAAAAACAAAAACACTGTTATTATGCAGGGACGCTATCATTTTTACGAAGGTTATAATATAAGCAAAATTGTATACCCGACAAAAGTAATGAGAAAACTCGGAGTTGAGCATCTTATCGTTACAAATGCAGCTGGCAGTGTGAACAAAGATTACAAAGCCGGGGACTTAATGCTTATAAAAGACCATATAAATCTTATGGGCGTAAATCCGCTTGTCGGTGAAAATGATTCGTCACTCGGAGACAGATTCCCTGATATGAGTGAAGTGTATAAAAAAGATTTGATAGAAATGGCAGAAAAAAAAGCAAAAGAAATCGGATTAACCGTTCACAAAGGTGTTTATGCCGCAATGAGCGGCCCAAGCTACGAAACTCCTGCAGAAATTAATATGCTAAGAGTAATGGGGGCTGATGCTGTAGGAATGTCTACAGTACCAGAGGCTCTAGTTGCAAATTATTGCGGTATGGATGTTCTGGGCATAAGTTGTATTACAAATTCAGCTGCAGGTGTACATCCGAGCAGATTATCACATATCGAAGTTGTTGAAACAGCAAACAAAGTTAAAGCGTTATTCAAAGAACTTTTATTAAAAGTAATTGAAGAAATCTGTTAATAGCAACCTGTTTAAACGAAAGCCTTATAACAGTGCAATAGAAAACAGTTTCAGGGAGTCTGGTTATCCTTGTGCAATTTTTTTATTCTTCAGATGTGAGCTTTTTTTAAATTTCATCTATTGTTATGATTTAAATTCTGTATTTGTTACCTATACTAAAGTAGTATTCTTAGATAGACAGGGGTAGCGGTGGCAGTTAATACAGGAAATTTAAAAAGAAAGCATAAGGTCTCAAAAGCAAATCTTAAGGTTGTGCAAAAAGAAGAGGTGCTGACAAAGCCCTACAATGACATAAACCTGAAAAAGTGGAAAGAATATGATCATATTTTGACCGGAACTCTATGGGAATTTCCTTCTCGTTCTAAAGAGCATGGTCATTCTAATGACTATCATGGTAATTATATACCCCAAATTGCCCAGCAATTGTATGAAAGATTTACGAAAAAGAATGATATTGTTCTGGATTTGTTTTTCGGTTCCGGAACTTCCGGTATCGAAGCAATTAATATGCACAGACGTTGTATTGGCGTAGAACTAAAGCAAGAACTTTGCGATTACGTAAGTGAAAAATTTACTCCCAAACAGCTTGTTACTGACGTAAATATTATTTGCGCAGATAGTGCATCAGAGTCAGTTCCGGACAAGATTCAGGCACGACTTGAGATTATGGGGGCAGAAAAGGCTCAATTTTTAATGCTTCACCCTCCATATGATGATATTATCAAATTTTCAGATAAGAAAGAAGATCTTTCAAACTGTTCATCTACAGATGAATTTTATGATTTGTTTGAAAAAGTAGCAAAAAACGGTTTTGAAAAACTGGAAAAAGGCAGATTTGCAGCACTGGTTATTGGTGATAAATACGCAAAAGGCCAGTATTATCCTTTGAGTTTCGGATGTATGGAACGAATGAACAGAGCCGGATTCATTACAAAAGCTATAATAGTAAAAGATATTCAGGGAAACGAACGAGCAAAGGGTAAAGATGCCCAACTATGGAGATATAGAGCCTTGTTTGGCGGTTTTTATATCTTTAAGCATGAATATGTAATGGTATTTCAGAAGCCATGAAATATGAGACTATAATTTTTGATTTAGACGGGACTTTGCTGAATACTCTCTTTGATTTAAAAGAAAGTACGAATTATGTTTTGAATAAATACGGTTATCCCCAAAGAACAATAGAAGAAGTCAGAATGTTTGTCGGAAATGGTGTAGCAAAGCTGATTGAGCGTGCAATACCTTCGGGACTGGAAAATCCTTTGTATGAAAAATGCCTTGCGGATTTTAAAGCTGACTATAAAATTCGAATGTATGAACATACAAAACCATATGACGGAATATTAGAAATGCTTGATGCAATAGATTCCTATGGGATAAAAACAGCTGTTGTTTCTAATAAATTTGATGCAGCTGTTAAAGAACTGTGTCAACGGTATTTTGGAAAACGAATACCTGTTGCCATAGGAGAATCTGAAAATGTGAGAAAAAAACCTGCTCCGGACAGCGTTTTTAGGGCAATGGAGCTTCTTGGTGCTGATAATTCCAAAACTGTATACTGCGGGGATTCGGATGTGGATGTTCAAACCGCAAAGAATGCAGGAATTCCTTGTGTTGGTGTTAGCTGGGGATTTAGAGATAGAGCACTTCTTGAAGAAGAAGGCGCTGATTACATTGTTGATAGTCCGTATGAATTACTTTCCTTGTTGACCGGTAAATAAAAAACTATAATGTATATATGAATTTAAGTGAGAATGACAGAAAACAGATTAATATAATAATTGCTGCCTTTATAATTATATTTTCTTTATTTGCTTTTTTAACAAATCATACAGGAAGTTATAAACCTAAAAAAGTGCAAATCCCCCGTCTTTATGAACCGGAGCAGATAAATCTTCCTCCCGAGTACAAACTGTCTTTAACAGGACAGAGGGATGTTAAAAATCAGGATGTTTTTATATACGCCCAAGCTTATTACAAAATTCATTGCAGAGTTGTACATATTATGCCGTATTATATGGGGGTCGGAGGCGGACTTTCTCCTGTAGATTTTGCTGTTGTTTGGGGCGAGCTTGTAAAAAAAGAAAACTACGAACAGATTGAATTCAAACAGTCAGGGAGATGGGCGTATTTTCGACCCAAGGACAGAAGTCTGTATGATAACTCCTTTATTAGCAGACATTTTGCTAATATGCATCTCATTCCTGCTGATGAAATAGTTCTGGCAGGTTTGAAAAATGTCCAAAAGTACGATGAAATTTATATGGAAGGATATCTCGTTAATATTGAAAGTTTTAAAAACGGCAGGCTTTCAATGATCTGGAACAGCAGCCTCAGCAGAAGTGACAGAGGTGACGGCGCCTGTGAGATTATGTTTATCACTAAAATCATAACAAAAGACGGAGAGTATGTCAGTGCAAAAAATCAAAATAAATAAAGGTTTTTCTTGCGTGAACAAACGGCTATTGATAGAATAAAGTATTATACGGAGGCGAAATGCAAAAAATTATAAAAATAATGAATCTTCTTATTATATGTGCAGTTTTGTTTACAATATTTTACTACAATAAAAATCACAAGCTCCAAAAACAGGATATAAAAAAGTCATATAATCATCCGGGTGCTGTCTATTTCCCGTATTCTGTTTTTAATTCCACAAAAGAAAGTGATCTTTTGTATGAGACATTAAACGGAGATTCAATAAATCTGATTTATTTCAGGGACACAAGGCCGGAAGAATACAGAATAGAGTTTGAAAAAGCATATTATGATACAGATTTAAGACATTCGTATAATTATATGTCCATGTATTCACCTAAAAGTGAAGAGATAAAATGCGCAGATGGTACGCAGAACTGTTTAATCTACTTTTTTATGCGTTATTGTGCCCCATCAAGAGCTGTAATGTGTATTATTAATCCCAAAACCAAAGAAATTATGCCGGTGCCGTATGGAACCGCTGAGCAATTAATTCAATTCCTTGAAAAGCATAAAAATTGGTAAAATTTTATCCTTTTACAGCTCCGTCATTTTCGCCTGAAATAAAATATCTTTGCATTGCAATAAAGAAAATTAGAATAGGTATTGTTGCAATAATGGAACCTGCTGCAATATATCTCCAGTTTGCACTGAACATTCCCTGAAGATCGTTGACACCGACCGGAAGTGTGTATAAAGCTTTTTTAGTCAATACAATACTTGGCCAGAGAAATTCACCCCAAGAACCTATAAATGTGAATATTGCCAGAACAGCGAGAGTCGGTTTTACCATAGGAATAAGTATCTTCCACCATATTTGAAAAACGTTGCATCCGTCAACAAATGCAGCTTCTTCCAGTTCTTTTGGTATAGCCAGAAAAGCCTGTCGCATAAGAAATATGCCAAATGCGTTTACTGCAAACGGCAGAATAAGCCCTAAAAATCCCATGAAATTGTTTACTGAATCTACCATATTAAGCTTTAATATAATCAGATAAACAGGAAGCATAATTGCCTGAAAGGGTATCATTATAGTTGAAAGAAGAAGATAAAATACTGTTTTTTTTCCTTTAAAATCCATTCTTGCAAGCGGATATGCTGCAAGCGCCGAGAAAACGAGGTTTAGTAAAACCGTAAATCCTGCGACAATCATACTATTCCAAAAATAGAGCATAAAAGGAATCTGCTTCCATACACCTGAAAAGTTTGCCCAGGTGAATTGTTCGGGTATAAATACAGGCGGGTACTGAAATATATTTTCATCAGGGCCTTTTAGCGCCGTAGAAAGCAGCCAGATGAAGGGGAATATTGATAGTAAGGATACAAAAATCAAAATTAAATGCGAAAAAAATCCTTTTGAACGGCTTTTCATTACAGCTGATACCTCTTTCTTTCAAAAAATACAAAATTGATAATAGAAATAGCCAGCACTATTACGAGTAATATAACAGAAGCTGCTGACGCTATACCTAAATCAAGATTTTCAAAAGCTCTTTCATATATATAGTAGACGATTGTTTTTGAAGAGTCCAGAGGACCGCCTTTGGTCATTACATATATTTCTGCAAAAACTTTCATTGCCGAGATGCAGGATATTGTTGTTACCAGCCCGACTGTAGGCATAAGATGAGGGATAGTTACTGTTAAATGTTTTGTTAAAATATTTGCTCCATCAACATCACAAGCTTCATAAAGGTCCTTGGGCACACTCATAAGAGCTGACAAATAAATCATCATATAATACCCGATACCTTTCCATACTGTTACGATAATAACCGAGTATAAAGCGACATTCGGATCAGTAAGCCAGCCTAAAGCCGGCAGATGAAAAAGTTCAAGTACGTAATTTAAAATTCCCTGCTGGGCATAAAGCCATTTAAATGCAATGGCGGCCACAACGATAGATACAATTACCGGCAGATAAATGAGAATTTTATATAAAGTAATCCCTCTGATTTTCTGGTTGAGCATGATTGCCAGAATAAGCGGAATTACTGCCAGAAGTGGTACTGCTGCTATCATATATATGAAGGTGTTAATTAAAACTTTATAAAATACAGGTGACTTTAAAAGTGTAATATAATTTGCCAGAGATACATAATGTGGATGATAAATATTTGTATTGTAGTCAAAAAAACTCAAAATTATTGTTTCAAAAAACGGTATAAAAAAGAACAGAATCAAAATGACTCCGGCAGGAATTAAAAACAAATACGGTACATATTTTTTATAATACTTATACATTTTAATTAATTATAGATAGTTACCAGTGCATTTGCAAGCTTCAAAAACGAATAAAAGGATTTTCAATTTATTTTTGAAAATCCTTTTTATATATAAAATTTATGAAATTACTAAGGGTTATACTGCAGGCTGCTGCACGGTTGTCGGAATGAATGGATTTTGTTGGGAGACTGTAGTTTGCTGAGCCTGTGCTATTGTATTTGTTGGTACTGAAACCATGGAGGCATTTTGTCTCATCTGATTATATACATTCATATCATATGTGTTTCCGCTAAAACCGGGTACAACCGGAACAAACGGTAATGTTTGAGCTGTAAGCGGTTGTTGGTTCTGCGGATAGACTGCAGTATCTGCTGCTTGTTGCTGCTGTATTTGCTGGGGCTGCTGCTGTGCCTGAGCTGTTTGATTTTCTTTTATGATATTGTTTGCAGACTCAAGAGCAGCAAGAGCATCTTTGTTCTTTGGATCAATTTTTAAAATTTCATTTGCAGCAGCGATGGATTGCTCTGCCAGTTGTGTTTGGCTTGCTGTGTCAGCTTCAATCTGCGCTGTTTGTTCTGCCATTTGTTTTTCTTTCATCAATTCAACTTCTGATTTGCCGGTAAGTTTTGTGGCTGCTTTTCCTGCGAGATGGCAGGCAATTGCACCGCCTAAAAATCCTCCGATGAATTTTCCGATAGCCGTTCCGACACCGGGGCATATTGCAGTACCTATTGCCATACCAGCAGCGGAGCCGACTGCCTCGCCTGCAATCCATCCTGCAGCATTTGCGGCTACTCTTGTACCTGATTTTGCCACCTGTTTTAGACCGGATTTTGCACCGCCTTGCTGAAAAGCAGGAACTACTTCCGTAAATGTGCTCATCAATCCTTCTGCTGCAATCATAAATCCTGCGCCGGAGCGTCCCATTGTTTGCCCGAATCCGGTTGGTCTTAGTTTTTTATATCCCGGAATCCAGTCGAGCATTTTTCCGAACCAGTTTCTGGGCTGTGCCTGAATGGCTGCTTTTTCTGCGGGTGTTAACCCTTTAAATATCGTATTGGTATAATCTTTTACGCCTTTTGCAAAATTTTTCGGTATATTTTTACCATTTGCTGCCAGAGCTTCTGTTCTTAATGCGGCGGCTGCCCCTTTTAAATCATGTCTGTTTTTTATAAGCCACGGAACGCCTTTTATGCCTCCAAACACAGTTAATGGCGGTAATGTCCAGAGAACAGTTGACCCAAGAGTGGATTCAGATGAATTTGTTATGGATTCTCCGTTGATAAATTTTACCAAATTGCCAACATCGTTTGTGTGAGCACCTGAAACAGCTTTTAATCCGTTGTAGAGTGTTGCATTAGGATTGTAACCTGAAATTCCGTTAGTCATTTTACCTACCTGAAAATATAATTAACCTTATATTTATAAAAACATTTGTCTGCCAAAAATTTACAGAGTTTGAAATTTTGTAAACAATTCTTCATATTATGGCAAATAAAAATTTTTACGGCATTTGTGCAAGTATGATTAAATGATGGATACAAATTATGCATATAAACCTTTTTAACCAATTTAAATACAATTTAAATATTCCCTCTCATAAACAACAAAACAGCGAAGTGAGAATACAAACCCTTGCATATAACGATGTACACGGAAATCTTTCTGCGCTTTCGAGATTGAAAACAGAAGTAGACAGGTTTGTTTCATCAAAACCAAAAGGTGTAATAAGGAACGTAATAGATGCAGGAGATGCTTCTGTAGGAGCCAATGAACAGAAGAACAGGGCAATTGTTGCTATTACAAATGAGATATCTCCTGTACGCTCTCCGGGGAATCATGAATGGGATTTTTACGGGAGCAATGGTTATTCAAAGATGCTTGATAATGCGAAATTTAAAACACTGGCGCTGAATCTTGTTACAAAACCTGATAGTGCATTTAATGACGATATTGAATCTGGAAGACTGGCTAAATCACATGTTGTTGAAGAAAACGGAGTAAAGGTGGGGTATATCGGACTTATTCCATGTGATTTGAAAAACAGACTAAACAAACAGTGTAAAGACAACAGTACGGATATTGACGTATTGCCGTTGAAAGAAACAATCAAGGCTGTCCAGGACGAGGTAAACAAGCTGGAATCTCAGGGAGTTAAGATTATTCATGTTATATCTCATATGGGTTATGACGCAGATGTGGAGCTTATTAAAAATGTAGCCGGTGTTGATGTTGTGAATGGCGGACATTCCCATACGATGCTCGACGGTATAATTCCGGGTAAAAATTATTTTATCTCAAAACGCGGAGAGCCTGTTATACTGACTCAGGCCTTTAAAAACGGTCATTATGTCGGATATCTCGATGTTGTGTATAAAGACGGTGTTATTGATAAAGCTAAATATGAGGTTAAAAATATTGACAATAATTCCCCGAGTCTTATTGTAAAAATGATTGAAAATATGTATCTGGGGGCTCCAAAAACAATAGGTACAATGGCGCATCCTGTAAAAACACTGCCTGAATATGCGCTGGATGAATCACCTTTGAATTCCTTCCTTTGTGACGGCTACAAGAAATATACCGGTGCGCAAATTGTATTTAACAATCTCGGGACAATGAGATACAGCATGCCCGAGGGCGAAATCACTGACAGACAGGTAATGGATATTTTGCCGTATTATAATGATGTCTTTGTTTATAAACTTAGTGAAAAAGATATAATAACTGCATTAAACGGTGCGATTGAAGCAGCCGGAAAATATAAAAGGACAGGAGCATTGCAGGTTGCCGGTATGAGATATACAATAGGGCAGGATAATAAGGTCAAAGATGTTTTTCTTCTCAAAGATGACGGGAGTGAAGAAAGACTAAACTCGGAAAATCCATCAGCAAATAAGTTCTATACAGTCGCCTACAACTCTTTTCTCGGAGGCGGGACAGAGGGGCTTGAGGTGTTGAATGCTCCTGAAAAAATTGTCTCAAAATGTGACAGAACAGAAACTGATATATTCAGAGATTACATTGCTTCGTTTAATAATAAGCCAATTTCTATTGATAAAACTGGCAGAATCATTAAAGAATAGTGTCAAAGTCTGTAAAAATAATATAATTGAATGATTAAATATACTTTTGCATTTAATATTATACTAAAGTATAGTATAATATTATTATTGTTAAATATCAGGATTTTTTATGTCATCATCAATTGCAAAAATACTAATTATTGACGATAAGCCAAAATTTTTGGCTGATGCACTACCTCTGTATGGCTATGAGGTGGATGTTGCAACTGACGGTATGCAGGGAATAAAGAAGCTTACGAATGCAAAAACAAAGTTTGATTTGGTGCTTCTTGATGTCATGATGCCAAATATGGATGGTTGGGAAACTCTTAGAGCAATAAGACAGAACAAGAGGTTTTCTGATGTTCCTGTCATAATGATAACGGCATTGAATGAAGAGCAAAAAGAAATCTCCGGATTGAAGTTCGGAGCCGATGATTATATAGTGAAGCCTTTTATTCTGCCTAATTTACTTGCCCGTATAGAGGCACTATTAAGACGTTCCGGATGGCAGAAAGAGCAGTGCACGCCGAGCAAAGATTTGAAATTTATGAGAGAAGGCGAGATTGAACCGCTTTCAGCGAGAGAGCGTGAAGTTTTGAAATTTGCTGCGCTGGGTGACAGCAACAGTAAAATTGCAGAAAAATTGTATGTAAGAGAAGTTACTATAAAAACTCACATGAATACAATATTTAAAAAATTGAAAGTAAACAGCAGAACACAGGCTGTGCTTTTAGCTATGCAAATGAGATTGATTGACTAAAAAGGAGATATGTACAAATGTCAGAGTTCACTAAAGAAGAGTTGTTTGATTTGATTGTCAATGATGTTGAGAAGTACAATGATTACAAAAAAACACAAGAAGAATTGGATTTGAGTGAACTCGATTTTTCCAATCTATCACTGGAAGATGTAGATTTGTCAGGTGCAGATTTGTCCGGTAGCTCTTTTGCCGAAGTTCATTTTACAAATGTGAATTTTTCAGATACGGATTTAACATCTGCTGATTTCTCCCACGCAAATCTTGTTGAATGTGATTTTTCAGGTTCTTTACTTAACGGAACAGAGTATAGTTATGCTTCTGTTAGTTACTGTAATTTCACTGATGCCGATCTTGCAGGGGCAGTTTTTAATGAAAGTGATTTGAGTAATTCTGATTTTTCCGCTGCTGAAAATCTTAATGCTGCGCGTTTTGATGATGAAACCATCTGGCCTGATGAAGATATGCTGCCAGAAGACTTTGATACAACTTACACAAAAGATTTATCATCTCTTGAAGATGAAGAAGATATGGCATCTCAGGACTATTAGTCTTGAATGATGATATATGCAGCTGTCTTAATTGATACTGATTTTTGGTATGAGTGTGTTAATAGTGAGTTTTTGTAATGCAAGAAAATTTATACTTTCAAATCAGCATAAATTTTTAAACAAGATATTAAACGGAAAAAATATATTATAAAGTAGTAAATGTAATAGCGTATAAAGCTACAATAGCAACAGCACTAAGCGCTATCCAGCAATTTATAATT
This sequence comes from Candidatus Gastranaerophilales bacterium, assembly GCA_944322755.1. Classification (GTDB taxonomy): domain Bacteria; phylum Cyanobacteriota; class Vampirovibrionia; order Gastranaerophilales; family Gastranaerophilaceae; genus CALUPY01. The sequence goes on along the minus strand of CALUPY010000001.1, from coordinate 69,991 downwards.
GGATGCTGATTGATAAAAATATCAACGATGGTAAATTTCTTCTCTGCTGTTGTTGCAATATCATTTTTCATAAGATACACTCTCTTAACTTACATGAAAATTGTATCTTTTTTGGGAATTTTTACATCGGCTAATTGTACTACATTTGGAAAAATTTATTCAAATTTTGGAAACATATAAAGCTGTCCGTCTGCATTTCTCCACTTTACAAAACCGGTTTTAGGAACGTCAGACATATCAACTACAGACACAAGCGCCCAGTTTCCCCGGATGATGGATAACTTTATAAATTTTACTATATCAAATCCGCCGATTTCCTGAGAAGAGTCAGAAGCTCCGCTATGGAGTTTTTTGGTTGGCTCTGGTGCATCTTTGAAATAATACAGTCCGTATTTTTTACCATAAGAAGTATAAAACTCCCTTAAGTTCCAAAAATCCTGCGGTATCGCCGGTTTTATCCAGCCGGAAAGCATTTTTTCTCTGTCATAGACTATTTTGTACCAGCCTTCGTATTCATCAAGTACAGTACAAAATGCAAGTCTTTTATCATACTGCATTAAAGTAAAAACAAGGGACGGTTCCATTACTCCGCCGCTGTATTTAACCTCTGTTTTGTTCCAACTTAAAGTTTCTAGAAGTTCGGATGCCTGCGTGGGTTCTGAATATACATTAAAACTCTCAGGCACCTGAATAAAGCCTATGACATCCTTTGTTATATTACTTGTATAATATGGCAGAACATCTGCAAACACAGGCATTGACAAAAACAGTGCAATTAAAACTGAAAATATAAACTTCATAACTTTCATATTAATTACATATCACAAATTCTGTAACTATTCAAAATGTTTCTATATTTTGCTTGTAACTTTGATTAAATGCCAGCCGTATTCAGTTTTAACAGGGTCGGAAATTACACCAACCGGCAATGAAAAAGCTGCATCTTCAAAAGGTTTGACCATTTGTCCGCGTTTAAAAAAGCCGAGATTTCCGCCTTTTTCTCGTGACATGCATTTTGAATATTCTTTAGCCAGTTTTTCAAAGCTTTCACCGTTTTCTATTCGTTTTTTGAGTTCAAGAGCTTCTTCTTCTGTGTCTACTAGAATATGGGATGCCCGTACTGAACGAAATTCGGTTTGTTCTGCCTGCACGGCAGAATGTGAAGTGAATGCCGGCACTGCGAAAAGTCCGAACAATGACAGAATCAGAACAGATTTAACAATATTTTTCATATAACTCTCCTAATGCTAAAAACATTTTAGTATATAATACAAAAAAATGTTATATAAGTATATACCCTGACAGGGGATATTATAATTCATAAACTGATGCTTTGCTTAAAACCCTGTCCCAGCGGTAATAGCTGTAATACACTTTTACATCTCTTATAACATTAAGCCATTGATCTTTTCTTATGGCAAAGTCATTCATATTTCTGTTTATGTAGTGGATTGAAATAAGTCCTTCATGGCCTCTTGTAACTCTGAGAATTTCGCATTGTTCTGACATGTATTTGTTTTTGGGTGCACACCACATAACAATTGCGTCATTTATATTATCTTTTACCGGCTGAATACGCATTTTTTCATTCTGCATAGATACATTTGCAAGAAGGTTGTTTAAAAAGGAGTTGCAAGACTGCCCCTTAGCCCATTTATAAGAATGAAAAACCAAAGACTGATTCCAGTTATTTCTGTATTCGTATGGAGGAATAAACTGTGCAATGGTTTCATCCCTCTCTTTTTGATAATAAATAGAAACCCAGGTTTGTTCAGGATATTTTATAATAACCGATTCATAAGCACATACATCAGATGCCAAAATATTCAACACAAAAAATGCGCTAAATACTATCCTAAACAATGTTCCATACAGGTTTTTCATTTGCTATAACAACTTCCACCTTATCCCCTTTTGCTTTGCGAAGTAAATTAGTTACGCGTTCGACAAAAGGTTTTTCTGATTCAAAATGTCCTACATCTAATACAACAAATCTTGTTGTATCAAGTGCATGATGATATTTTACATCTGCTGTTACATAAGCGTCAATATTAAACCTTGTCAGCTGGTCAATGAACTCTGCTCCGGAGCCTGCACAGACTGCAACATTTTTTATTGAAGTCTTTGCACCTTCATTTATTATTTTTATATGTGAAACGTTAAGCTGCAGTTTTACCTTTGAAATAAATTCATCCAGAGTCATTATATATTTTAAATATCCGGCGCGTACATATTCATTTATTACAGCAACCTCTCTCAAGAGAAGATGTTCTGCCAGCATATCGCTCGTGCCGCCTTTTGTTTTGTCTGCGTTTGTATGGAGCGCGAAAATCTGGATATTATTTTTTATTGCTTTAATAATTTTTATATCCTGAATTTTTTTTATCGGGTTGAATATTACAGGATGGTGACACACTATCATATCACATCCTAAATCTACTGCCTGGTTTACTACATCATCGCTGACTGAAAGGCATACCATAATTTTTTTTACATACGGGTTGTGCAGATTAATTTGCCAGCCCGAATTATCCCACTCTTCTGCAAGAACAGAGGGTGCATATTTGTCCAAAACTTTTAATACATCAATTGTCTTTATCATAAACCAACTCCAACAACTCAGACGCAATATTCTTCTTTGTATCTTTTTTTAAGTGTCTGATATTTAGATTTTTGTCTATCAATATCATTTCGTTATAATCACTAGAAAAAGCAATATCTTTTCTGGAAATATCATTGGCTGCAATATAATCACAGCCTTTTTTTATAATTTTTTTCTTTGCATTTTCTTCAAGATTTTCACTTTCTGCGCAAAAACCAAGAATATTTTGACCGTCTTTTTTTATTTTACACATTTCTGATAAAATGTCAGGATTTTTTACAAGTCGTAATGTTATCTCTTCGACATCTTCTTTTTTTATCTTTTCTTCTGCAGCTTCAAATGGACGATAGTCTGCAACTGCTGCTGCCATAATTAATGAATCAGCATCTCTGAATTCCTGTTTTACAAACTCTGACATTTCTTTTGCTGTTACGGCTAAAATCACTCTGTAAGGTTTTTTAAAAGGAACAGATGATATCAAAACTACTTCTGCACCTAGCTCAAATGCTCTGTCCGCAATAGCCTCGCCCATTTTTCCGGAACTGTAATTTCCGATATATCTGACAGGGTCGATATTCTCTTTTGTGCCTCCTGCGGTTATGACGATTTTTTTATTCAACAGGTATTTCTTTTCAGAGAACAGTTTTTCCACTGTATCATATATTTCTTCAATAGAGGCAAGACGCCCTGTTCCGTTCGTGCCGCAGGCAAGAAAACCTTCTTCCGGTTCAACAATTTTGTATCCGGCATTTTTCAGGCGACTAATATTTTGCTGTACAAATTCATTTTCCCACATGCCTGTATTCATCGCAGGTGCAAGTACAAAAGGCTTTTTAAACGCACACGCTAGCGAAGTCATGAGATTGTCAGCTATGCCGTTTGCAATTTTTCCTATGGTGTTTGCTGTTGCCGGCGCAATAACAAACACATCCGCCCAATCACAGAGTGCAATATGTTCAGGTTTTTTTTCAACATTAGCAAACTGTTCAATAAAAACCTTATCCCTTGTTAATGTTTCAAAAGTCAACGGTGTTACAAATTCAAGCGCAGCAGGTGTCATAACAACTTTTACGTTCGCTTCGTTTTTTTGAAACAGCCGTATGAGTTCGCATACTTTATAAGCAGCAATGCCCCCTGTTATGCCGATTAAAATGTTTTTACCTCTAACCATAGAATTAATTATAACAAAAAAATAAACACAAATATAAGTGAAAATAAAAAAGGCAGTTATAATGAACTGCCTTTTTTAGTACCATTCAGATTGATTAACCTTTAACCTGGCTCATTACTTCTTCTGCAAAATTGTCTTCTCTTTTTTCAAGACCTTCGCCGAGTACGTAACGAATGAATTTTTCTATTTTACATTTTCCTTCGATAAGCTGTCCGACTGTTTCGTCCGGATTTTTAACAAACGGCTGTTCAATAAGGCATCTTGAAGCCATAAGTTTGTTAATTCTGCCTTCAACAATCTTAGCTCTGATATTTTCAGGTTTTTTCGCTAAGTCTTCTTTGCCCATTTCAATTCTGGTTTCTTCATCTATAACAGATTGAGGAATTTCTTCTCTTGAAACGAATTCGGGAGCAGAGCTTGCAATATGGAGACAGATGTCTTTTGCAATTTCATCCTGTTTTTCACTGGTTTTCAAAAGAACACCGATTTTTCCATTGTGGATGTATGTTGCAAGGTTTCCTTCAAGTATTTCAAATCTTCTGATAGTAATTTTTTCGCCGATTGTAGCGATTTTTTCTTTTACGACATCTTCAATAGATTTGTTGCATACAGGGCAGATAGAAGCGTTTAATTCTTCAACTGTAGAAGGTTTTGTTTCTGCAATATGTTTTGCAATACCTTGAACGAGTTCTTTGAAGTCTTCATTTTTTGCAACAAAGTCAGTTTCGCAGTTTACTTCTACAATAGCACCTACACCGTTTTCAATGTATGAAGCAACAAGTCCTTCTGCTGCAATTCTTCCCATTTTTTTGTCAGCAGAAGCAACACCTTTTTGTCTCAAAAACTCCATCGCTTTTTCCATGTCACCGTCGTTTTCGGCAAGTGCTTTTTTAGCATCCATAATGCCTGCGCCGGTTTTTTCTCTGAGTTCTTTTACCATAGCAGCGGTTATGTTCATTTTTCAGTCCTCTCTATAAATTATTTAAACGACCGGCGGATAAATACCCGCCGGCAATAATATAACACTAAACTTCAGCTTTTTCTTCTGCAGGCTGTTCTTCTTTTGTTTCTTCAACAACACCTGCGTCTTCAGCTTTAATTTCTTCTACTTTTTTTGCGGAAACAGCTTTGTTTTCTTTGAGTTGTTTACCTTCAAGAGCTGCATCAGCAAGTTTTGATGCGATGAGTTTTATAGCTCTGATTGCATCGTCGTTGCCCGGAATGATGTAGTCAATGCCATCCGGGTCAGCGTTTGTGTCAGCAAGACAGATAACCGGAATATGAAGTTTGTTTGCTTCAGCAATAGCAATATCTTCTTTTTTCTGGTCTACAACGAACAGCAAATCAGGCATGCCTCTCATTTCTTTAATACCGCCTAAAGTTTTTGAGAGCTTTTCCATTTTTTTCATTATTTGAACAACTTCTTTTTTGGGCAGTTTTTCAACATGACCTGAATTAACAAAATCTTCCAGCTCTCTTAATTTGTTGACTCTGCCTCTGATTGTTTCAAAGTTTGTCAGCATTCCGCCGAGCCAGCGTCTGTTGATATAATACATTCCGCATCTCTGTGCTTCTTGCGCAACAACTTCTGTAGCTTGTTTTTTTGTACCTACAAATACGATATTTTTTCCGCGTGCTGCGAATTCTCTAACGATTTCATAAGCTTCATCAAGTTTTTCAGAAGTTTTTCTTAAGTCTAATACATAAATTCCGTTTCTTGCGCCGTAAATATACGGTTTCATTTTGGGGTTCCAGCGTTGTGTCTGGTGTCCGAAGTGTACACCTGCTTCAAGTAATTCAATCATTGATGCTACCGGCATCTTTTTCTCCTTTTTCTTTCTTAGTACTACGGGTTAAAATGTTCCAATCCCTTGCGGACTAAGACTTACCGTAGTTAAAACCGGCGGTTTAAGCGTATTTTTATGCCTTTTATCTGCCGGCTCATATACGGAGCCCTATCGTACTAGTTTTAACCATAATTAATAGTATTACAAACACAAAAAAAACAAAACATGAAAACTTAAAATTACTTAACAAACCCTATAGAACTATATATTTACCAGCAAGAGCCGACGGAGCCGGCACCACAGGTCTTTCCGTCTGTCCATATAGCGTATTCAAGCTCGGTGTTTTTAAAGACAGCTCCGCTAATATTCGCGCCTTTAAGGTTTGCTTCTTCAAGATCAGCATTTTTAAAATTCGTATTAGTCAAATTAGCGTTCATAAAGTTTGCATTTTCAACATCCGCACCTTCGAAAGTTGCACCTGAAAGATTAGCGTTAGAAAAATTTACTTCGTCCATATCTGCATCGCTAAAATTAGCGCCGCTTAAATCCTGTCCGGAAAAATCGTGACCTTCTAAATCCGCACCAGCATAATTCTTTCCGCCGGCAGATACTGACATTTTGTATTCTTCCGATGCTAAACAAACGGAATAGCTGCAAACATATAGAATAGTACAAATTAAAAGCATTGTTTTTTTCATAACTGCTCCTTATCTTTCTTTTCCGGCAATATGCTTCCTATATATTTAGAAATTGATATAGAAAAAGCAACTCTGTCCTCTTGATTGTTAGGGATAATAACTGCTGTTGTGATAGATGTAGTAGCTTCAGGGCGAATCTTAAAGCCTGCCGCAAGTGCACACCCTGAATCTCCTCTGGACATCCAGTCAGCAACAAACCTGAATTTGTTAGGTATAATTGTCTGGTCAATACCCAGCATGACGCCTGTATGGTTTGGCAGACGCTGGTCTCCGGAAACATACATACCTGATGTGAGAGTCGTTCTGGTTTTTCTAATCAAATACGAACCATGTGAAAATACCATACTTTCAGGCTTTTCTCCTGCCGTGAGAGACGGGTTTATTTCTCCCCCTACTGTAAGTCTGGCTGCACGATTTATCTTAAAGACTTTTTTTGCTGCAAGGTTAAGCCTTACATTGGTTTCTGTTGAGTCTATATTAGTGCCTGCTCCAATTGATATTTCGGTGTCTTTACCTGTACCTATTGTAACTTGCGGAGTGAGTGAAACATACTTTCCGTTTCCGAAAGTGGAAAAACGGTTAGACTGTTTAAGAATAACCTCTCCTCCAGGCAGGACGTCAGATGAGGGAATAGTAATTATAGTCTGTTTTGCTTCACAGACATTAAAATTCGCTAGTATTGCAGCCATCACTGTAATACTAAGTAAAAACCTTTTAACTATTCTCATAATTTTATTATGACCTAAAGTATGAAAATTTAAACTAAATTATAAACTTTTTTAAACAAAAGTATAAATTTTTGTAAAAGTCTATAAAGTTTTTGACTAATTATGCCGATAATAAAAATACGAAATCAAATAGGAAGTAAGTATGACAGAAAAGAAAATGGAAAATGGTGTCTCAGTCTTTGCGAGAACCACAGAGCTTTTGGGAGAAGACCCTCTTGAAGAGATTTTTGCACTAAATCTAGGTGATTTTTTAACAGAACATCTTATTTCGGATGAGCTTGCAAAAAAAATCAAGAAACATGATGCAAATGACAAATCAGACGGGCTTAAAAAGCAATTGAAAGAGTTGATTTCAATTTATTCAATCAACAATACCCTGAGCGTATTAGGTTTTAGCAGCAAGGAAGACTACGTAATATACAACTCTATTGCCAAAACCATAGTACAGATGCTCGATATCGATGCATGTCATATATTTTTGGCTGAAGAATATGCCAAAGGTCTGAAATCGGAAGAACAGGATATTGTGCTTGTTGGTTCATCCGTTGACTTTGACGATGATATATATTCTTTTAAAATCGGCTGTAATGCAGATGATGAAAATTTTGTTGCAGAAGCATTTGAAAAGAAAAAGACTATAATTATACCCGCAAGGCAGGTTCCTGCGATTCTACAAAAACTTGCTACAGGTAATCTGGAAAATTCAGAGTTTATTGCGATTCCTATGCACAATAACGCAGAATCAGTCGGGGTTGTTTTATTACAGAACGAAACAGCAAAAGCTTTGTCGTCGGAATTTGTAATGCTTGTAAAAACAACGGCAAGACTCTTTGCAACTTCAATGCTATTGCAAAAACTTACGGAGGAAACCGGAAGAACAATAACTGATGAGATCATTTCAAGCTCTGAACTGCAGCATTTAAGAGCGGAATTAACTGCAACTATCGGTGATCTCGGTGAGCAGCAGCAGCAGTTTGTTGAAATGCTTGCTAAAGCTGTTGATGCAAAAAGCCGGTACAGCAACAATCATTCCCAGAATGTTGCTAATCTTGCTAAAGAGCTGTGCAATTATTTAGAGCTCAATGAAAAGACAAAAGATTTGATATATTATGCAGGTCTGTTGCAGAATATAGGTAAAATTACCCTGCCTGCGGAATTGTTCAATAAAAAAGGCGAGCTGTCGAAAGAAGAGTGGGAAAAATTGCAGAACCACCCGAATGTCGGCGTAAGTTTGCTTATGAGTATAAACTTCCTTTCTGAGGTCATTCCGTATATCCACTATCATAAAGAACGCTGGGACGGCAAAGGCGAACCCGAAGGTCTCAAGGGACACAGTATTCCTCTTGGCTCAAGAATTATTGCCATAGCTGATGCGTACTGTGCACTGACAGAAGATCGTCCGTACAGACTGGCAATGTCAAAACAAAAAGCACTGGAAATAATTTCTCAGGAATCAGAAATAAAATGGGATCCTGTGCTGGTGAATTCACTTGTAAATTTACTTAATAAAGCATAGAACATATCCTTAAGGAATTGAGTCAGAGTGAAAATGAAAAAATTTGTTATATATTTTATAATAACAGCCTTTCTGCTTGTACCGGCAGGCGCAAATGCTGCGCCCAAAAAGCAGAAAAGCACACTAACTCTGACCTATGAAACTAAAGACAGTTTTATTATAAAATCAAAAATTTTGTATCCAAAAGTGAAAAAAACAACGTATCCTGTTGTTATTTTACTGCATTCCCTTGGGTATTCAAGTTCTTACTGGACATCACTGCCTAAGCTTTTAAATGACAAAGGGTATGCTGTTTTGCTTGTTGACCTTAGAGGTCATGGACAAAGTCTGTATGATTCAAACTTTCGTATACACTATTGGACAAAATACTCGGATTTGCAGTTTTCTAAATATCCGACAGATGTAATAGAATTAATCAGCTATGTTCTTTATGCATACAAAAATATTTCAGCTCAGGATTATGTTATTGTCGGGGCAGATATAGGAGCAAACACTGCTATTCTTGCGGCTGAAAAAATGAAAGTAAAACCAAAAGGCATAGTTCTCATTTCTGCGTCTTTAAAATTTAAAGGTCTTTATACACCGATAGCAATGACAAATCTCGGTTCGACACCTATTATGGCTATTGCGAGCAAAAGGGATAATTATTCTTTTAACCAGATATCTGAACTGAAAAAATTTGCACAGGGTAAATATGATGAAAAAATATATCCCATAGGCGGTGCAGGCATGTTAATGTTAAAAGCAAACCCGTCTATGGCTTCTGATATCGCTAACTGGATAGGCTCTGTATTGAAGTAACTGATTTAAAGAACTGACAGTTAACTATTTTTTGCGGTTTTTCCGATACTTTTGTTGTAAACCTGTGAATTTATTTCTCCGCCTATTAACATAATTAAAGAGGTGTAATAAAGCCAGACCATAAGCATTGCAAAAGCCCCTATAGAGCCGTATACTCTGTTGTATGTATGTAAATTGTTAATATAAATGGAAAAGCACCAAGAACCAAGCAGCCAGCATATGCAGAAGAATAGAGTTCCTGGAAGTGCACTCTTTCCTTTGAATTTGTCATTTCCTTCCCATGCAGGCAGGATGTAGTAGTTTAAAAATGCCATAACATAAAGCGCAAGGAAGGTAACAGGCCATCTTGTGATAAGTACAATATTTACAAAATTCGCGGAGAAGTTGATGAAATTAAGCAAAAATGCAAATATAACTTTACCGAAGATAATTAAATTTACACTTAGAAATAAAATAAAGGCATTTACAAAAACCATTGATACAGACAAAGCCCTGGTGGTTAAAAGATTTCTTCTTTCTTCTATGCCAAGTGCTCTGTTTAGACCTTTTATAATAACGAAAATTGCATTTGAGGCAAGGGCAACAGTGACAAAGAAACCTATCACTGCAATGATACCTCCGTTTTGAAAAATCATAACTTCTTCCAGTACCTCTTTTATGAGGTTTACCGAATCAGTGGGGGCAACTGTATCAAGAAAATGAAGTATTGGCAGAATCAGGGATTTTTTTCCAAGCCATCCAAACATTGCCATTAAAAACAACATAAACGGGAAAATTCCGATAGCGAACCAGAATCCCATTTCTGCAGCCATTCCCAGAAAATCGTCAATAATAATACGATTAATCAGGTTTGTCATATATTTTTTTACAATTTCAAAAATATTTATAAACTTCATAGGTATTTTTTTATCTCTTCAATCAGTTTATCTTTTGCTATTTGTATAGGTTTTTGAATAGTACATCCGGCAGCAAAGGCATGTCCTCCGCCGTTAAATGCCGCAGCAATTTTACTGACATCAACATGTTTGCTTCTGAGGCTTACCTTGGTACTCTGGGATGTAACTTCTTTTAATACAGCAGCAACTTCAGTAGTTTTTATCTGTCTTAAAGCTCCAACTATACCTTCTGTGTAATCTTCTTTTGCGTGCAATTGAGCCATATCTGCAATTGTTATACAGGTATATGCAATTTTTTCATTTTCTAAAAATTCTGCATTCATAAGTGCATTTGCCTGTAATAAAACCATAGGCTTTGGTTTGGATTCAAAACAGTATCTGGCGATTTCTCCGGCATGCACGCCGTACTCTACGAGTTTTGATGCAATTTGAAAAGTTTTTGCTGTCGTGTTTTCAAATCTGAATCCGCCTGTATCAGTTACTATGGATGTATACAAAGAATCCGCAATTTCTTTATTAATACTGAGTCCGAGCTCTTCAAACATATCAAAAAGTATCTCTCCGGCTGAACACGCCTCCGGTCGTATTAGTGAATAATCGCCAAAGCCGTTATTTGTTTTATGATGGTCAATATTCATTTTGACTTTTGCGCGGTCAAATATAGCTGTGCCCATTCCCATTCTGTCTTTTGCTGCAATATCTATGGCAATAGCAAGTGAAAATACTTTATCTTTGGAAATTTTATCAAAGGTTACTGCTTTGCTTATATCAGGCAGAAATTTGTAAATATCCGGTATGTCTCCGGCCACTACCATTACAGGCTCTTTTTTATAATTGTTTTTTATTATCTGATATAAAGCAACCATGCTGCCCAATGTATCACCATCCGGGTTAACATGTGAAAATATAACGATATCATCCGCCTCGACGATATTTTTTGTAAAGTCTTGATAGTTCATAGATTTTAGTCTTTAATTTAACTTATTGGTATATTATAAATCAAAAATTTAAAAATAGTAGAACAAATAGAAAGACGGAAAAATGGAACAAATTTTACATTTAATTCTGACAATTCTCAACTTGCTGCTTATCGTAGGCTGCTGTGTTGTTTTTACAAATGCAGTGGAACACATGGGCAAAGCTTACAAACTTAATGAAGGAGCAGTAGGCAGTATACTTGCTGCAGTTGGAACCGCACTTCCTGAAACAATTGTACCGCTTGTTGCTATTATTGGGGCTTATCTTGTCGGATCTGATATTGAAGCAGGAAAAGAAATCGGTATAGGGGCAATTCTTGGTGCACCGTTTCTGCTTTCAACATTGGCTATGTTCGTTACCGGATTGGCTGTAATCATTTTTTCAAAGATGAAAAAAAGAGAACGGGAAATGAACGCAAACTATACTGTCATGTTCAGAGACTTAAAGTTCTTTTTTATCAGTTATACACTTGCTATAGTTGCCGCTTTTATTCCTGTACAGCCTTTGAGATATATAATTGCTGCTGCATTAATAGGTTATTACCTGTTTTATGTATACAGAACCCTGAACTGTTCTCATGCTGCAAGCTGCGAACATGCAGAGCTTGATGATTTACTTTGTTCCAGACTGTTTGGCGGATGTTACAATATATTTCTTATATGGATTCAGGCAATTGTATCAGTAGCTGCGTTGATAGTATTTTCACACTTCTTTGTAGAGCAGATAAAATTCTTTGCCCACGTTTTTTCAATTAATCCGCTTATTTTAAGTCTTATCCTAGCTCCTATTGCAACAGAACTACCGGAGAAGTTTAACAGTGTACTCTGGATAAGCCAGTCAAAAGATACTCTGGCACTCGGTAATATCACAGGTGCGATGGTGTTTCAAAGCTGTATACCTACGGCTATAGGCATACTTTTGACTCCTTGGGTTTTTGGTATGGAATCACTTGTAAATATCGGACTTGTTTATATTTCAACAATCATTATCTTTATTGATTTGTATAAAGATAAAAAGTTCTGTCCGAGAATGTTGTTGTATTGCGGTGCATTCTATCTTGTATATATCGTGTACATTGTATCGGATATGATTGCGAATTCGGCAGCACCTATGGGAACTGCATTGTAAGGACATCAAGATATCAACAAAGAAAAATAAAATAAAGAAAAATAAAAAAGACCGCTTAAATTTTTATGCGGTCTTTTTATTAATTTCGGCTATACATATGAGCCGCTTTATTCTCTCTAACTTGTGCAAAATTTGATTAAGCAGCTTTGCGATCTGCTTTAATTTCGGAAATGAGATATTTAGCAACCCATTCAAAATCTTTATTTTGTTCAGCGACTTTTTTCAAACATTCTACAGAGGGTTCGCCGATTCTTATTAAACTCATAGCAACAACGCCTCTTACAACACCTTTTACACACTGAAGTTCTTCGACGAGAACAGGTACTGCTGCTGAACCAATATTTACCAGAATATTTTCTATTTCATTTTTGCTTTTATTGTCAGCATTTTCAAGTTGTGTTAAAAAATGTTTAATAGCGTCTGCGTGCATTTTTCTTTCTCCATTCTTTATTATCGATGTACTCATTATAATCTGAATATTTTTCAAATCAGGATTTCCTTATAAAATCTTTATATCCATGTAAAGATGTAGAATTTACAAGGGTTTTCACCAGGTAATGATATAAAGATATATTGGTAGTATTATAAATATTAGACACATCACCAAAAGGAAAATCCAAAAGGCATGTATGATAATTACAAAAAAATTCTGGCTGAACTAAAAGAAAACTCTCTTCATCGTAATATCAATCCGATAAAAAAACATGGAAAATATATTGACATAGACAATAAAACTTATCTTAACCTTTCGTCGAATGATTATTTGGGATTAGCAGAGAACAGAGAGGTTATAAATTCTTTTTTAAAAGATTGCAGTTTTTCTTTGGGGTCTGCTTCTTCCAGACTGCTTACAGGCAATTCTTGTATTTATCATGAGCTTGAATCTCTATTGGCATGTCTTTATAAAAAAGAGAAGGCACTTCTCTTTAACAGCGGATACCATGCCAATGTCGGGATAATGTCAGCGCTTTTAGACAGAAAAGATGTTGTGTTTTCGGACAAGCTTAATCATGCGAGCATTCTAGACGGTATAAAACTTTCTGAAGCTAAAATGTTCAGATATAAACATCTTGATTATAATCATCTTGAAGAACTTCTTGAAAAACACAGAAGCGAATATAGGAATGCAATAATTGTTTCTGAATCACTATTCAGCATGGATGGTGATTTTTGTGATTTTAAAAGATTAATAGAATTAAAGAATAGATATAATGCATTTCTTGTTATTGATGAGGCGCATGCGGTCGGGGTTTACGGAAAAAATGCATTGGGTGCTGCTGAAGATGCCTGTGCAATAGCTGATATTGATTTAGTAGTTGGAACATTTGGAAAATCTATTGCATCGATGGGAGCATTTTGTACAGGCGACGGAGTTCTAATTGATTACCTTATAAATAAATCCCGTTCACTGATTTTTTCTACAGCACTGCCGGAAATAAACATTGCTTTTACCTATTATGTTATCACGGAGATTTTACCAAATATGTCTTCGCAAAGGACAAATTTGATAAAGACTGCAGAAAAATTCAGAGGAGTTTTAAAAGAATACGGTCTGCCATATATTGGCACAAGCCATATAGTGCCTGTTATTCTCGGATGTAATGAAAATGCGCAGAACTGCGCCAACAAATTAATCGATGCAGGATACTACCTTCTGCCGATACGCCATCCGACGGTTGCTTTAAACTCATCAAGAATTAGAATTTCATTAAGGGCGGATATTAATTTTGAAGAAATAGAAAATATTCCGAAATTAATTAAAGAACATGTTGAAATTTCTAAAAATGACATTAAACTTGCCATATAAGGATTATTAACATTGAAAGAATATTTGAACAAAGATTTATATGAAATTCTTGGTATCACCCCGGACACTGACGAGGTGCAGATTAAAGTTGCCTACCGAAAAATGGCAAGAAAGTATCATCCTGATGTAAACAACAATACGCAGGAAAGCATTGAAAAATTTAAAGAAATTACAGAAGCATACGAGATTCTTTTGGATGTAAACAGAAGAAAAGAATATGATACACTGAGAGGATATTCCAGAAGAAAATCCCAAAATACAGAAACCAGCAGAACTCAGGCTCATAAAGCTTATTCTTCTGTTTCTAATGAAAAACCGAGACAGAAAAAAACAGAAAATAAAGATTCTTTTTCAAAAATTTTTAACAATATTATGGATGGATTGTTTCAAAATGAACATCCCAATAAAGAGCACAAGAAAAAACAAAAACCTGAAAACGGAAGAGATATAAATTTTACTGTAGCAATAAAAATCGAAGAAGCAATAAACGGAACGACAAGAACTGTTAATGTTCTGCATACCGAGAAATGTCCTAAATGCGAAGGACGAAAGTTTATTAACGGTGCAAAGTGTCCTATGTGTAAAGGTACCGGAGAAATTTCTATTCACAAACGTATAAATGTAAAAATCCCTGCTGGTGTGAAAAAAGGTTCGAAAATCCGAGTTGCAAATGAAGGAGATAAGGGTTATAACGGTGGAAAAAACGGAGATTTGTTTCTTACTATTGAAATAGAAGACAATCAATTGTTTAAGTTTGACGGTCTTAATGTTCTTTGTGAAATTCCGATAACACCTTACGAAGCGGCTCTCGGCGCTAATATAGAAATCCCTTCCGTGTCAGGGAATATATCTATGAAAATTCCTCCGCTTACTACCTCCGGTCAAAAATTCCGGATATCAGGTCAGGGATTGAAAGATGAAAAAAAGGGGATTACAGGCGATGAAATAGTCACTGTAAAAATAGAAATGCCAAAAGATTTGTCTGAAAAGGAAAAAGGATTGTATGAGGAGTTGAAAAAACATTCTACTCAGAAAATCAGGGAGAATTTGAAATGAAAACAGCCCAAATTAATGAAATATTTGACTCTATACAGGGAGAAGGCCCCTATATCGGGTATAGACAGCTATTTATAAGATTTTGCGGGTGTAATATAAACTGTGCATACTGCGACACAGAATTTAAAACCGGTACAATTTATACAACAGACGAACTTATAAAAAAAGTAAAAACATATGATTTAAAGACAATACACAGTATTAGTCTAACAGGCGGTGAACCTCTTATTCATTTTGAATTTTTGAAAGAATTTTTGCCTCTGACCGGCTGCAAAGTTTATCTGGAAACGAATGGAACTATGGCGCATGCACTTGAAGAGGTTATTCACAATATTGATATTATATCAATGGATATAAAACTCGATTCTTCTTCTAAAATTGGTGATATTTTTCTGCAGCATGAAAAATTTATTGAAACGGTTGTTAAATATCGTAAAGAAATTTTTGCCAAAATAGTTTTTGACACTGATATAAGGGATTTTGAGATTAATGAGAGCGTAAGACTTGCTCAAAAGTATGAAATGCCCCTCATTTTACAGCCGAGAATGGAAGGTAATAATATTGCTGTGCCGCCAGATTTTATTGAAGAAACAATGAAAAAATTTACTGCTCGATATAAAGATACAAGATTAATCGGGCAGGTTCACAAATTTTTTAATATAAGATAGCTAGTCTTTTAGTTTGTTAATAAGCTGTGCAACATTTCTGCCGAAACGCTTTATTGTTTCAATGCCTTCTTTATCTTCCTGAACTGCGCCTATTTCTCTGCCGAAGGCTATATTCCAGTAATTTGAACCCGGGACAATCATTTCATTTATAAAATAGAACATAAGCATTTCCTGAATGGTTGCAGTGTGTCCTCCTCGTCTGCCGACTGTTATTGGGCCGCCGACCTTGTGTTGAAGGTAATTTAAGCCGCTTCTTGCAGAAACATAGCCTATTCTTTGAATTGCAGACATGATGTCGCCTCTTGCTGTACCGTAGTATACAGGGGCGCCAATGATAAAACCGTCTGCTGTTTTTAGTTTTTCAATAATATCATTAATACCGTCATCATTGAACACGCAGCGTTTTAATTCAGCACATTTCAGACATTCGATACAGGAGTGGACGTTTTTTCCGGCAAGCTGGACGATTTCCGCGTCGACTCCGTTTTCTTCGATTGATTTTTTGCATTCCTCAAGCAAATAGTTTGTATTTCCGTTTACTCTGGGGCTTCCATTTAGTAAAATAACTTTTTTCATAATGATGACCTTTCTTTATAAATTTTGTTTACATAAAGGACATAGCAACCACAAGACTGATTACCAGTGTCAAAATCTGAATATCTGAATACATCTGAATTTTTTTATATGAAGCAAAGTAGCCGATAATAAATGGAAGAAATAAAAATATTAAAAAGACAGCGCCTTGCAGACTGTTACCAGTGGTAAGGCTGTGTATTAAAAACCAGATAATCCCTATAAAATAAACAGCAATTAAAAATGACATAATAACAGAGAATACTGCAAAAAATTTCACTGCATTTTCCCACTTTGCCAGAGCAAATTTACCTATACTGAAACCAATTATTAAGAATATATTAGAAAAAATGACAGTTAACAAAGAGGTTGGATAAGTTCCAATATGTTTTATAAATTCAATCATACAGCCACCTCCGTTTTTGGGGAAATATTGTAATTCGAAAGTTTATTTAAAAATCCTATGCATTTTGCAAAAACGAATTCTCTCTCATTATCCATTACGACAAGATGATAGCTGTTTTCGAGTTTGATATACTCTTTAATTTCAGATGAAATGTGTTTATAAACAAAGTCAGCACTTTTTGAGCTGGTTAAATCATCTTCTTTTGAATGAATTAAAAGTACTGGAGTATGCACCTGAGACATATGTCTGCGTGCAAGTCCTGACATTTTTAAAAGCTCGTATATGCAGCTCATAGGATAGTTGTCAAGAGCAACTGTATTCTTTTTCTGAAGTGCTGCAATTTTTTTTCTGAGAGCCTCGTTTTTAAGCCCGTAAGGTTCTCTTTCCGGAAAAGAATAATAGTATCTTAAAATTGTATGTAAACCTATCGGCATTAAAAAATTATACCACGGAATAGTCCATCCATCGAGATATAACGTAGTTGAAAGACCCAATATACCCTTTACTTCGGGATGTTTCATTGCAATACATAATGCCAGTACGGCTCCCATACAAAGACCTCCCAGAAACACCTCTTCATATTTTTCTTTGAGTTCAAGGTAGTGTTTTTCAGAGTCGTGATACCAGTCTTCCCATTTGACTTCTTTTATACTTATAGGGCTTGTTCCGTGTCCCGGCAAGCAGTAGCAATAGGCATCGTAGTCTGCATCAAAAAGTGCCCGGCCGATTTTTTTCATTTCAAAAGGACTGCCGGTCATACCGTGAAATAACAGTACGGCTCTTTTGCAATTTTCATGTTTTAGTTGAAAATTCAGTTTCTCTGTCAATTTGCAAACCTCGAAAACAACTGGTCAATAAGCTCAATTGCCATATCTATTTCTTCATCAGTTATGTACAATTGAGGAACTATAGTTATAATATTTTTGTAATATCCTCCATTGTTAAGAATAAGCCCGCATTTTTTCCCTTTGTATGATAAATTTCCTCTTAAACCTGCTTCGATAATATCATCACAGAGCTTTTTAGCGGGAGTGAATCCATCTGTTTCTGTGACCTCTATGCTTAATGCAAATCCCAGTCCGTTAACCGTTCCGATATTTTTATATTTTTTCTCAAGCATTTTTAAACCGTCCAGGAATTTTTCTCCTTTTCTTGCTATTTCTGATTCCAGTTCTTGCTGCTGTTCTTCAAAGATAGACATAACTTCGTATCCGGCGCGTGTTCCTATCGGATTAGCCGCATATGTTGAATGCGTTCTTCCTGCAGGGAAGACTTTCGGGTTTATAAGTTCTTCTTTTGCCCACATACCGGCAAGCGGATTCATACCGTTAGTAATTGATTTTGCAAATGTCATTGCATCAGGTTTTACTCCGAAATGTTCCATTGCCCATAATTTACCTGTTCTGAAACATCCCATTTGGACTTCATCAACCATAAACAGTATATTAAATTCATCGAGTACTTTTTTGAGTTCTTTGAAATAATTTTTTGGCGGAACAATATAACCTCCTGTACCTAAAATCGGTTCAGCAATAAATCCGCCAAATTCACAATCACCTGTATTTGGATCGTAAACACCATGATATTCGCTTTCAAAAAGGCGTGCAAACTGTTTTACGCAATACATATCACAGTTTTCGCATTTTTTTCCGTACGGACATCTAAAACAATACGGAAATGGGACGAAATGTGCTGTATCCGAAATATGTCCAAAATGTTCTCTGTATCTATAACTGGAGGTTACTGCCGTTGTTCCGATTGTTCTACCGTGATAACCACCCATAAATGCAAACATTCTCGGTTTTTTAGTATAATTTCTGATTAATTTCAGCATGTCTTCATTGACCTGGGCTCCTCCGACATTAAACTGAACACGTCCTTTAATTCCGTATCTTTTTAAGTTTGCTTTTGCTATTTTTTCTGCCAGCAGGGCTTTATAGTCATATACAAATCTTGATGAAATCTGCGGCATTGTTTGGTATTGGTTTATGACTGCATCAAGGATTCTTTTGTTTTTGTACCCGAGGTTGCAGCTTGAATACCACATTTGTAAATCCAGATACGGCGTATCCTTGCTGTCGTACATATAGGAGCCTTCGCAATTTCTGAATATAGTCTGCTCATCATGATAGTGAACCGTATCTCCCCAGGAACAGTATTCCGCATCCAGGGCTTTTATCTCACTATCAGATAATAAGATTTTTGTATCAGACATTTTTTTCTCCTTATACTAATTATTTCTCAGATATTTTTTTAAATAACAAATAATATCATTAAAATCACAAAAACCGATAAGGTTAGGATATTTACCGCTATATTTGTCCTTTTTACAATACTCCAACAACCTTCCCTTTGCAAATAAAAAATCAGCCATTTTTGAAGCACAAAAATCAGAAACACCGTCACCTATGTAGAAAAGTGATTTTGTTGCATTAAAATATTTTTTTATAATTTCACATTTACAAACACCGGCAGAAGTTGAGCACTTTTTTTCATTATATGGAAATTCTGTTATAAACTTGCCATGAGATAATGTTAACTTATTTGCAAAAACTTTTATGTCTTTTATTCCGTTGTTTTCAAGTATTTTATTTATAAAATAGTCAAATCCGTCACTCACTATATAAAAATCAATATGGTTTTTTCTGATAAGATTCAAAAATTTGCAGAAATGTTCATCAATTTCAACCCTGTTTAGAAATTCATCCAGTTTTTGTTCTGACATATCAGATACGACTTTCATCTGTTTTGAAAGACATTCTCTGGAGCCGATAAGTCCTTGTTCCCATTGTTTCTCAATCTCTAACCATTCTTTGTCTCCATAAATGTGCAAAAAATTGTTTAAAGTGTCTATTTTTGAAACAGTTCCGTCAAAATCACAAAATATTTGGATATTGTTCATTTTTAAATCCTGCTTTGTCTATTTTTTAATTATATCTTAAAACAAATCATGCAAATTAAAATAACTACTTTTGGGTTAACCTTGTTTTCGCATAAAAAAATGGGCGAGTGCTGATAAAATTAAATCGTGCTATAGACCTGAGAGGAGTCAATATGCCTAAATTTGGAACACCTTACAATATTTTAAAAACGGAAAGAACCTTGACTCATGAAGAAATTGTACGTTCTATTAGGTTCAATATAGCGGCAGAATACGAGGCAATACAGTTTTATCACGAAGTTATAGAATGTACGAATAATGAATTGGTAAAAGCAGTTTTAAAAGATATTGCCGATGAAGAAAGAGTACATGCAGGAGAATTGATGAAGCTTCTTGTTACTCTGGAGCCGGATGAAGCCAAACATTATGCTGAAGGAGCAAAAGAAGTCGAAGAAATAATGAAAGAA
This sequence comes from Candidatus Gastranaerophilales bacterium, assembly GCA_944322755.1. GTDB lineage: Bacteria > Cyanobacteriota > Vampirovibrionia > Gastranaerophilales > Gastranaerophilaceae > CALUPY01. The sequence continues at coordinate 49,828 of CALUPY010000001.1, read as the reverse complement.
ATTAAATAAGGAGAAAAAAATGAGTATTGTTGACAGAACAAAAGAAAATCTTGAACATTGCAAATGCCTGAGCTGTCCGTCTTACACAACAACGTGTAAAATAAAAGAAATGCCTCATAATATTCTTGATATGATGAAAGGTATTGAAAAGATAGATGATCTCGAAGGAATGTTTTGTGCATATAGTACAAGCAGATGTATAGATGAAGATAAAGGATGTCTGTGCTCTGAATGCGAGGTTCATGAAAAGTATGATCTTGAAAACCAGAGTTACTGCCTGTATGATGGTGGAACATACTAAAAAAAGAAGAAACGTTCTGTATTGATGCAGAACGTTTCTTTTTGCATGCATTTTATCATTGATTTATTATTTTAGTATTAATAAAATATTATATATTTATGCAGTTAAAAGATTATATATTAAGACAGAGAAAAATATATCGGATTGTAGATCCTGATGACTTTGATTCAGAGGATAACTTTCTCAATACTGCCGCACAAGAATTAGAAAAAGGTGCAGATATAATGGAATTAAAAACAACAAACTCAAATGCATCTAAGCTGGTCAAGTATGGCAAAAAGCTCCGTGAGCTTTGTTCAATATATAATGCTTTATTTATTGTGCGTAGTCGTGCTGATATAGGTCATATTTTGCAGGCTGATGGTATTAGTCTTGAACCTGGCGATATAGATATTAATTCAGCAAGGCATCTGCTGGGTGAACAATCTATTGCTGGTTTTTTTGTGTACACAAAAGATGATATGGAAAAAGCACTGAGAGAAAAAGCTGATTTTATTGTTTTGTTTTCTGAACTTTCAGATACTGTACTGTCTGAATATAATAATTTTTTTATTCCCATTTTTAAAATAACAGAAATAAATGTTTAGATAGACAGAAGGATAATGTTCAAACAATCACTAAAGCGAGATAAAATACCCTATTGTATTTGCATTTATCGCTTATTGAAAGACTATTCACTTATAAATATTGCCCAGTCGGGCAATATACATTTCTAATGTTTAATAATACAAGTGAATAAACATGTGTGTTACATAATTTAACAAATATCCACTCCGGTAATATACAAATTCTTAATAAAGTATTACAAGTGTATTAATAAATATTAAAACTTTACGCATCCTAAAAAGAAAAGAGAAGGAGAAAATTATGAAAACAACAAATTCTGTATTTAAGCTATTTAAAATAGCTAAGTTTAATTACAAAAAATTGGCTGAGATGTTTAGTCATCACAAATCTAAAGAAGATTTTCAACCGATTTCTACTGCACTATATTCTCATAAAATTTATGCAAATATTTCAGACTACTATTTCAGTAATCCTGCAAAATCTATTCTTCGTTCGCTTGAGCATGATTATACATCAGATGAGATAACAAAAATTCAGGATTTTATTAACTCTCTTATTCTGAAAACTGCAGATAATTCTGATAAAACAAAAGAAAAATTTGATTTTGATAACATACAAAATTATGTAATAAACTCTAATTATAAAATCCGATAGTTTATTTTGCAAAATCGGAAAAACCGGAGAGAATGATGAAAACAGAAAAGGCGGCATGTAGATATTTTCTGTTATTGATAAAAAACTGTATACAAAAAATTAATAAGATAGAAAATTTAGTAAATGTGCCTATTGAGCAAAAAATTGTATCTAATTACCGCAAGATTTCAACTAATATATTAAACAATTATGTACAGATGCATTACCATATTATTGCGCAAGAAATATTCATCAAAAAAAATAAATATTAAATCTTAAAAACTAATGTTGCTTTTCTTTGATAGAATTAGTCACGATTACAGATAGAATTAGCACAATTGCACCTACCAAAAATGCATATTCCCAGTGATAATTTAATCCTTCCGGTGAATCAATAATGCATTTTGAAATAAACCAAGCAAGTAATGTGCAAACAAGCACCTGTGGTCCAGCAATAAATATATTAAAAATACCCATTACTGAGCCTTCTGAGCCCTTTTTGATATAATCGGTAAGCATTGCAAATGGCAGAGCAAGTATACTAGCCCAGCCAATACCTGCAAGTGCCATAAATAACATAATAAGTTTAGGATTGTTAGTAAATACCATCATAAGGTAGGATACCGCCATTATGGCAAGAGCCGTCATATGTACTTTTTTATTTCCAAATTTTGTAGATAATATACCAATAGGCAAAGAAACCATAAAGCAAACCAGATTAAATATTGCAAAACAAATTGATGAAAAATTCGTAGCAATAGCAATAGTAGAATCGTAATAAGTCTGTATTTCATCAGGAACATTCGTTAAATCTGGTACGGCGTATACTGTGTGAACAGAGAATTGTGTAAAAAATATGAACATACTCATTACACCAATCCAGGTAAAAAATTGAACAAGACAAATTTTGAATACTTCCGGTGAAGAGGCAAAAAATTCTTTGAAATTTTCTATGAATGATTTCTCCTGCCCCTTTTCCTGTTCTGTTTTTTCAACAGGTGATTCTGTGAAAGTTACACATGTCCAAAGCATTCCGAGCAAGAAAGCTAAAGCCGCCATTACGAACTGTGCATTTACTGACATTTGATAATCAAATGCCCAGTTTAAAAACGGTGCTGTACCGGCTGCAATGACTGAGCCCAAACCGATTGCAAAACTCAGATAAGAGTTAGCAATAGCATGCTGTTCAGGAACGATATTGTCTGGTATGAGTGCTCTGTACGGTCCTTGTGCTGCATTTACACAAGCATCTATAATCCAAATCATTACGGCTGCGACAAGCAGTCCTGCAATGGCAGGCATTGGAATATGTAGCTTGTCAGCGATAAAGTTTGCAATAGGTTCTGAATTCGGAAATGCCCACAGTGCAATAGCTGCAAGCACTGCTCCGAGTATAAGGTAAGGTCTTCTTCTTCCAAATTTTGTATATGTATGGTCACTCATTGCGCCTATTATCGGCTGGACAACCATACCTGTGACCGGTCCTGCCAGCCAAATTAGTCCGAAGATAAAAGGAGACGCTCCAAGTTCTTCCGTAACAGGCCCTGACAAAATTATTCTCATCTGCCAGGCAAATTGAAGCCCAAAAAATCCTAGACAAAAGTTCAGAAGCTGCGCAGATGTCAATCGTCTTAACCCTTTAACACTATCTCCCATAAAACCTCACATATACTATTAAACTGAAATTTTTGTTACTTATTAATTATAGAATAAAAATTAAAGTTTTGTAAAATCATTTTTAAAAATAAACAAAAAAATTTTTTACGCATTTTAAATTATTAACGTTTAATCAAACATAAAAGGTATCAAATACTATGGATTCATCATCTGTTTCTTTTGGCAAAATGGTTTCAATACGAGGTGTGAGGGTAAACGGTTGCACTACAAAAAATCCGGAAATTATGTATAAAGTTGCTCAGGCACTTTCTCATCTTATGCAAAAAGAGCATGGAGGAGTCGAAATAAAAAGAAAGATGGCTCAGATAATGCCTGATTATTTTGTGAAGGAAGGCTGGCAGCCGGTTTCTGTTATGCGTTTAAATCAAATAGACAAAAAAGTTAATTTATTAACAGGACAAGACGCCTTTGTCAGAAAAAATATTTATAAAAATTCTGCGCTTACCGCTAAAGAAAAAGCTCAAAAAGCAGGTGAAGCTATTGCGAAAATGCTGAAACATTCTTATCTTGGGCATATTGCAATAGATGCTGAATTGGTAACAACAAAAATCAACGGTAAATATAAAGATATTTATAAAATTCTAAATGTGCACAAGACCGTCTAAATTACTCTTCACAGCAAGAAACGTTAACTGTATAAAAGCCGTTATTCACTGCAACAATTGCCCATCTTAACGGTTTTATATTTTGTTTTTCCAGTTCCGATTCAATATATTTTGAGCTTATTTCAGAAACCGTTTTAATACAAACCTGTTTGTTTACTATTTTCATTATTCTACCGTAACTGATTTTGCAAGATTTCTGGGCTGGTCAACATCTTTTCCGAGAAATTCAGCAATGTAATAAGCCAGAAGCTGTAAAGGAACAGATGTTAATACAGGTGACAGATATTCATCGACAGTAGGAACTTTCAATATGTACTCAAAAAGATTCTCAAGTTCTTTGTCTTCTGATGAAGTCAAAGCGATTAGTCTGGCATTTCTTGCTTTTGATTCTTCAGCATTTGATAGAACTTTATCATAAACGACACCCGGCATTAAAATTGCAAGCACCGGCATCGTTTCATCAAGCATGGCAATAGGCCCATGCTTCAACTCTCCTGCAGGATACCCTGTTGCATTGATATAGCTGATTTCTTTAAGTTTGAGGGCACCTTCCAGCGCTGCTGCATAATTTATCCCTCTTGCAATGTAAATAAAATTTCTGAATGTTGCAAATGCTTTTGCACACTTCATAATATTTTCTTTGTGTGAAAGGATTACTTCGACTTTTGCCGGAAGTTCCAGCATTTCCTGTTTCAAGTTTTTTATGTGAACTTTATCAAATGAGTTTTTGATTTCAGCAATATAAATAGCGAACAGATAAAGTGCGATGAGCTGGGCATTGAATGATTTTGTAGCTGCAACACTTACTTCAATACCTGCATTTACAGGAATAAGACTGTCTGCTTCACGTGCCATTATAGAGTCAGGGCGGTTTGTGATAATAAGAACATGCGAACCTACAGCTTTTGCCTGTCTTATTGCTGTGATAGTGTCCGATGTCTCGCCTGATTGGGAAATACCGATAACAAGTGTATCCTTATCAGTAACAGTTTTTCTATAAATATATTCACTCGACGCTTCAACATCCACGGGTATATTACAAAACGCTTCTATTATATATTTTGCAATCATTGCTGCATGCAGCGAAGTTCCGCAGGCTATGATTTCAATGCGTTTCAGATTTTTAATTTGCTCCGGTGTGAGTTTTACCTCATCGAGTTTTACCGGTGAATTTATATCATGCAATTTGCCGGCAAGTGCATTTCTTATCACATCTGGCTGCTCGTGAATTTCTTTCAGCATAAAATGTTTGTATCCCATTTTGCTGATAGCAACGGGTTCCCAAGGGAGAATTTCTTCTTTTTTTATGACTTGTTTTCCGTCGATATCAGTAATCAGGACAGTGTCAGGTGTCAAAACCGCAAATTCATCGTCATCAAGATAAATTACGCGTTTTGTATACTCGATAATTGCCGGACAGTCGCTTGCCAGATAGTTTTCTCCTTCTCCGAGTGCAACGATAAGCGGAGCATTTTTTCTTGTACCAACAAGGACATTGGGTTCATCCTGATGCATTACGCATAAAGCGTAAGCGCCTTTTAGTTGTTTTACCGCAGCTCTGACTGCTTTGGGCAGCGAATTAAGCTTTCCGTACTCATGGGCTATCAAATGCGCAACGGTTTCTGTATCAGTTTCTGTTTTAAAAACACAACCGTATCCCTCAAGTTCTTCTCTCAACTCCTTAAAGTTTTCGATAATTCCGTTATGAACAACAACAAGTTTTCCGCAATTGCACGAATGTGGATGGGCATTTACTTTTGTCGGGGCGCCATGAGTCGCCCATCTGATATGGCCGATACCCATAGTTGTGTTAGTTACAGGATTTTTTTCCATAAGATCTTTAAGATTTTGAAGTTTGCCTTCTGCTTTAAAAATTTTAATTTTCCCGTCGCTGTTTACCGCAAGACCGGCAGAGTCATACCCCCTGTATTCCAGTTTGCTTAGACCATCCAGTAATATTTTTACAACATTTTTTGAACCGACATATCCTACTATTCCGCACATACGTTCTTTCCCTCAATTGACTATAACGGATTTTATAATGAGTATTCTACTTTAAAATATTTCATTTTTAAAGTGATAGAAATTAAACTTTTATAAAGATTTATCAAATTTAAATATTATCAGAATTAACAAAATTTCTATACTGTAATGCTTGAGCAATGTGCATGCTCTCTATGTTGTCAGAGTTTTCTATATCCGCAATAGTTCTTGCAAGCTTAAGTATTCTGTCATAAGAACGTCCGGATAGATTAAACTTTAAGGCTGCGCTTTTTAAGAGTTTTTCACTGTTTTCATCCAGTTTACAGAATATTTTTATCAATTCCGGAGTCAGTTGCGAGTTTGTTAAAATTGGATAATTTTTATATCTTTCTGACTGGCGTTTTCTTGCTCTGATTACTCGTTTTCGTATTTCTTCCGAGGATTCTGATTTGAAATTTTTATTTAGAAGTTCATCCGGAGACAAACGCGGTACTTCTATCTGGATATCAATTCTGTCCAGCATCGGGCCTGATAATCTCGAGCGGTATCTTTGTATCTGGAATTCAGAACATGTACAGCGTTTTTGCGAATCTCCGAGGTATCCGCACGGGCATGGGTTCATTGCCGCGAGAAGAATAAAATCCGCAGGATATTTGACGCTGGTCTGTGCTCTCGATATTCTTACTTCACCATCTTCCAGCGGTTGTCTTAAAACTTCAAGAACATTTCTTGGAAACTCGACAAATTCATCGAGAAATAATACTCCTCTGTGAGCAAGTGTGATTTCACCGGGTTTTGGATTGGAGCCGCCGCCGATTATTCCTATAGCTGACGCTGAATGATGAACAATTCTGAACGGACGTTTACTCACAAGAGGATTGTCCTTGTCAAGAAGGCCGCTGACACTGTATATTTTAGTAAGTTCAATTGCTTCTTCCAGCTCTAAAGGAGGAAGAATTGAGGCAAACGTTTTTGATAACAAAGTCTTGCCCGAACCGGGTGGGCCTGACATCAGGATATTGTGTCCGCCTGCTGCTGCTATTTCAAGAGCTTTTTTGGCCTTGTTCTGTCCTTTTATATCTTTAAAATCATATGTGTAATTTGTGGTTGTATATTTATTTAAATAGTCTTCTATGTCAACTTCGCAGACTTCCAGTTTTTTTGTGGCTTCGGGATTGTTCGAAAAATGGTCGACTACATCACAAAGGCTCTCTGCTTTCAGTACTTTTATATCAGGGATTAATGCCGCTTCTTTTGCGTTTTCAGCCGGAACTACTACCTGTTTTATTCCCATATCTTTTAAACCTGATACAATCGGTAAAATTCCGTTTACTGCTCTTAATGAGCCGTCTAGCGACAATTCTCCGAGAAATGCCGTATCTTTTATTTCTTCATTATCAAGTATTCCATCTTCGGTAAGTATGCCTATAGCAATAGGCAAATCGTAATTTGTACCTTCTTTTCTGATGTCAGCTGGAGCAAGATTTACTACTACTTTTTTATTTGGAAACTGATAGCCGGAGTTTTTTATTGCAGAGCGAACACGTTCTCTTGCCTCTGAAATGGCAGTATCAGGCAGCCCGACTATAGTGACGCCGGGAATGGACTGAATTAAATCCACTTCAACTGATATTTTATAGGCTTCCAGACCCAGAACCGTAGCTGTTGTTACATGTGATACCATAATATCTTTAGTTTATCACAATTATTTAGATTGAAAAATCTCCGGCGCCATGTCTGGAGTTATTTGTTTTCCGTTAATAAACAAAGTATCTCCGTCTGCTATTGAAACATTTCTGTATACTTTTTTTAGTTCAGATAATGTTCTTACCGGCAGCAATGCTTTGGTATTTAATGGTCTGTATTCTGAACAAATCGTCCAGGTGTCGTCTTTTAGTGAATAATTAAAATGAGTTTGTGCCTGACTGTACGTGTGGCCTTCAAAAAGGGAGACATTTGGAATTCTGGCAAGAAATGCTTTTTTTATTTTTTCAAAGACTTTAACGGAATATGGTCTTGTTCCAAGTTCTTTAGACCCCAGTAAGAGTCCTCTGTCTGCATTTTTGACATATCTGAATAAATACACAAGAAAGTCATGTAAGTTATTAAAGTTAATAACATCATCCATTAAATGGAATCCGTCAGCCTCAACGAATGGTTTTACCAGTCCTCCGCCGGAGCATGTCCTGATTTCTTCTGTGAAAAATTCGTTGTCTTTTATAATGTTAGGTGTGTCATGTTTATATAAAATTTTTGTGCCGCGTTTGATTTTATCAAACATTGCACGGTCAACAAAATTTATTCTTGATTTAAAAGATACTTTTTCACTCATAGTATTTTCATAAAACAAATGAATGGAAAAAATTGCTATTATGTTTATGTTTACACTAAAAAGGTTAAAATTGTTACCATGAATTTGTTTGACTGCTTTTGCCGAAATCTTTGATTTCGTGTAAAATGTCTGGTTTTCCACAGGGGCTTGCTACCGGTAAGATACCGAAAAGTGCGGAATGACGTTATATTATACCTCTATTTCGAGTGTATTTGGTGTAAAGTTGGTATGTAAGTCCCATTTTTATCCTGCAATATTACCTTTTTTTAATACAAATCTTATGTAAAAACCTGTCATGTATTTTTTAAACTTCCCGAAAAGTTTCGGTTTTATAAATTTTATGATTTTGTTGTCTCCACTCAATATAGAAATCGAGTTTTTTGTTTTATTTACTACAGTACCTGGTTTATTATATTTCGTATCGTTCTCTTCAATTTCATGAGTACTGACTTTAAAGAATTCGTTTTCATATGCAAAATATGCAGACTGCCACGGTGACAGAGCTCTGATAAAACGGTTTATTTCCTCAGAAGACTGGGAAAAATCAATAAGTATATCATTTTCGTTTATTTGGGGGTAATAACTGGATTCTGATTCCTTCTGCTGAATTGGAATGATTATTTGAGAATCAAGTGATGCTAAAAGTTCGCTGATTGCAGATTTTGCTAAGTTGCACGTTTTGTTTTTTAAAGATCCGCCGGTATCTCCATAAATTCCCTGTATAATATCCACTTTTTTCTGCATAAGAATAGGGCCTCTGTCGAACTTTTCGTCCATTATATGAAATGTTAAACCTGATTCGGTTTCTCCATTCATAATAGTTCTGGTATATGGATTTGGACCGCGGTATTTAGGCAGAAGGGACGGGTGTGTATTAATGCAGGCAATTTTGGGTAAATCAATAGTCTCTTTTTTGAATTTTTCACCCCACGAGCCTACAAGTATAATATCCGGATTCAATCGCAGTATTTCTTTTTTGAATTTTTGAGAATTTACGCTGTTTGCTTTTATTTCTTTTAAATTTAAACTTTTCAAAAAAGAATAATCTGTTGATGGTGCAAAAATATCTTTAAAAAACAATATCCAGCCCGGATATTTTAACCTTTCAGAACGAAAAACAGCTGCAACCTTATGTCCTGAGTCAAGAGTGCCCAGTATAAGATTAGAAAACATTTTTCCGTATCCGACTACAACTATTTTCATTGTTTAATTATATTTGATTTTGTAACTTTTTGGCACATTCGTTACATAAAAAATTGGAACTTCCTTCAATAAGAATTTCTTTTCCGCATTTTGCACATTTTGTAGTCAGTTTTTTTGCTACCCTTACAAATTTTCCGGCAAAATATAAATTTTCAAATTCTTTTCTGCTCATTTGAAACTTTGTTAAAAGTTCATCAATAGTCAATGTTTCAGCGGGTGAATTTATAACATATGAATTCATGTCTGCTATCATTTTATTCTGTGCATCAATACATTTGTCGCAGAGTTCTTTTTTCCCGTTTTGAATAAATAATGTTCCGCACTTTCTGCAATTAGCTACATTTGGCATATACTGTTTCTTTCCATACTATATAGTAAAATATTATCTGACTTGTTTCTAAAAAGTCAAGATACTTTGTAACGAAAATTTTAACAAAGTGTTTTGTATTGTAAAAAAAAATATTAAATATATACAATAAATGTAAAATTTTGTATACAATATTAGCATAGAGAGAATATAAAATTGGAAAATAATTTTAATAGTTTTGATAATATGGAAACGTCCATTAGAAAATCCTCGGTAATTCAGGAGAGGATTAATCTGGTTTCCACTCATATGTATAAACAGTTTTTGGAATATCAGCACTCAACCATTAACTGTCAGGAGACTTTTTTGAAAATAATTGACAATATGCAGGCAACTGTCGATTATCTTAAACAGTCTTTCGGGTCGAGAGGTGTTGCAACTGATAATATTTATTATTCGGTTGATGATGCCCAAACTGTTCTCGTGCTGAATATTCTGTGGCATACAATAAGTTTTACAACAAGATGGAATAACCAGCCCCAGGCTCTTTTTAGAGGTGTTGAACCACCTATGATTTCAGGAAGAATTATTGCAATGAAAGGTGATTTTAACGAAATTGTTAAAAGAAACCCCAAAAATGAATTGCAGGCTGTGCTTGAGCAGGAGGTTGCTTCACTGTTTGTTCCTGCTGAAAAAAGCAAAACCGGTATCATTAAAATCAATCACCTTGGAAATAAAGAATTTTATATAAACCAGATGGATGCACCCAGAGAGTTTATGTTAAAAGTTATCGAAACTATTTGTGGCGGAGGTATCTATCATGAAGAACTGCCTCAGAAGTTATTAAAGTAGAAAACCAATGACAGATTTAGACACAGCATTGAATTTTCATCGAAACGGACAGCTTGAAAAAGCAGAACAGGCTTATTCTGAACTGTTGAAACAAAATCCTGATGATGCAAACCTGCTAAACCTTCTTGGGGTTTTAAAAATGCAGATGGGGAAACTTAATGAAGCAGAAGATTTTTTACTAAAGGCTGTGAAGATAAAACTTTCGCCGGCTTTTTTGGATAATCTCGGGCTTGTGTATTATTTAAAAAAAGATTATTTTAATGCAATAAAATATTTTGAAGCTTCTGTTCAAAAAGAGCCGTATAAAGAAACTATAGAAAAACTTGCTGAATCATACAAGTATATTGGAAATTCTCAGGCAGCACTCGGGTATTTAAAAATCTTGTATGAAAATGATAAACAAAATCTGGATTTGATAAGAGAGATTGCTGTTCTGGCTGATACAACCGGTGACTATGATACATCAGTAGAATTTTACAAAAAAAGTTTGAAATTGGATAAAAATGATTTTATTGCAGAAAATAATCTCGGACTGATTTATGAAAAACTTTCGGATGTTCAACAGGCAAAGAACTGTTATCTTCTGTCATTAAAAATAAAAAATAATTTTGAGGCCAATAAAAATCTCGGTGTTTTATATAGAAAAGAAAAAGAATATAAAAAATCGGAGGAGTATCTTAAAAAAGCTCTTATAATGAATCCTGAGGATGTGCAGACGCATCTGAGTCTCGGAATGACTTATCTCGTTCAAAAAAACTTTTATGAGGGGTATGAACACTATATTCTAAAAAATCCGGAAATAAAAAAACAGTACAAAAACTGCTGGGACGGAAAAAGCTATTCGGATTCACATATACTGCTATTCTGTGATGGCGGTTTTGGTGATTATATAATGTTTGTAAGATATATTTATAAATTAAAGGCTGTTTTTTCAAAAATTACTCTTCTTGTTCCGCCTGAGTTGGAACGTTTGTTTAGGCATAATTTTTCTTTTGCTGACATAGAAATTAACAATAATTGTATTTGCTATGACTGTTCAGCAAGCGTAATGGACTTACCTTATTTGCTTGGAATCGATTTTGATAATATCCCCTGTTCTGAAGGATATATGAATGTTATAGCGGAATCAAAGTCGGATTTGTTTAATACTGACAGATTAAAGGTAGGGCTCTTCTGGCATGGCAATCAAAGAGTTCATAAAAATCGTTCGATACCGTTTGATAAAATACGGGCTTTTTTTGATAAAGATATTCAATTCTATTCCTTCCAAAAAGATGAAGAAAAAAAACATGAACATAAAAATCTTATAAACCTTGCACCTTGTTTATCTGATTTTTATGATACGGCTTGTGCTATGAAAAATTTGGATATAATGATTACGATAGATAGCGCTTGTGTTCATTTGGCGGGAGCATTGGGGGTAAAAACTTTTTTGATGCTGCCTTCAGTATCAGAGTGGCGTTGGTTTGAGGACTGCAAGAAGACACTATGGTACGATAGCGTGGAAATCTTCAGGCAAGGTGAAAAAGGCAATTGGAATGATGTTATAGATAGAATTTCAAAGAAATTTTAATCCGGCACTTGACACAGTGATATATCCTTAATATTATTATAATACTTCATTACGCCGAAGTGGCTCAATGGTAGAGCAACGGTTTTGTAAACCGTAGGTTGTAGGTTCGATTCCTATCTTCGGCATTTTTTGACAATTAAATAAAATTTGACGGGCAATACAAACACTTGTTTCAACGCTTTCTGAAAAAATAGTGAAATATCTGTTTTGGAAAAGAAGGAAATGTTCGTTTTTTAAAAAAACTTGATTAACGACTTTGTGACAAGGTTCGATTGAAGGCTGGTGCAATGTCTGTTTAGAAAATAATACAGATAGCAGTTATTTGAGCTGGCTAAATGTCAGGTTGAAAATGGCAGAAGGCAGCAGTTTCCTTGGTACTTGATTATTCTAATTTGTGCCTTTGTGGCGCAGTGGTAGCGCACTCCCTTGGTAAGGGAGAGGTCACGGGTTCAAGTCCCGTCAAAGGCAAAATGGGTAGGTGCCCGAGTGGCTAAAGGGAGCAGACTGTAAATCTGCCGTCGCGAGACTACGGTGGTTCGAATCCACCCCTGCCCACCATTATAAAAAGACTCCGCAAGGGGTCTTTTTTATTAGAGATGTTTCACACTACTGTGGTTTTTTCCTCCATTTAAAACCTGAATTTTGTCAGCTTTTAAACGGAGTCTTTATCCCTGCACAAACTAATAAACTCATCTTTTTATTAGTTAAAATAAGTTATAAGATAATCACAGAAAGCAGAGCTCTTTCAGTAGTTCTAGCGGATTTCCATATGGACTGCGCTCTGAGGGAGTTAATCTTGTTAGAGAGAAAATTGAGCAGTTTTACGTAAAACTATTTATTATTTATTCTGTAGTTTTTTTTATAACTTTGCAGGGATTGCCTATTGCTATAACATTTTCTGGAATGTCTCTTGTAACAACACTGCCTGCACCGATAATTGTATTGTTTCCGATTGATACACCGGGAAGCACTGTTACATTGCCTCCTATCCAGACATTATCTCCGACTTTTATTGGGGAGGCATAAGCAAACCCTTGTATTCTCGATTCTGTATTTATGGGATGTCGAGAGGTATAAAATCCGCAGTTTGGTCCTATAAAAACATTATCGCCAAAGACAACTTTTCCTGCGTCAAGTATGACAAGATTGTGGTTTGAATAAAAATTGTCCCCGATTTCGATGTTATATCCATAATCACAGTAAAAAGGTGATTCTATATAGAATAGATTTTTTGTTTTTCCAAGTATTCGTACTGCCATATCCCTTTTGTGTCCGACCATTTCAGGGTATATCCTGTTATATTTGTGGCAGAGATTTTTACATTTTATTCTTTCTGCATAAAGTTTTCTATCCGTACTCGGGTCGTATAAAAGCCCTTTTCCCATTTTTTCTTTTTCGTTCATATTACCTCTGTTTTTTTACAGGATAAGACGAAAAATAGGATATATGTTTAGCCAAAAAGAGATTATGAAGGTTAATTTTTTATCTTGAATAAATATCTTCTTTTTTTATTTCAACATCTGTCTGTGTATATGTTTTAAGGTAATGTATGGCTTCAGATGGTGTTTTTGCTATAAAATAAATTTTTTCTGCTTTTTTATTAGCAAACTTTTGTTCAATAATATCATCAAAAAATTTGAGAAGATTATCGTAAAATCCGTTTGTATTAAGTATAACAATAGCTTTGTTGTTATACCCAAGCTGTTTTTGTACAATCATTTCGCTTAACTCTTCCAGTGTACCAAAACCGCCCGGCAGAGCAATGAGTGCATCAGACATTTCATCCATTTTTGCTTTTCTTGTTCTCATGCAGGATGTTTCAAAGAAACTGTCACAATAATTCGTGTGAACATCGAATTGCTTTAGTTTTTCGGGCATGATTCCTGTTAGTTTGCTACCTTTGCTTTTTGCTTCGCCTGCGCATGCCCACATCAATCCGAGACAGCTTCCTCCGTATACAATGTCGTAACCTTCTTCTGCAAGTAATGCCCCTAACTCTTTTGCTTCTTTATAATAAATTTCTTCTAAAAAATTGCATGAAGATGCAAAGATACAAACATTTTTTATCATAAATTTTTCCTTGTTTATAAAAAATATTATATATTAATAAAATAAATATTGTGTGATGTTTTACAAAAAATCCGTTTATAATATAATAACTTTATGTTTATTAGTAAAGTTGTCTAAAGGATTGGAAAAATGACTGTAAAAATTGAAAAACAAGATAACAACATGGTTAAACTCGATATAGAAATCGACACAGATACAGCAATGAAAGAATATAGCAAATCTTGTAAAAGATTAGCACAGCGAGTAAATATTCCCGGTTTTAGAAAAGGTAAAGCACCGAGAAATGTTATAGAAAAATTTGTAGGTATAGAAGCTATTCAAAGAGATGCTCTTGACTATATGCTTCCGGGGATTTTTGCACAGGCTATAAGAGAAAATAATTTGAATATTATTACAGAGCCTTATCTTGAGTCATATAAATTTGAACTCGGAAAACCGGTTGAAATAGTAGCAAAAATTGAACTTAAACCGGAAGTGAAAATTGAACAGTACAAAGACCTTGAAGTAGATGTTGAAGAGTTCAAAAATCCTGAAGATGCAATGGATAAAGAATTGAAATCACTTGCTGAAAAATATGCCACTTTAGAGCCTGTAATTAACAGAGAAACAACAGATAAGGATATTGTTCTGATGGATTTCGAAGGCAGCGCTAACGGGGAACTGATTAAAGGCGGTTCTTCAAAAAATTATATGCTTGATTTAGGAAACAGCAATTTTATCCCCGGATTTGCAGAACAGCTTGTCGGCAAAAAAATTGGTGAAGAATTTACAATTGATGTAAAATTCCCTGACGAATACCACGATGAAAAATTAAAAGGACAGCCGGCTCAGTTTAAAATAAAAATCAACGAAATAAAAGAAAAAATGGTTCCTGAAATAAATGATGAACTTGCTAAAAAAGTGGGACCGTTTAAAACAATAGAAGATTTAAAAGCTGATATTCAAAAATATCTTGATAATACGGCAAAAGCTGAAAATGATAAAAGAAAAACAAATAAAATTTTTGAAACAGTTCTCTCTAAAGTAACTGTTGATGTTCAAGATTCAATGATTAACAGAGAGGCTCAGGCACTGCTTGATGAATTTAAACAAAAAATTAAAGCTTCAGGCGTTGAATGGGATAAAGTCGTAGAAAAAGAAGGTCATGAGAAAATATGGGAAGAGCTTAGGGTTGAAGCATTGAATCGTATTAAAAATTCCCTTTTGGTATCAGAAATTGCGAAACTGGAAAATATTCAGGTTACAGCATCTGATATTGAACAGAAATTAAACGACCTTGCGGCTATGTATGGGGCTGACAGAAGTGTTATATTGAAGGAAATTCAAAAAAATGCTACACTGATTCAATCACTTTCACAGCAAGCATTAAGCCAGAAAGTTACTAGATTCCTTCTTGATAATAACAAATTTAATTTTGTAAAATCTGAAAAATAAACTATAATAAATACCAGAACATTTAATTTAAATAAGGAAAGGCAAATAAATTATGAGCTTTGTACCAACAGTTGTAGAACAGTCGAGTCGCGGTGAGCGCGCATTTGATATCTTTTCAAGGTTACTCAGAGAAAGAATTATCTTCCTTGGCACCCCCATAGATGATATGGTTGCGAATCTTGTTGTAGCACAGATGCTGCTGCTGGATAGTGAAAATCCAGAAAAAGATATTATGCTCTACATAAACAGCCCAGGAGGAAGCGTTACTGCCGGTTTTGCAATTTATGATACAATGCAGCACATACGTTCTGATGTTTCTACAATTTGTCTCGGTCAGGCAGCTAGTATGGGTGCATTTCTGTTGTCGTCCGGTACAAAAGGAAAAAGGCTTGCTCTGCCTCATTCCAGAGTTTTGATTCACCAGCCGTTAGGCGGTGCACAAGGGCAGGCTACGGATATAGAAATTCAGGCAGCTGAAATCATCAGAATTAAAAAAGCACTTAATGAAATTCTTGCTTCAAATACCGGTCAGTCTATCAAAAAAATTGAAAAAGATACAGACAGAGACTATATTATGACTCCGGAAGAAGCACTTGAGTACGGTATGATTGACAAAGTTGTCTCTATTGACAAACATGCAAAAGCTGAATAAGCTAAAATCAGGAGAAAAATAATGAAACACGATGACAGCCGTTTAAAATGTTCATTTTGCGGAAAAACTCAGGATCAGGTAAAAAAACTTATTGCCGGGCCCGAGGTGTACATCTGTGATGAATGTGTCGAACTTTGTAATGAAATTCTAGATGAAGAATTTTTTGAAAACAAAGAACGTGGCGAAAAATCGGAAAAACCGGAAGCTGATTTGTCGAAGGTTCCCAAGCCGCATGAAATTAAAGCATACCTTGATGAAAACATAGTTGGTCAGGATGATGCAAAGAAAGTTCTTTCTGTTGCTGTGTATAACCATTACAAAAGGATAGCACATAATTCTTCTGAGGCTGCTGAAAACGGTATAGAAATTCAGAAAAGTAATATTCTTCTTGTCGGACCGACCGGAAGCGGAAAAACACTTCTTGCACAGACTCTGGCAAAAATGCTGGATGTGCCTTTTGCTGTTGCTGATGCTACTACTTTGACAGAGGCTGGATATGTAGGTGATGATGTTGAAAATATTCTTTTGAGGTTATATCAAAGTGCGGAATATGATGCCCAGAAAGCTGAGCGTGGCATTATCTATATAGACGAAATAGATAAAATTGCAAGAAAATCAGAAAATCCGAGTATTACAAGAGATGTTAGCGGTGAAGGTGTTCAACAAGCTCTATTGAAGATGATAGAGGGAACGGTTGCGAATGTTCCTCCTCAGGGCGGTCGTAAACATCCCCATCAGGAATTCATTCAAATAGATACGAAAAATATTCTGTTTATTGTTGGCGGTGCATTTGTCGGGCTTGACAAAATCGTTGAGAGACGTGCTGATGACGGTACTTCACTTGGCTTTGGCGCGAAGGCTCCGGCCACTACTGCAGAAAAAGAGGCTGCTGCGCAGAAAATGTTAAAAAAACTGCAGCCTGAAGATTTGCTGAAATTTGGTTTGATTCCTGAATTTATCGGTCGAGTTCCTATATATGCAGTTTTGGATCAGCTTGATGAAAAGACTCTGAAAATGATTCTGACCGAGCCTAAGAATGCTATTCTGAAACAGTATCAATGCCTGCTGAAAATGGATAATGTTGATTTGAAATTTGAGCCGGAAGCAATTGATTTAATAGCAAAAGAGGCAATAAAGCGTAAAACAGGTGCGCGAGCTTTGCGTTCTATTGTTGAGGAACTTATGCTCAACATAATGTATGAGGTTCCGTCTCAGGAAGATGTTAAAGAATTTGTTGTGACAGCAGAAATGGTGAAAAAACGTGATAATGTGGCAGAGTTAATTCAATTGCCGCACAAAACATCAGAACCTGTAAAACTTGCAGAAACACACGAAGAGATTGCATAAAAGAAAAGCCCTCGTTATCAGAGGGCTTTTCTTTAGCTTATAACGCAGTTGTTGAGATATTCTATAGTATTTATTTTGTTGTCATAAAGATATTTTAAAAATTCAAGATGTTCTCTGCTGTTTGAAGATACAACAAGGTTTATCTCGAATCCATCCGAGCAAAACGGTTCATAATCATAAATAACATAGCTGTTATATTTACTTTTCCACTCTTTTCTCTCAATTTTGCAGTTTGTTTCTAAAGCGAGATCTTCGAGCCATGGAACGATTTCTTTGCTCAGGTTGTTGAATTCCAGCTGTTTTCGCTGATTTAGTTCGGTGTATTTTTCGCTAAGCATAATCAGACTCCTTAATCCTTTCCATGCTTCTCTTTGAAGCATAAATTTTGATTTACAGGTATTTTAACGGGATTATGGAAAAGATAAAATAGACCAACGTATTATAGGTTAGCTGTATAAATGTACTATTTTTTTTTGAAATGACTAAAACGTTCTTTACAGTGCGGATTATGTTTCTGTTTATTTTGCATTTTGTTATATTCTTTGAATAATAATTCTCATTGGAAAAATTTAAATCGTGATTTTTTTCTTTATTTGTTTTATACTCATACATAATTAGTGAGGATTCTATGAGTAAAAATATTCCTGAAAAAGTATCTAATCGATTGACTCTTTATCACAGCATTCTTGCGGAGTATATGGAAGAGGGGATTGAATCAATTTCCAGCCCGCAGATTGCCCAGAGGTTAGGTATTGATGATTCTCAGGTAAGAAAAGATTTTAAACTCTTGAACAATGCCGGTAAGTGCAGAGTAGGATATTTGGTTTCTGAATTAAAAGACTCAATAGAAAAAACATTGGGATTTGCTACTGTGAAAGATGCTTTTATTGTCGGTGCCGGGCACTTGGGACTTGCTCTTGCCAAATATGACAATTTCAACAGTTACGGTTTGAATATTCTTGCTTTATTTGACAATGACCCGCATAAAATTGATATTCAGGTCAATAATAAACAAATTTTTCATATCTCAAAACTGCCGAATCTTGCGGAAAGATTGAATGTGGAAATTGCAATACTTACTGTTCCGAGACAGTTTGCCCAGCAGGTTGCTGATTATATTATCCAGTCCTCCCAAATAAAATATATCTGGAATTTCACACCGGCTGTCTTAAAAGTTCCTCCTCATATTAAAGTCTGGAATGAAAATTTGATAGCCAGTTTTGTTCAGTTTGCTTGCAAGGATTTTGAATAATTTATATGAACTTTTTGCATTTCTTTTTCGTTATATAAAATGAACGCCGATTTGTGATATACTGAACTAAAATTGGGTAAAATTTTTTGAGGGAAAAGGTGTGAAATTAAACAGAAGAATTATAATATTAGGAATAATTATTCTTATACTTGCAGTAGTGACAAAGTTATTATACAGAGGTTTGAAAAATATTAAAATAGATGACTTCAAACCTGCTGCCGTTATTTTTGTTGTTGATTCTTCTGCCTCAAATCAGGAAGAATTAACAGAACAGAAAAAATATCTAAAACAGCTTTGTGCATTGCTGGATCCGGAGGACAAAATAAAAATTCTTAAAGTCTCTGAAACTTCATATCTTATCTATGAAGGAACACCTCACAACAACAGCGGTATACAGAAAGCTATGGAGGCTTTTACGCAGTATAATCCGGAAGAATACGGAACTGCTTATGGCGAAGCTATAAAGAAAGCCTTCTCTCACTGTCTGACTATGAAGGCAGAAGGCTATACTCCTGCAGTTGTTGTTATCGGGGATCTTGAAAATGAAGGTAATATCCAAAAACAAATCAACTGGGATACGTTACCAGATAATGTTTCTTCGGTAAAAAAATATGCTCCGGATATAGCTATGATGTTTGTATACGCACATCCGGAAAAACTTGATTTGGTAAAAGAAAAACTTACACCAGTTCTTGGTGAAAGAAAACTCATTGTGTCACCTGCTCAGAACGCGGACAGAGCGTCAAGAGAGTTTTTAAAAGCAATCGGAAGATAAGAGGTAAATATGTCTGTAATAATTACATCATCTCAAATTACAAAAGAATTTCAGGACAAAGAAGTAATAAACATTGGAACGTCTGACAACTGTGATTTTCAGCTCCATCTGGATTTCGAACTGTTTTTGACGCTTGAGTATAATCAGGCTGAAAATGTTTGTACTCTTGTAAACACCTTTGCAAACAACAAAGTGCTCTTTAAAGGTCAGACTTTTCAAAAGCTTAGAATCGATAAAATCAGTAAACTAATTTTAGATGGCACAGATGAATATATAAGTATAAAACTTGCACAAGCCCCTGCTTCTTCGCAAAGAACCATATCTATGATAGCAGAAGAAGATTTGACCCAAGAGGAAATGAGCGGTTTGTACGGAAAAGATTCAAATGCTGCAGTTCGGGTTAAAATCGAAAAACAAAAATCCGATATAGAAAAAGCACGCGTTTCTATAATTAAACAGGTAGGATATGTAATAAATGACCTGAAGAATAAGATATCAATGAATTATAAAACAGGAATTTTTCTCCATATAGCACTGCTTTTCAGTTCTTTTGTGTGTGCTTTTGGAGTATCAAACTACCTTACGGGACTCTCAATCGTTGAATCAAAAAATTATCTTCACCTTCCGACAAATATTAAGGCACTTGTTATTTTCACAATCCTTATTTTTGGTATTTGTCTTGTTTTGAAGCAGGGTGTGTATTTGTATTTGCAGAATAAAATAAACAAACAGGTTTCAACTGCTTCCTCTATTGCCGAAAAATTTATGCTGATTACATCGGGTCTTTTTATAGTCGCATTCTATGCTATAAACCTCATATACTATATGAACATGAACAAAATGACATTGTTTGCGGCTATTGTCTCGTTGCTCTTTACCGGTGTTATGGCTAGTCTTGCAATTGCAAGCGGCTACTTTAAAAGCAGTAACACCGAAATGTCAAAAGAACTCGACAAATACGAATACCGTGAGGATTTTGAGACAATAATAAAAGAATATCAGCTATGGATTGAAAGATACATAAATTGTCTCAGTTCTTCAAAAATCAGATATATAAAGGACAAAATATTTAATTTACAGTTAAAATCAGTAGGAGAAATAGTCATAGGTATACTGACCGCGCCGTTTCTTGCATACGGGGTATCTAATACTCTTGCTATGTGTTTCCCTGAAGCCGCAGGATGGGTCAGAATTTCAGGCTTGCGTTTGAGCCCGGTTTTTCTTGTACTTGCTACTTTTCTGATTATTTTTGCGTTTTTCACTTTTGTAAATGCATTCTTCTGCAGCAAAAAAATTCAGGCATCAGATGTAATAAAAAATGACGGTTTTAGTGATTATCAACATCATGGTGTCACTATATACGGGCTTCAGGCAGTCAGAAAGCTTAATTCTGAAAGAATCCGTTCGCTGGTTATTGCTGTTGCAATTATATTTATTGAATTTTCAATGAATATTTCCTATTTTATGACAGAAATCGGCGGAGATTTACAGGGTCTGTTTCTCAGTCTGGTTGCTGCGCTTGTTCCGACAGCTCTGCTTATTGCAGAAACATACATGCTTAGCCAGACAAAATTCGATATTTATGTTTTAGACGAAATTAACTCAAAGCTGGATAAAGATTAATGAATTTTTTTAAAGTGTTTATAGCCTTAATAATTGCTGTAACTATTGCTGTTGTCCTAACAAAACCGGATATGCATAAGCCGTTTCGGACTGAAAGTGCAGACTTTAAACTTTCTGTAATAACGGAGAATCCTCCTGCTCCGGTTCAAAATACATTAAAACAACAGGCTGAAACAGTAAAAAAATATGCCCAAAACACAGAAACGGTGATTGCTCCCCAAAAACAGGAGCCTAAGATAATTACTGAAACGAGATTTATTGTTCAAAAACAGCCGGAAACTAAAGTTCCGCAGTCCCAAAAAACTTCAAGTACACCTAAACAACAGGAATCAAAAGAAATTAAGCAGCAAGAACCTGTCATAAAACAAAAAGTACAAACACAACAACCTCAAAAGGTTAAAAAGCTGACTCCGGAAGAAGAGGAAATTATTGCCTGGAATGAATGGCGCAGCAATCTGCAAAATCAGGTTATGAGAGATGTTGTGCTGGCTGCTCCTGTAGGTACCAGATTTGAATTTTCTTTTACTGTGGATAAGTTCGGGCGCATCTCGAACTTAAAAGTTTGGTCAAAGAACCCTCAGTATACAGATATGGCAGTAAGAAAAATAAAACCGGTGCTGCTCAGCTATCAGGGACAAAGTATCTTGAAATTTCCTGAAAAATCAAAGAGAGTAATAACCAATGTAAATGGAGGATTTACCATTGCTTGGACTTCAAGATATTCGACACCGTCCGATTATTCTGATTATGAAAGAATAAAATGAGATTTTTTATGATAAAATAATCCTGTCAGGCGAATAAGAGGCAGAATATATGTATAAATGTACAGAATGCGGTCAAATATTTGAGACAAAACCTGATTACTGTGATTGCGGAAACAATGAATTTATCGAAATTGCAGGAATAAAAGCTGCTTCTGCTATAAAAAATGATGTATACTTGCCAAAAATCACAGCAAACAAGGAAGAAATAATTTCCTGGAGTATTTTTGTATTATGTATACTTCTTTCTATATTTGTATGGATTTTTGCCTGGAATGATACACCTGTACAAAATACGAAAAAAACGACTCAACAATCAACAGAAAAAATATTGATTCCTGATATAGACACGATATGGAATGATGAGTCTGCGGCACCTGAGATATCGGCAGAGCAAAAAAAAAATGAACAACCGCTGAATACTTCACAGCAGCAGGTAATAAGGATAATAAAGAATGTAATAGTTCAACCGGATACGAAGACACAGACATCAGTCAAAACTGAGCTGCCAAAGGCAATAGCTCCGGTCAAAAAAGCGGAACCCAAAATAAATACATCATCTGTCAAAACACAGGTCAAAGAACATAAAACTAAAGTTCCTGTTCCATCAAAAACGCAAGCACAAAAAGCTGCAGAAGAGGAACTGAATAACTATAAAGTTTCATTGAGGAGTGCCCTGTTTTCAAATTTAAAGGTAACGTCAGTAAAAGGTGAAGGTCGATGTGAAGTCAGTTTTTCCATTGATTCTACAGGTAAACTTGTTAACAGAAATTTTTCAAAACTTTCTGACAATAAAAGCATGAACGATGCTGTATATTATATGTTTATGAGTCTTCCACAGTACTACCCCCCGCCAAAAGCGTATAAAGGCGAGCTATTTACAATGACTTTTTATATAAATGACGGCTATTATGAAATAAATTATAAATAACCAGGAATGCATTTTTAATGGCGTTGTAACGATTGATTATTAAAGCGGAAAGACATTGCTTATACATATTATAAAAAAATCGCCGGTTAGAAATCCGGCGATTTACAGTATTATGAACTAATTATTACTGATATAACGGTTTTAGTTTTTCTTCCTGCTGCGGGATTTTTCCCTCTTCTATCGGAAGATATGCTCTGTAATCGATTACAGGGAAGCAGTTGTCAATCGATTCGATTTCTGAGAGTTTGCCTTCATCAATGTTGCCTGATTCTATCATGTCTGCAATAGTTTCAAATCTGTCAACATGCTCTCTAAATCTGTCTGTTGCGTAATCTTTTGCCTGCCATGTAGTGATTAAGAACGGCCAGTCAGAACTCTGGAGAAGAAGATTTTCTCTTGCGAGCTGATTGAGCGCTCTATGTAATAGCTTATCTTCCGGTACTTTTTCGTATTTAGATACAATATCAATAATACGTTTTTCACATCCGTGAATAATCGGCCACATCCATTCTGTCAGGTGATTCTGCCATACATAGAAATGGCCTCCCTGCCCCCAGGAAGATTCAGGAATCTGGATAGCTTCTGTCGGCGGATGAGCTTTAAGATATTCACCTGCTGTCATTCTTTCAACCTGGGGCAGATAGTTGTTGAATTTTCTGATAACCTGTTTAATAAATTCAACACCTTCAAACCACCAGTGTCCGAACAATTCAGTATCGAATGAAACCATTACAAGACCTTCTTTGTTGTGTGCAATCTTGTAATCGTTCAATAAGTGATAAATCAATGTCGTATAGTGATCGGAATTCAGATTAACCTGTGACATAGCGAGTACGGGGTCGTAAAGCATTTTGTCACCCAGGTCTGTTGCAGATGAGGTAATTCTCCAGTAGTGAGCACCTGATTTGTCATCTTTTTTGTGAAATTCTCTGTAGCAGCCGTCGCCAGGATATCCGTCAGCCGCAGACCAGACCTGAAATCCTGCTCTGTCATTTCTGCCCATTACTGCAACCTGCGCATCAGGCAGCCAGTATGCTGAATATGTATCATATCCGGTCGGTTCTCTTTCCGGCAGAGGAATGTATTCAATGTTGCCGTAAACACCGATTACACGTCTGTTGCCTATTGAATTTCCGCCTTCAATTACATGGGATTCAGTAAAGAAATATTCGATATCATTATTCTGGAGAGTTACTTCTATAGCAGGTCTCCATTTTTTCTTTCCGTCTTTTCCTATGTATTCATAGCCTTGTCTGTATGCACATTCAGGCAGCCAGCATCCTTTAGCTTTTTTGCCGAAAAGACGTTTCGTTGTATCTGAGCCGATTTTGAATTGGGCATTCAGGTTGGAATCAGTAGCAAGTAGCGGAGAAAATCCGTGTGTTGCGCCTGATGTTGTAATTTCTATACAGCCTAGATCCTGATATTTTTTGAATGCACTGATTAAATCTTTGTTGTATTTGTTAATGAATGAGTCTTTAATGTGATTAAACCAGTCAAAATAATATTTTGCCAGATATTTTAAATGCTGAGAATGAGCAACTTCAGGATCCGGATATCTTTCAAGGTCTCCTGATACTGCTTTTATGCGGGCATCTAAATATTCGATAAAACCGTTTTTCAAATGTTCGTCATTTAACTGTTCTGCAAGAATAGGTGTGATGCCGACAGTGAGCTTTGCTTTTATACCTTCATCTTCATACAATTCAGAAATTGCATTCAAAAGCGGAACATATGTTTCTGCCATACATTCATATAAGTTTTCTTCTCCAAACGGCCACATACCGGCTTTTCGGTAGTATGGAAGATGGGAGTGTAACATAAATACGAATTGACCAACTGTCATAAAAATCTCTCCTTTGCGTGTAAACGCTTTAATTTATTCTTCTATATTTCATAGAACCATGCTTATAGTTCCCGATTATTATTTTTATAACACAAACCGGCAGAAAATATAACCCTTTTGAACTAATTCTCTGGTATTATTTACAAAAGTATATACGTAATATCTAAAAATCCTTATTATTTAGTAGTTATAAGCTTTTTCAAAAAAGTATGCTCTAGGATGTTTGCACAAAGGACAGAGTTCCGGTGCTTTTTTACTGTCGGTTGTGTATCCGCAAACCGCGCACTCCCAAACGATTTCACTGTCTCGTTCAAAGACCTTGCTATCTTGAATATCGAGCAGGAGTTTGCTGTATCTGGAATCATGCATTTTTTCTACATTTATTACTTTTTCAAACAAAAATGCAATTTCATCAAAACCTTCTTCTCTTGCCTCTTTTGCAAATTTTGCATACATGTCTGTCCATTCATAATGTTCTGTTTCTGCAGCACATTTCAGGTTTTCAATAGTTGTTTTTATTTCTCCTCCGTTTAGGAGTTTAAACCAGATTTTGGCATGCTCTTTTTCGTTATTTGCCGTATCCTCAAAAATTCTGGAAATCTGAACATATCCTTCTTCTTTTGCTTTTTTTGCCCAGAATGTGTATTTATTCCTTGCTTCTGATTCTCCGGCAAAAGCACACATCAGATTCTTTTCTGTTTTAGAACCTTTAAACTCCATAAAAACCTCCATTAAAACTGTGATAATATTATATAAACACAGAAACTCTCCGGGTATCCTGCTTATTCGGGTTAATCCGGGCGGCTAGAATTAAATCATTGCGAATAATATAAAAATATAATATAATCTTGATATAGTTTGTCCGAGAAAAATTCGAGATAAAGAGCAAAATAATTAGAATGAATTTTTTGAGCGACTTAATATGAGCAGGCTCAGACCCTTTAGAGCAGGTGGCAGCTGCGATATAGTTAGATATTTTGATAAGGCGGATATATGGCAAAGCACTTAGACACAATACCTATAGAAGTTTGCATCTTGACAGTAGATCACGATATAAAAGGCACGGTTCACGTTTCAAAGTATACTAATACAAACCGTGAATTAACAGATTTGTTGAATGATAAGGAAAGAAGATTCCTCGCTGTTACGAACGTGGAAATTTATCCGAGAAACGGCAATACTCCGCCAAGAAGATATAATTTTCTGGAAATTCATATGGACTATGTGCTTATGGTTCATCCTTCTTCGCAGGTTGTATTTAAAGAAGCGTCAAAGGCACAGGAAGATATTGCACGATTTAGAGAGCTGAGAAATAAACTGAGCCAGACAAAACCATTCTAATTTTATTATAGATTGTGAAATTATGAAAAAGCCGAAAAAAATTCTTGTTGTTAATTTTGGCGGGATTGGTGATGAAATCCTATTTTTGCCTGCAATTTCAAGTCTAAAAAAAGAATTCCCTGATGCAGAAATTACTCTTTGTCTTGAACCAAGAAGCAAAAGCATAAAAGATTTAACTGATTTGATAGATGATGTTATTTGTGTTGATGTAAAAGGAAAACATAAATATATTGAACTTTTGAAGTTTCTTAAGAAAGCTCTTTTTTCAGGATTTGATATGGTTTTTTCGTCAGGTGCAAATTCGCTTATTCCTTTGCTGTTATTTATGACCGGAATAAAGCAAAGATACGGCTTTGACAGCGGCAGATTAAGTAAAATATTGCTTACAAAGGCTGTTAAACTTGACAAAAACCGTTATGCCTCTGCTATGTACCATGAACTGGTGACTCCTGTTACAGACAAAGTTACACTTTTACCTGAAATCAGAGTTGGTGAAGCCGAAAAGGAATTTAACAGTGTTCTTGTACACCCCGGTGTCAGCAAAATGAGTGTACAGAAAAAAATGATAAAAACTTGGACTCCTGAAGTTTGGGCAGAATTAATAAAGAGGATAATAGAAAAAGGTAAAAAGGTGTATTTAATTGGCGGGCCTGATGATAAGGAGTGCATAGAAAAAATTGATGCAGTATTAAACGGATATCCAAACTATAAAAATCTATACGGAACTACCGGGAATATTATGGATTTAGCTAAATTGACAAAGAAAGCAGAAGTTTTGATATGTTCAGATTCAGCCCCTATGCATATAGGAGTAGGGGTCGGAACAAAAACTTTAGCGCTGTTTGGTCCGACTGACGAGAAAAAACTGATACCTGATGATGCGAAGTTTATCGCAATCAAAAACAATATTCATTGTCGTCCTTGTCTGTGGGATAAACGACAGACTACATGTGAAAAGCTGGATTGTCTAAAAATAAATTTAGATGAAGTTATAAAATATTTGTAGTTCCTGATTATCTGTTTCTGTGTCTTCCTGTCATATATAGAACATCTCTTTGAGCCTGAGTTGCCGGTTCGACTCTTCTTGGATATACGGAGATAGTGAATTGGTCATAAACAGAGTTCACTGCTTCTGTTGTTTTATTGGGGCCTTTGTCTCCATTTGTATCAACGTCAACTACAGCACAGACAATTTTTGAATTCGGACCGTCTGTTGTGCAATCTCCGCCTGAATCCTGTACGGTAAATTTAATGCCGTCAGCTGTATAAACCGTATTTCCGACATGAGTTGCCAAGTTAAGTTTGCGTGTCATTAAATGTACAAACTTTGCACCCGTAAAACATGATGCATCTTCTCCGTCTAATGCATAACTCTGTTCAATGGCATGTCCAAGAATAGCAACAGCCTTTTTATAGACTGTAATATGTTCCTGCTGGGCAGTATTTGTCATTAATGGAGGAATAATCATCACGCATAAAACCCCGATAACCATTATTGTTACAAGAACTTCAGCAAGTGTAAACCCGTTCATTTCTTTCATATTCATATCCCAATCTCTCCTAATTTTTTCTTATCATACACTATTATTTAAAAAAAAGCCAGACTTATAGCCGGATAAAAAATAAATTATCCGGCTGTAATATATAGAAATATTAATAAATTTATGAATGTACATAATTGCGGGCACAATCAAACATTGCATTGATAAGTCCGTTATTAGCCTGTAAATTTACACCGGCGGTTTGTAAAAGCTGTCTGAGTCTTGATTCCCAGTACGGATATATTTCTTCTTTTGAAATATCGAGAATCTGCGCAATGAGTGACAGCTCTTTCCAGTCTAAAGGAATAGGTTTTGCGCCTCTTAAAATATCTACTATCTCCACTCGCTTCTTTCTTGGAAAACTTTTTAAAAATTGTACAGTAGTGATGCCTTTTTCTGCCTGTTTGTCCCGTAAAAATTCGACTGATTCATCAATAACAACAGGTTCTTGAGGAATTTTGTATTCATCAAATTCCTCTGGTAAAACATCCATTACCGTTGCAATTCTTTCAAGGGTAATCCCTCTTGTGGAAAAAGGTATAGCGTTATCGATTAAGTTATAAACATATGACAAGGTAACGCCAATCATCTCAGCAAAGTCTTTTTTATGCAGGTGGTTTGAAGCCAGAAAGTTCGCAACCTTTTCACTGCTTTTCAAGTTTACTATAGATTTACTTTTGGTTGACATAGCTCTCCTCCGTCTCTAATATATAGATAGATGTCTGAAAAAATTTTGATAATATTTCTTTAAAATTTTGACTGACTTATAGTAAGCAGCTGTCTTTTGGGGAAACTAACGGCAACTGCAGCACTAAATTAGATTAAACTGTATTTATCTTTTTTTTATTGGTAAGTAGTGTCGAACTTTCAGGCTATCTTCTTATAATAAAAGTTTTAATAATACAGTTACAAAACAATAGGACGGATTATACTATATGAAACTTATCGCAGGATTAGGAAATCCAGATGCAAAATACCGTTTTACTCGTCATAATGCCGGTTTTATGCTTTTAGATTACATGAAATACAAACATTCTTTTGAATTTAAATTTGAGTCAAGGTTTAACGCAGAAATTGCTAAAACTTCTATCCGCACTCAGAGCGTTATATTCCTAAAACCTCACACATATATGAATCTTTCAGGCAATGCTTTGATTGCGGTAATGAATTTTTACAAAATTTCTCCGGAAGATATTCTTGTTGCATACGATGACTTGTCGCTGCCGTTAGGCTCCTTGCGTTTTCGGGCAAAAGGTTCTGATGGCGGGCATAATGGAATAAAGTCTATAATAAAAGTGCTTGGCGGCAGTACAGTTTTTGACAGGTTAAAAATAGGCATAGGCCCTCAGCCTCCTATTCCATCAGAAGCTTTTGTTTTGCAAAATTTTACAGACGAGCAGCTGAAAGACCTTAAACCGGCTCTTCAAAGAGCCAATGAAGCGGTTGAATTTTATCTGGAAAACGGTATTACACTGACGCAAAGCAAGTTTAACGGTTAATCACCATCGGTATGATGTAACTATATAAAATACAATCTTACTAAGTAAGGTGTCTTTGCTTTGCTCAAGTGTATCGTTCTTTATTAACTGCTGATACCAGATGGGAGAAATATAAAATTGAGTAATTAAAACTGAATGCAGTGTCTCTGGTTCATAGTATTTTGTTTTTTATAAAAACTGCACAATTGTGCAACTTTTGGTTAGGTAATCTGTCTAATGAAAAATTTTTCAGAAATGCAAAAATGTAAATGAGGTTAATCACTACCCGAATAAATCAGGACATATTCTTATTGTTTATATTTGAAAGTGTGTTCTGAATAGAACAGATTACTAAGGAGAAAAGTATGAAAAAAGTAATTGCATTATCAGCTCTTGTTATGTCATTAGCCGCTACTAGCGCATTTGCCGCCTGTCCTTGTCAGTTGCAGCAAAAGGCATATATCCCAGTAGCTCCGGTACAAAAAATTACATATGTTGCTCCGGCAAACCCCTGCTGCTGCAAAGTTGAACCTAAACCTTGCTGTACCGGTGCTGCTGCTCCTATAACCCAGAAAAAAACAATTTGGGATAGAACAAAAAATATTTACAATTCTACAGTAGGAACCTTCTTTACTTCAATGCTCGGTTACTAAACAAAAAATCCCCTCTTTTATAATAAGAGGGGATTTTTTATTTGTTTTGTAGTTTGAACAAGTCCAGAGTATTTTGCATTAGGCTGCATATAGTCATTGGCCCAACGCCGCCCGGTACGGGAGTTATGTATGATGAGTTTTCTTTTACATTTTCAAAATCTATATCACCGGAAAGTTTTCCGTTACTGTCTCTTGTTATTCCTACATCAATTATAATTGCTCTGTCTTTTACCATATCTTTTTTTATAAATTTTGGATTTCCCGCCGCTGATATCAAAATATCCGCCTGTTTTGTTATTTCCGAAAGATTTTTTGTTTTACTATGACATATAGTTACTGTTGCATCTTTGTTTAAGAGCATCATTGCCAAGGGTCTGCCAACTATATTTGAACGTCCGACAACAACAACATTTTTCCCTGCAACTGAAATTTTATATTCGTCTAAGAGCGACAATATGCCTTTAGGAGTACAAGGATATACAAATACTTTTCCGTTGACAGCTATTTTGCCTACATTCGATGGATGGAAACAATCAGCATCTTTCTCAGGTTTTATTGTTTCAAGAATCTTTGCGCTGTTGATATGTTTCGGAAGAGGCAGCTGGACAAGAATAGCATTCACTGTTGTGTCATTATTCAGCTTTTCAATTTCTTTTATAAGAGCTGTTTCTGTTACATCTTCAGGAAGTTCTGTTACTATAGATTTAAAACCAAGTTCCAGAGCTGTTTTACGTTTATTGTTGACATATATTTTGCTTGCTGCATCATTTCCGACAATGATTACCGCAAGACAAGGCTTTTTCTCATAAAGTTCTGCTTCATTTTTTATTTGTTCCAATAATTTCTTTGAAACAGCTTTTCCATCAATAATTACTGCCATATTACCCCTTATTTCTTAAGTCAGGAAGATTTAGTCTAAAGTAGAACTGTTTAAGTGCGTCTGAAACAATATCAGAATTTCTGCTCAATGAATGACCTGCAAGATTTTCATCTTCAGGAACCATACCCAGCATTTCTAGTTCATATTTTGTAAGCAGTTCATGAACAGTGGCTTTATCGCTGTTTTTTACACGGTTAATAACAAGTCCCATTTGTCCGCCTGCTGCATATTTTGCTGAAAATTCTTCTATGCGCTTTGCAAGCAGGACAGACTCTTCTGTGGGCAATGCCAGAATCAGTGTAACATCTATATCTGTGTCTACAACCTGATTTAAGTATTTTAAATCAAACTCACAATCAAATATAACAATGTCGTAGGCTGATATTAATTTTGTTACCGCATCTCTCATCAATGATGTTACCGGACAGCGGCAATCTTTAGACGGCACAAGCCAAGAAACTATTAAATCAACATTTTCATCTACACTGACTATTATATCTTCAAGAGCCCATTCGATATACTCTTGTTTCGACATTTTTTCAGGAAGTCCGGTTTTTAATTCGTGTTTTCCGCTTCTTATGCCGTAAATTGTTTTTCTTATATCTTTGCCGTAGGTATGTCCGAGTTCTCCTGAGAGGTCATTGTCGAAAAGCAGTATATTTTTGTCAGGATAGATTTCCTTAAAAAGCTTTACAAAACCCTTTACCAGTGTAGTTTTTCCGCTTCCGCCTTTTCCTGTTACAGCAAATGTTATCGGCATATTGAACCTCCTGCTGTTAAGTCTGCCGAGAGTTCATTTACAAGCGTCATTGCTTTATCTGCAAGTTCAACGGGGAGTGAACCCGCACCACAAGATGGTGTAAAAAGACTTCTTGAAATTATTAATTCGCGTGATATACCTTTTTCTTCAAGAGCCTTTATTGCATCGTCATACATTTTCGTAAGCTTTGAACAATCAGTTTGTTTCAATGCTTCAGAATCTAATGTCGGCACAATGCCCCACGCAATATATTTTCCGTCTTTTAAAAATTCTTCCAGTTTATTTGCATAAGGAACAAGGCTTTTTGCAAAGAAAAAAGCATCAAGATTAATTATATCGACTCCGGAATCTATTAATACTGACCAGTCAGATTTTCCACAGCAGTGAATTGCGCTTAATGCGCCGAATTCTTTTACGACTCTTACTACTTCGGAAAAGACGTCAACTATATCTTTTCTTTTGACTGTGACAAATGCTGATGTGCCGTATTGTGACATCACCGGCTCATCAAAAAATATTATCGGTGTTATACCTGGATTTGCTTCTTTCATTTTTTGAATCTGCCATACTGCTTTTAATATCACAGCTTTGACCAGTATTTCCCTGCATGTTTCATCGTAAAATGAGCACTGTGAGTCTGAGTCGCAAATACTCGTACCCCAGGTGAATGCCCCTATAACCTGACCTTTCGCGTATTTATAGTCTTTGTTTTTGAGATTATCTAAAAATAAATCCACGGCACTTGAGTATGGCTGAGTGATCGCGTATTTTTCAAGATTTGTAAAATCCTTTTCATTGATAATAGACTCATAATCTATAAAGAATTCTTCAAGCGCAATGAAAAATTCATCAGATGAAGTTTCAAAGATATACTTTTCTTTATTGTCATCATAAATTATGCCAGGAATGCCTTGAATGTATTGAATCGTCATATCTTCACGTCTGTCCAAAGAGCTTAGCTGCGGCCAGAAGGGAATATCTTTGAATTTTTTAAATATTATATCAATAGCAGCCTGCGGGTCTTTGTATGGCAGACTTCCTATTGCTGTAGCTTTTAAAGATAATTTATCCACTCAGAACTCCTGTATAATCTATAATTTTATCTCACATGTCACTTTCAGGCAATATTATTTGCAAGAATAGAAAGGACTTTTTCTACTGCTTCATCAGGTGATAGCGTAATAACTTCACCTGTTTCCCTTGTCTTAAACTCAACAAGTCCTTCATCTATAGTTTTGCCTACTGTAATTCTAAACGGAAATCCGATTAAGTCCGCATCTTTGAATTTTACACCAGCACGTTCATCCCTGTCGTCTATTACAACTTCTACCTTATTTTGCAGAAGTTTTTCATAAATTTCATTTGCAACTTTTGACTGCAATTCGTTTTGTA
The DNA here is from genome assembly GCA_944322755.1 of Candidatus Gastranaerophilales bacterium. Lineage (GTDB taxonomy): Bacteria > Cyanobacteriota > Vampirovibrionia > Gastranaerophilales > Gastranaerophilaceae > CALUPY01. The sequence goes on along the minus strand of CALUPY010000001.1, from coordinate 17,059 downwards.
CATTTACCGGAACTACATCAACGTGATAAGGAGCAATAGAAACCGGCCATTTTATTCCGTGTTCGTCATGATGTCTTTCTACTGCCGCTGCAGCGGTTCTTGATATACCTATACCGTAGCAGCCCATAATGAACGGCTGCGTTTTTCCATTTTCATCCAAAAATACGGCATTCATTGCCTTTGAGTATTTTGTTCCCAGCTGGAATATATTTCCTACCTCAATCCCCTTTGTTACATACAATGGTTCACCGCATTCAGGGCATTTTTCGCCTTTTTCTACAAGTCTTATATCCGCAAATACCGGTTCTTTTAAATCTGACCAATTGACACCCGTAAAATGCTTGTCTGTTTCATTTGCGCCAATTACAAAATTTTTCATTTCTTTTGCTGTCAAATCAGCAACAATTTGAATCGTTTCGCCATCATATTCTTCCGGTATTTTTACTTTTTCAATGTCTTTTGGCCCGACAAATCCTTTGCTTGCACCGAAGATAGCTTCGAGTTCAGCCGGTGCTGCACTTCTTATGTCATGTGCTTTAACTGCATTCATAACTTTTGTTTCTTCAAAAGTCTTGTCTGCTCTGATTAAAGCCATAACGACTTTGTTGTCTGCTATATAAATCATTGATTTAAGAATAATGGTCTGTGGAATATTCAAAAATGCAGCAAGTTCATCAATTGTTGTTGTGCTGGGAGTATCAACCTTTTGGAATTCGTTAAAGTATTTTGAACCATCTGTTTCCACTGGCTCAAGCACTGATATGGCATGGTTTGCGTTTGCTGCATATCCGCAGGATTTGTTTTTGCAGAAAAATACGTCATTTTCTCCGGCATTGTTTTCGTTATCATCAATCAAAACCATATATTCGTGTGAAACAGCCCCTCCGATTGCGCCGGAGTCTGACTGTACAGCTTTTGTCTCCAATCCGCAGCGGTCAAAAATCCTTGTATACGCGTCTGCCATAATTTTGTATGACTTTTCAAGCCCCTCCTGATTTACGTCAAAACTGTATGCGTCTTTCATAATAAATTCACGGCCTCTTAAAAGCCCGTATCTGGGTCTGACTTCGTCTCTGAATTTTGACTGTATCTGGTATAAATTAACAGGAAGCTGTTTGTATGATTTAATGCCTTCTCTTGCTATAAAAGTAATGACCTCTTCATGTGTAGGCCCTAGGCACATTCCTCTGTCGTGTCTGTCTTTAAGTCTCATTAACTCTTTGCCGTAAACATCCCATCTGCCTGATTCTTTCCATAGTTCTTCAGGTTGTACAAATGGCATAAGCAGTTCCTGTGCACCTGATGCATCCATCTCCTCACGAACAATATTTTCTACCTTTTTTAACACGCGCCACATCAATGGCAGGTAGTTATAGATTCCGTTTGAGAGTTTTCTGATATAACCTGCTCTTACAAGAAGCTTGTGGCTTATGACTTCTGCATCCGAGGGATAGTCTCTGAGAGTTTGTACAAAGAGTTTTGACATTTTCATATCGGCATTCCTTTTATATATCTTGTTTATTCCTATTAATACAATTTAATATTATCATAAAAAAACTTGATATTAATTTTTGAGCAAACTACAATAAAATTAAATCAGAATACGAAAGAAGGGAATAACAATGAAAAAAGATATACATCCGGAATATAAAAAGATGAAAATCAAATGCGTCTGCGGAAACGAAATTGAAACAGGTTCTGTTATGGATGATATTACAGTTGAAATTTGTAATAACTGTCATCCGTTCTTCACAGGAACCCAAAAAATTATGGATACAGAAGGACGTGTAGAAAGATTCAAAAAAAGATACGAGCAAAAGAAATAGTTTTTGTCTTTGGCAATTTTTTATATTATTATTTTCAAAAACGGATAAATATATCCGTTTTTTTATGTTCTAAATTATACTTTCGTCCATTTTAAGCTGCATAACACTATTCTACAATTTAAATACTATGAATACTAAACTTCTTATAAGACTTCTAAGTGTTCTTTTAGTTTTTGCCTGCATTATGCTCGGGATTGAATTTACCAAAACAGTGTTTCTTACATTAGCACCTTCCTTTTATCCCAGAGGAATTTGTTATTTGAATGACAAAATAACAGAAAAACTTACAGTTTTTTCAAGTGAATTAAGAAACCTGTGGGCGTTTAAGCAATATCGGGATTGTATAAAAAAATAACAGTTCGTAAAATTCATACTTTAGTTGTAGAAAAATCATACTTTCGTATAGTTAATTTATACTAATTAGTGGTGTATTATAATAATGTAAAGGATAGGAAAAATATTTCATACAAATATTGAATAAGAGATGTTAACGATAATTCACCGGAAAAGCAGTTTTCCGGTTTTTTTTATATAAAAAAACCGCTTTTATAATAGCGGTTTTTTATCAAAAGGTTAATTACCGGACATTTCTAGCATACTATATGCTGCACTCCAGGGATTTGTTGATTTAGCCATATTTCGCATTCTTTTAAGCTTATCTTTCTGGAGTTTTTCCTGTTCTTTTTTTGCTTTTTCTAGCTTTTTGGAGTCAGCATTTCTTATTTTTAAATTTGCATATATAAGGTTCAATGCAGACTGGTAAGAATTAGTTTTGTAATTAGCTTTTACTTGCGCCGGATAGTTATAGTTGGCGTAGTCATAAATATTCATAATTCTTTCTTCACATGACAAATCTTCTGAAAGAATACCTCCGTTTTCAGCTATATCTGATTTGTAAACGACTGAAATCAGCGCAAGAGGATTGTATTTGGCGTTCATCATCAGGTCAACAGCTGTTATGTCAGCTTCTTTTTCATTTTCTTTATTTACCTTATTTGATGAAACTGTTTTTATTAAATTAACAGTTGTCGAGCCAGTTTCTGTTTTTGTATTCGGATTAAATGCAGAGATAATATTGTTTAAAAGTGAGGATTTTGAATAATGCCCGTTAACTAGATGTCCTATTTCGTGCGCAACTACACCTGCCAGTTCGTTATCATTTTCTACATACTTTAAATCACCTGCATAAATATATACATATTGCGTATAGTTTTCATTGGTTGAATTCATATAGGGGTTGTCGGTTACTTTAAAGGTAACGGTTGAAGGCATTTTGTTTGCCTTAATGATATTCTGTCCTATTGTGTTTAGGTGGTTGACATTGGCTGAGTCAAACCAGTTTGTTGATGTATTGTAAGATGCAGCTATTACAGGGGCGGCAAAAGACAATACAATCAATGAAAAAATAAATAATAGAATCTTTTTCATAATTAACTCCCTTCCTTATTTATAAAATTATACAAAACAAAAAGAGCTATATCAATTGATACAGCTCTTTTGTTAACAAATTAGAATATATTATTCAACAGTAAAATCAGGTGCGCCGAACATACCTTCAATTTCTTCAAGGATTGCTGAAGGTTTACGCGCGTTGTTTTTCTGCGCTGCTCTTCTCTGTGCTTCTCTGTCTTTTTCTTCTGAAGCGTGTGTTAAGTGGTAGTAACCTGTACCGGCAGGTATCAATCTACCGATGATTACGTTTTCTTTCAAACCTCTTAACAAATCTTTCTTTCCGTCTACTGCTGCTTCCGTCAGAATTCTTGTAGTTTCTTGGAAGGATGCAGCTGATATGAAGCTTTCAGTGTTCAAAGATGCTTTTGTAATACCCAGAAGTACGGGTTCGAATGTTGCCTTTTCTCCACCTGCTGCTTCAACAGCTTCATTTTCCTGTTCGAGAAGCTGGATTTCTACCAGTTCTCCTGGAAGAAGTTTTGTGTCGCCGGATTCAACTACTTTAACTTTCTTAGTCATCTGACGAACAATGATTTCAACGTGTTTATCTGCAATTTCAACACCTTGTGAACGATATACTCTCTGTACTTCGTCTACAAGATACTGCTGCGCAGCTTCAATACCGTTCAGTCTGATAACATCGTGCGGGTTCAAAGGACCGCTTGTTAAAGGCTGACCTATAGAAATCTTCTGTTTATCCTGAACAATGATGTTAGAGTCTATCGGATATTTGATTTCTGTTCTGCCGTTTTCGTTGACAAGATAAAGTCTTGGCACATCGTCTTCTATTTCGATTTCCGCAACTGCTTCAATCTCTGAAAGAATAGCAGAATCCTTTGGTTTACGACCTTCAAGAAGTTCTTCAACCCTCGGAAGACCTTGTACGATGTCACCTGTCTTTTGTCTTTCAAATACCAGTGAAGCAAGCATATCACCTCTGAGCACCAGAGAACCGTTGTCAACCTGCAACATTGTACCGGGGCTGATTAAGTAAGGTCTGCCGACCCGGATTTTTACCGTATTTTTGTTTATATCAACAACCTGGCCCGAAACAGGTGATTTCTCCCCGCTTTCGGACAGAACAGAATCCATTCTAATCATTTCACCAACGGAAACAACAGGTTTTGTTTTTAACGCAACTTCTTTTTCCGAGTTTGCTGAAATAAGAAGAAGTCTTCTGAGTTCATCACTGTCGCCCTTTATACTTGCAATACCGTCATTAACTGCAAGTACCTGGGTTTTTGCAACAGGTTCTTTAGGTTCAATAATTTGTCCATTTTCAACAAGAAGTTCAGTTTGTAATGATGCTTTATTGGAACCTTCGATTTCTCTTCTGACAATTAATGTTTCAAGTACCACAACTTTAAGTGCATTGTCTGCTGTCATTTCTACCATACCTTTAAGATGGCTTAAATAACCCTGCATTTGAAGAACAAGACTTGTTCTTGTTAATGTTGCACCGTCAAGATTTCGGACTCTTGCTCCGTCTTTGTATTGCAATTGTGTTACAGGAACGATGCTGATTGCTTCATCAGTACTTTCAAATTCAATTGAAACTGATTTTGGTTTAATATCAAACTGCTGTACAGGTCTGACGAGAATCTGAATTGGCTGATTTGTGATAGTTTCTTCATCAAGAGAAGCAACATCCATATCTTCATCCAAATCGTCAATATCCAGACTTGTATCTTCACTTTCCATTATTGTAACAATTGAAGTAGATTTAGCTTTGATTTTTGGAGCAATTTGTGTTCCTTCTTCTACAATTTCACCCTCTTCAACTTTCAAGTCGCCTATATTTTCAAGTGTATATATTTCACCTGGTCTGATGATTACTTCATGGATAATATCATTGAATTCTTTGAATTCAACAATACCGTCAATGTGGGTATATAGATCTTTTACAACCTCTGTACCTGCTGTAACAAAAGTATTGTTTTCCACCATTTTAAGACTTGCATCTTTATTAATCTGATGAACTTCTTCAGGAATAAAAACAACAGAGCCTGGGTTTGTGATGATTTGATTATCATCAACTTCAATGCCCATATATCTGATTTCACCTGCAGATTCTACTGCATATTCATCGTCAATAAGTTCTGCTATAATCATTCCGTTTTCGACAGTTGTGTCTGCAGGAGATTTTACAATATATTTTTCACCTGTAGATTCAACTGTCCAGAATTGTTCTTTCTTTGTTGATTCAAATACAGCGTTAGAAGGAGCAATTGAGGCAATAACAATTGTTAATTCTTTACCCTGAACAATCTTTTTGATTTTCTTTCCGTCAAATTTGACTTCTTCAATCTCAAGATTGTCCCCGACTCTTACTTCACCGCCGTGTTCTGAAGAAATATGTGTTTCTGCAAGTTTTTCACCTGCTTTTATCTTTTGACCGTCTTTTACAAGAACCTTAGAACCGCCCGGTAAGCTGTACACATCACCGCCAAGCACCCAAACGATACCATTTTTGTTAGCTGTTCTTGAAACGTTGCCCTGTCTGTCTTTCTTTTCATCTGCAACGAAGTCTTCAAAAAGAACTTCACCTGACAAATCAGAATTGATATCCTTTGTTGCTTTTTCTGTCAAACGGCTTCCGTCGCCGGCTGATGCTGGTTCAAATTCCGCAATTTCATCGCCTTTTTTCACAACAGAGCCTGTTGCCACAAGCATTTTTGCTCCGGTTGGTACGTGATATTTTCTTGAATATTTTTCACCTTTGATTTCAACGTCAGCTTCCTGAATCATTACTTGAACTATATCACCGTGACGGGTTCTCATTTCTTTTGTTTTGAATTTAGAAACAACTTCACCGTCGATTTCTGCAATAATGTGTTTCATTGCACCGGAACCTTTGAATACACCACCTGTGTGGAATGTTCTCATTGTAAGCTGTGTTCCGGGTTCACCGATAGACTGGGCAGCAATAATACCGATTGCTTCACCTACATCAACCATTTTTTGCGTCGTCATTGCCCATCCGTAGCACTTGCGGCATACACCGTATTCAAGCGCACAGGTCAACGGAGAACGAACCTTAACAGAGGTAAGTCCAAGCGGTTCGATTTTCTTAATATCATTTCTGTCAATTGTAGTATTTGTAGGGATAACGACATTACCGTCTTTGTCCTTAATATCCTCGGCAATAGTTCTGCCTAAAAGTCTGTCCGTCAATTTTGCAACAACTTTTTCACCGTCAGAAATTGCAGACATAACAATATGTTTTGTTGTGTGGCAGTCATCTTCTCTGATGATTACATCCTGTGCTACGTCAACAAGACGTCTTGTTAAATAACCGGAGTCCGCCGTTTTAAGCGCAGTATCAACAAGACCCTTACGTGCACCGTATGATGAAATGATGTATTCCGTAACTGACAGACCTTCTTTAAAGTTTGATTTAATAGGAAGGTCGATGATTTGTCCCTGTGCGTCAGCCATCAAACCTCTCATTCCGACCAGCTGTGATACCTGTGAAAGGTTACCTCTAGCACCGGAGAATGCCATCATATAAACAGGGTTTAGTTTATCAAAGTTTTTAACAACCTGCTCTGTCAATCTGGCTGTAGTTTCAGACCAGGTGTCGATAACTTTTGTATATCTTTCTACTTCGGTGATTTCACCTTTAAGGTATCTGTTTGTTGATTTCTCGATTTCTTTTTCTGCTTCGGCAAGAAGTTCTTTCTTTTCCGGAGGTACGCTCAAATCCTGAATTGAAATAGTAACACCGGATTTGGTTGCGTATTTATAACCAAGGTTTTTCAGGTTATTTGCTAAGTCAGCAGCTTTTGCACCGCCAAACTCAAGATAAATCTGAGCAAGCAGGTCTTTTAATGCGCCTTTATCCATGACTTTGTTAATAAAGTCAAATTGTTTTTTGTTATGAGGAATTAATGTATTGTTCATTTTATATTCTTCCCTTTAATTTCTTCTAATTTAACGGTTTTGTGCATTTAATTAAAGTGCCAGAGATTTTCTGACTGTTTCGTTAAATATTATTCTTCCGACAGTCGTCTCTATTCTTTGGCCTTGTTCATTTCTGACAATAATTTTGTCGTGCAGTTCTATAACCTTCGCTTCAAGAGCTGCAATAGCATCCTGGAAGCTGTAGAAATAGCCTTTTATAGGAGCTGAATGATCTTTGATTGTTGTCAGATAGTACATACCCAAAACCATATCCTGAGAAGGAGTGATAATAGGTTTGCCGGTAGCAGGAGCGAGGATGTTGTTAGTAGCAAGCATCAGCATTCTTGCTTCCGTTTGGGCTTCGATTGAAAGCGGTACGTGAACAGCCATTTGGTCGCCGTCAAAGTCAGCGTTGAACGCTGTACATACAAGCGGGTGAAGCTGTATTGCACGTCCTTCAACGAGTTTTGGTTCAAATGCCTGAATACCGAGTCTGTGAAGTGTAGGAGCACGGTTCAACAGTACCGGGTGTCCGTCGATAACTTCTTCCAATATATCCCATACAACGGGTTCTGAACGCTCAATCTTCTTCTTGGCAGATTTAATATTTTGAACAAGTCCGCGTTCTATAAGTTTATTTACAACGAAAGGTTTAAACAGTTCTATTGCCATTTCTTTAGGCAATCCGCACTGGTTCAACTGCAGGCTCGGACCTACTACAATAACAGAACGGCCTGAGTAGTCAACACGTTTACCCAAAAGGTTTTGTCTGAAACGACCCTGTTTACCTTCTATGATATTAGATAGCGATTTCAAAGGTCTGTTATTCGGACCGACAACCGTTCTGCCGCGTCTGCCGTTATCAATAAGGGCATCAACAGCTTCCTGTAGCATACGTTTTTCGTTTCTTACGATAATTTCAGGAGCGCCCATCTCGATAAGTCTTAACAAACGGTTGTTTCTGTTAATAACACGTCTGTATAAATCGTTTAAGTCTGATGTAGCAAATCTTCCTCCGTCCAGTTGAACCATCGGTCTCAAATCAGGAGGTGTAACAGGAAGAACATCCATAATCATCCAGGTCGGTTCTGTGTTGGAAGCGATAAGAGATTCAACGAGTCTCAATCTCTTGATTAATTTTGCTCTTTTCTGAACTGAGCCGCCTGCTGCCGCCAATTCATTTCTGATTTCTTCTGCAAGCTCTGTCAGTGTAATTTCAGAGAGAAGTTCTTTGATAGCTTCTGCGCCAATACCAACTTTAAGCGCTGATTCTTCATTTTCCATGATAAAATCATCATATTCTTCTTCTGAGAGGAGCTGCAATTTTTTAAATCCTGAATCAGCAGGATCAATTACAACATAGTTGTTGAAATAAATAACCTGTTCAAGGTCTTTCAGTGACATATCAAGGAGAAGTCCGAGATATGAAGGAATACCTTTTAAGAACCAGATATGGCTGACAGGTGCGGCCAGTTTAATGTGCCCCATTCTGTGACGTCTTACTTTTGAGTCAGTAACTTCAACACCGCAGCGTTCGCAGATAATACCTTTGTGTCTGACTCTTTTGTATTTACCACAGAAGCATTCCCAGTCCTTTGAAGGTCCGAAAATTCTTTCACAGAAAAGACCGTCGCGTTCGGGTTTTAATGTACGGTAGTTGATTGTTTCGGGTTTTGTAACCTCACCGTATGACCATTTCAGCACTCGCTCGGGTGACGCGATACTGATTCGTATATAGTCAAAATAATCTATGCTTGTAGACAATGTCCTTATCTCCTATATTAATTAATCTTTAAATGAAGCAGGGGTTTCAAAGAAGTTTATGTTTAACAACTCTGAGTCAATATCAGAAAGCGTTCTCTTGGGAGCAGACTTTCTCAAATCGTCAGTGTCAGACATAAGGTCAACTTCTTCGCCGCCTTTCTTAGCAACAGTGATATCCAAACCGATAGATTGAAGTTCTCTGACGAGGACTTTGAACGATTCTGGGATACCCGGTCTCGGAATATTGTCGCCCTTGACAATTGCTTCGTAAGCTCTGCTTCTTCCGTTAACATCGTCAGATTTGATTGTTAACATTTCCTGAAGCGTGTAAGCAGCGCCGTAAGCTTCAAGAGCCCAAACTTCCATCTCACCGAATCTTTGACCGCCGAATTGAGCTTTACCGCCCAGAGGCTGTTGAGTAACCAGTGAGTAAGGACCTGTACTTCTTGCGTGAATTTTATCGTCAACGAGGTGGACAAGTTTCAGGATGTAGGAAAGACCTACAGCAACAGGCTCATCAAACGGTTCGCCGGTTCTTCCGTCAATCAAAAGAACTTTGCCGTCTTCTCTTACCCAGTTGCATCCTGATTCTTTAATACCTCTTAAAAGTTCTGCTTTGGTTGCGATTTCTGACATATTATCACCGTACATCTCATCAAATGACGGAGCTTCGTAATAGTCTTTTGTTAAGTATGATGCAAGACCGAGCAGGCATTCATAAGTTTGTCCGACGTTCATACGGGAAGGAACACCCAGCGGGTTCAATACGATATCAACCGGTGTACCGTCAGGCAAGAAAGGCATATCTTCTTTCGGAAGTATTCTAGAAACAATACCTTTGTTTCCATGACGACCGGAGAGTTTGTCGCCGACAGATACTTTACGTTTCTGTGCAATATAAACTCTGATAACGGTATTTGCACCCGGAGGCAGTTCATCACCTTTTTCTCTGTCAAATACCTTAACATCGACAACGCGTCCGCCTTCACCATGAGGAACTCTTAAAGAGTTGTCTTTTACATCTCTTGCTTTTTCAGCAAAAATAGCACGGAGAAGTTTTTCTTCCGGCGGATGTTCCGATTCACCTTTCGGAGTAACTTTTCCAACCAAAATATCGTCAGCGTAAACTCTTGCGCCGATTCTTACAATACCTCTTTCGTCAAGGTGTCTCAAAGCTTCTTCTGAAACGTTCGGAACTTCTCTTGTAATTTCTTCGGGTCCGAGTTTGGTTTGTCTTGCGTCTATTTCTAATTTTTCTATGTGAACTGATGTGAATATGTCATCCATAACGCATCTTTCGGAAAGAAGGATAGCATCCTCGAAGTTATAGCCTTCCCAGGGCATATAAGCAACGAGAATATTCTTACCGAGTGAAAGTTCACCCATATGAGTAGAAGCACCGTCAGCGATTACATCACCGGCTTTGACCTCATCACCTGCCTGAACAATCGGTTTTTGGTTAATGCAGGTATCCTGGTTGCTTCTTACGTATTTCATCAAAGTATGTTTGTGTAATTTTCCGGCTTTGTCCTTAATTATAATTTCTTCACCGACAACTCTTTCAACCACACCGTCGACGGTAGAACAAATTACCATACCGGAGTCTTTAGCTGCTCTTTTTTCAAGACCTGTACCAACAACAGGACGGTCTGTAATAAGAAGAGGAACAGCCTGACGCTGCATGTTAGAACCCATCAGTGCACGGTTAGCATCATCGTGTTCAATGAACGGAATCAACGATGTAGCAACAGAGATAATCTGAATCGGGCAAACACCCATATAGTCAACCCTTGTAGATTCTCCCATTGTAAATTCTGAACGATAACGAACTGGTACATAAGGGTGTTTGATACTTCTGTCAGGATTTAACTGCAAATCTGCAGGTGCAATACGAAGATTTTCTTCTTCGTCTGCAGAGAGGTAATGAACTTCTTCTGTAACAACGCCGTCTTTTACTGCAAAGAACGGTGATTCAACAAATCCGTAGTCATTAACTTTGGCGTGCGTAGCTAATGAGCCAATCAGACCTGCGTTCGGACCTTCAGGTGTTTCAACCGGGCAGATACGTCCGTAGTGGGACGGGTGAATGTCACGAACTGCGAATCCGGCTCTTTCTCTGACCAGACCGCCGGGGCCTAATGCTGAAATTCTTCTTTTATGAGTCAACTCAGAAAGCGGGTTAACCTGATCCATAAACTGGGACAACTGTGAAGAACCAAAGAACTCTTTCAAAGACGCAACCAGCGGTTTTGTATTCAAGAGGTTCAACGGAGTCAGAGTGTCTGAATCCTGGAGAGTCATTCTTTCTTTAACGATTCTTTCGATTCTTGAAAGGCCCACTCTGAACTGGTTCTGCAGCAATTCACCAACTGAACGGATTCTTCTGTTGCCGAGATGGTCGATATCATCGCAGCTTCCTTCATCGTATGTAAGGTTGATAAGGTATTCAATCGATGCGACAATATCTTGAACTGTAACCGTTCTCTGAGTTTCAGGAAGGTTCAAACCGAGTTTTTTGTTTAATTTATAACGACCGACTCTGCCTATATCGTATTTCTTTTCATCAAAGAAACGGGCTTCGAGGATAGAACGTCCGCCGGCAGCCGATGCCGGATCTCCAGGACGAAGTTTTTTGTAGATTTCGATTAAAGCGTCGTCTGTTGTTTCTGTCGGGTCTTTGTCTAAAGTTTTCTTTAAGAAATCTGCGTGTGTAAACAGAGTTTCCATTTCGGAAACAGTAATACCCATTGCCTTCAATAACGTAGTGGCTAGGATTTTTCTGTTTTTATCAATTTTTACATATATAACATCGTTAGCGTCTGTTTCAATTTTTAACCAGGCACCTCTGTTAGGAATCAATGTAGCATTATAGAGACGTTTTCCGGTCGGGGATATTTCTCTTTTGAAGTATACACCCGGTGAACGGACAATCTGAGAAACAATAACACGTTCTGCACCGTTAACAATAAACGTACCTTTGTCAGTCATAGTCGGTATGTCACCGATATAGACTTCCTGTTCTTTTATTTCACCGGTGTCACGGTTAACAAGTCTGACCATTACACGAAGCTGTTTTGCGTATGTTGCGTCGTGAATTCTTGCTTCTTCGATAGTATATTTCGGATTGTCAAATGTATAATTAGGAAGAAAATGCAATTCCAGACGACCGGTATAGTCTTTTATCGGAGAAAAAGACAGCAATTCTTCCTTCAAGCCTTCTTTTAAAAACCATTCAAAAGATTTCTTTTGAACTTCAATTAAGTCCGGCAAGTCATCCAAACGGGTGTTGGGTATTCCCATCGGAGTAACTCTTGTTGCGTGATTTTTTGTCGACATTTATTTACCTCGCTAAATGTGGCGTACTACTAATATATAAAATTTTGTTTATGATATTCGAATATAGTTTTACTCATATCTAACCATTCTACAATCTTATCCGCTAAAACATGTGAGTCAAGAAAATCAGGCTATTTTCAAAATTTTAACGAAACATTTGTTTACAAATCCCGAAAACAGGTATATACTCTTCTGAAAAGTATTGTGTATATTATCTTTTCGTGTCAACCCTCCTTAAGAACAGGTTATTATTTTAAAAGACGAATAAAGTCACAATAGGTTTCCAATTCAACAATGCTGTCAACCCCAAGTGTCTGTTTGTCTACACCCAAAACAGAGGTATTCTCTTTTATTGCATAAACAGGGATATTGTTTTTTAAAGAATCAAAAACTATTGAGCTGCCAAGAGAATCATAAGGCATTAAAAGAGAATGAATATTTTTGTTTGTAATGCTTTTGTCAAGATTTTTTGTAAGTAAAGGCGCATTATTTAGCCCGAACAGAAGACACGGAAGAAATGTCGGCGTAATATATTCCGCGCTGCATTTAGGACTGACAATCGAGTCTTGTATTGAAACGTCCGCAAATGCCGGGGCGTGAACACACGGACAGAACAGCTCTTTTGAAATATAATGAGAAATCACTGCCTCAACCCCACCTACTATATCAACGCCTTCTCCTGATTCATAGTCATCTTCAGGCGGTTCTTCAAAAAGGCAAACCACTGCTAGTACCTGAGCGCCGCGACTAATAAGCTTTTTCCCTGCTTCAATCAAAGTTTCGGGACAATCCAGCGCACCTGAAGATATATCCTTTTCGGTAGTAAAAAATTCCACTCCGACAGGCGTATCAGTAATTTCATAGCCTATAATGTCAATCCCGTACACGGTTTTTACCGCATTAATCGTGTTAATGTGAATATTTAAAACATTTTTTGGAATTGCTTTGTCAAAAATTACTCCGATTTTGTTGTTTGAAGAGGGAAGCAGTCCCAGATTTCCGCGTACAAATTCGTTGAGACTCCAGCCCTCAACATAAAGCATATTGTCTGTAATTCCGGAAAATACAGCAGCGTTAACTACATTTGGGTTAACAATTAATGGGATTTTTTCAGAAATTTCACGAGCAGCACCGCTTGCATCTCCGGCGTAACCTCCGACAGATGCACCAATACCTGTTGGTACAGCCATGATTGCAAATTTCTGATTTATATCGAAATTTTTTCTCCCGGAGCTAAAACAATACATTCTACACCTTTATCCTTTAATTTTGTTTTAAACATTTGCGGGTCTGTCTGGATTGGCGGAAAAGTGTTGTAATGCATAGGTATAACGGTTTTAACACCAGTCCATTCCGCAGCAATCACAGCATCATCAATGTCCATTGTGAAATGTGAGCCGATTGGAACAAGCATTATATCAGGTTTATAAACTTCACCGATTACTTTCATTTCAGAACTTAAGCAGGTATCACCGCAGTGATATATTTTCTTTCCGTTGATTTCAAGAATAACCCCGGTCGGCATACCCGCATATTTCCCATCCGGCGTGGAGTTGCTGTGGAAAGCCGGCACAAATCTGAGTTTTCCCCAGTTGTAGTTTAAGAGACCACCCATCTGTACGGGGTTTGAATTTGCACCATGTGCTGCACACCAGTTTGCAAGTTCAAAAATGGCGCTTATAACGGCACCTGTAGATTTTGATATGGGAACAGCATCTCCAAGATGGTCGCCATGTCCGTGCGTTACGATAATATCGGTAATTTTTTTATTATTCATGTCGAATTTAGCCAGGGGATTTTGAGAAATAAACGGGTCGATTAGAATACCGCAGGTTGAATTTTCGATAAAAAACGCGCTGTGTCCGATATATGTTAAGTTAGCCATTTAAATCCTCCTGTTTTTTTATGTTTTTTAGCATTATAACAGAATCCAAATAAATCATACAAACGTATTGTTTCAAAAAAGAGAAAAATCTTTTATAATCAAAACAGACGAATAGTGGGATATCAGTATGGAAAGAATTTTAGTTGAAGATCTTGTAAAATTTAAAATGCTGCCGTTTGATATATACAATGACAGCGGTGAAAAACTTATCAGTGCCGGTGAAATTTTAACATCCGGAAAACTTTTAAGAATTTCACAGTACAGCGAATTATACAAAGATGCTCCAAAAAATCAGCGTCCATCCAGAATTTCTTCAAGCGAAAGTAAACCCTCAGATAGTGAATATATACCGCCTCCGGCTACACATACAAAGGAAATTATTTTTGATAAAACAGTAAACAAAACCTCAAAAATCAAAGCCCAGGCCCAGGTTGATATGAAGTCTTACTATGCAACTACAATGTTTGCAGTTAATAATAATGAAAATAAAGATGCAGCGCTGATGATAGATGAAATAAAAACAAAAATTTTGTCTGATATCGGTAATGTAATTGAGGATGTAAAATTTTGTTCACAGCTGAAACTGCTGGGAAGCTATGCTGACTGTCACTCGCTGAACACCGCTATTCTTGCTACCGCATTTGGTTATAAGATGGAATACGATTCAGATATAATTGCGAAAATAACAAAAAGTGCGCTGCTGCATGATATAGGAATGACAAGGATTCCTGAGGATTTGCTAAAAAAAACAAATCCATCATCACAGGAAACAAAAATTATCCAGAGTCATACCCAAATCGGATACAAAATACTAAAACTTGATATGAATATGCCAGAAGATATTTGTCTTGTAGCGTTGGAACACCATGAGAACAACGACGGCTCCGGTTATCCTTTTAAGCTTTCCGGGGAACAAATAAGCGAATTGAGCAGAGTTGTGGGGATGTGCAGCTTTTTTGATGACCTGACATCAGGTAAAACAACATATAAGGTAAAAAACACAAAAGAAGCGCTCAGAATAATGCTCGAAGTCGGTTCAAAAAGATTTTTCCCCGAACTGTTGTACAAATTCGTCAACACCTTCAATTACAACGACCTGAGTACATTTGAAGAGATGATGCAATAATGAAAGCTGCTGTTATTGGCGCCGGTTTGGCAGGTTCTGAAGCAGCATTGCAGCTTGCAAAATATGGAATAGATGTAGATTTATATGAAATGCGACCAGTAAAAACAACTGGTGCGCATAAAACGGATAATCCGGCAGAATTCGTTTGCAGCAACAGTCTGGGCTCACTTGATATGACGAATGCAAGCGGTCTTTTGAAAAAAGAAATACAGATGTTTGGTTCCTTCCTTATTAAAGAAGCACTGAATGTTTCTGTACCTGCTGGTAATGCTCTGGCCATTGACAGGGAAGCTTTTTCTTTGAATGTAAAAAAACTGCTTGAAGAAAATGAAAAAATCAATTTTGTAAGAGAAGAAGTGACAAAAATTCCTGAAAATATACCTGTCATTATTGCGTCAGGCCCTCTGACATCAGAGGCGCTTGCTGAAAATATAAAAGAGTTTGCGGGAGAGGAGCATTTGCATTTTTTTGATGCAATCGCACCGATTGTTGAAAAAGATTCCATAAACTTTGATATTGCTTTTTATGCGAGCCGTTATGACAAAGGTGAGGCTTGTTATATAAACTGTCCGATGAATAAGGAACAATACGAAAATTTTTATAATATCCTTGTTAATGCACCGAGAATTGAGCTGAAAGAGTTTGAGAAAAATGCTAAATTTTTTGAATCTTGCTTGCCGGTTGAGGTCTTAGCCTCACGCGGTGTTGATACATTAAGATATGGGCCGATGAAACCCGTCGGACTTATCGATAAACGAACAGGAGAAAAGAATTATGCGGTTGTCCAGCTGAGACAGGATAATCTGTCTGCAACTATGTATAATCTCGTAGGTTTTCAAACGAATTTGAAATGGGGAGCCCAAAAAGAACTTGTGCATTCGATTCCGGGTCTTGAAAATGCAAATATCTTAAGATACGGAGTAATGCACAGGAACACTTTTATAAATAGTCCGAAACTTTTGACTCCGGCTTTGCAGTGCAAAAAGAGGGAAAATCTGTTTTTTGCAGGTCAAATTACCGGCACGGAAGGATATACTGAATCTATTGCAACAGGAATGCTTGCAGGCATAAATATGGCAAGATATTTAAAAGGTGAAGCACTGCTGGAGCTTTCCGGTGTGACTATGCTTGGGGCGCTGACAAGATATATATCGTCAATGGAGCATAAAAATTTTCAGCCGGTTAATTCAAACTGGGGTATCGTAGATGAACTTATTGCGGATAAAAAAGTTAAAAAGAATAAAAAATTAAAAACAGAAATGCTCTCCAACAGATCAGTGAATTGGTTAATGGAAAATATAAGAGTGTAATTTTCCACCCAAAGTATAAAAAAGTTCAAACTAAAGTTCAATTCACAAAGATAGTCAGAGGTAAGATAATATAATAGAGGGAAAGAATCTCGATAAACAGGCAAGAAGAAGAGATATAGTCGCAAAGCTGCGACGAAAAGAAATAATCCCCCGTATCGTTCGTTGACAAAGGAATAGAAAAAAGGTTATGGAGTAAAGAAGGCGGATTCGGGCCGAAGGTATGCGCGGCAACCTTCCCAACAGCATTCTGTCATCCTGAAGCGCAAAATCCGGAACGCAACAACAGTCGTGTCTGTTCAGGATCTTACCCACCCCGCAAATCACACAAAACCCCGAGCCGGTAAGATGCTGAACACAGACGATGATAATGGAGCTCCAAAATTATCGCTTCAGCATGACATAGTGCGTCATTGCGGCGGATTCGGGCGGGCACGATGCGAAGCAAGTGCCCATGCGA